>JAEZYZ010000071.1 GCA_023418705.1 Pseudomonadota bacterium | reverse complement strand
CATGGTCACCCGCCCCGGCGCCCGCGGCGCCCGAGCCCGTCACCTCGGCCCTGGCGGCTCCCGCGACCGTGGAGCGCGCCCACCCAGCGCGCCGAACGGAAACGGTGGCGCGGCTCGCGGCGCCCGTCCCGTCGACGCCCACCCGAGCGCAGGTCGAGCCGCCGCCGATCGCCGCTCCGAAGCCAGTGAGTGGGGCCGGGGCAGCGCCACCTAGCCTCGGCAGCTGCGAGGCCGCCGTGGCGGCGAACAACGAGCGGATGGATCTGCCGGGCGCTCGCGGTCCCGCCGATCTCACCGCCAGCGCGTACGCCGCCGTCCTCGACCGGGGCAGCTACTTCGCGCACTGCCAGCCGCCGCCGAGCACCGCGATCGAGATCTGCGCTGCCGTCCAGCACGGCAAGGCCGTGGGCGTCACCGTCACCACCCGCCCGCGCGACGCGGCGCTGCAGCGCTGCATCGCCGGGGCGGTCTCGACCTTGCGCTTCCCAGCGCACCCCAAGCTGGACGTCGCACGGACCCATTTCGCCGCGGAGCGCTGAAAGCGCCGTCAGCCTCGCCGGGCGGCGCTCGCTTCCGGCCCGCCGGATGACGCCCGCGGTCCGCGCCCCGGTTGACGCCGGCTGGACCGTGACGACGCTGCAGGGACCATGGACATCTCCGCCATCATGACGACCGCCGTCCACGCCTGTTCTCCCGATGACATGGCCAGCACCGCCGCCAGCATCATGTGGAACCGCGACTGCGGCACGGTGCCCGTCGTCGACTCGGACCTGAAGGTCGTCGGCATCATCACCGATCGAGACATCTGCATGGCCACCTACACACGCGGGCAGCCCCCACAGGACATCCGCGTGGCCGACGTGATGAGCCAACCTCCGTTCTGCTGCTCACCCCGGGATTCGGTGATCGCGGTCGAGCGCATGATGCAAGAGCGGCAGATCCGCCGTGTCCCCGTGGTCAGCGACGGACGCCTGGTCGGGATCGTATCGCTCGGGGACCTCGCGCGCCGCCTGCGCACGGACGCGCCGGGCGATCAAGAGCTGTCCACCACCCAGGTCGCCCAGACGCTCGGCGCCATCTCCTACCCTCACCCCGGCAGGGCGCCGCTGGCCGCGTTCTAGAGCACCGATCCGTTTTGCTCGCGGATCGGGGCTCTAGATCGGCTCATTTTCGCGACCAACGGCCTGCGCTGCAAACCGTTTGTCGCTCCAGGCCCGTGCCCGCCGCTTGATACCGCACGAGCTCATCCAGATCGCGCGATCGCTCGGGTGAAGGGGACGGGGCCGCTTGCCACCGCGGCCGGTGTGCTCCACACCTTGGCTCAGAGCACACCATGGTCGAAGCGCTCGAGATTCAGAAGCTGGACCACATCGGCATCCGGGTCGCGGACGGCCCCCGCGCGGAAGCCTTCTACGGGAGGCTCGGGTTCACCGTCGTGCAGCGGTTCGAGCCCCACCGCGTCGTCATCCTCCGCAACCCAGCGGGCGTCGAGATCAACCTGATCGTCAACGCCGAGCCGCGATCGACGGGCAACGTCCTGATGGACACCGAGCAGAAGCACCCGGGGTTCACGCACGTGGCGCTGCGCGTCGCGTCGATCGACGCCGCCGTGCAACGGCTCGCCGAGCTCGCCATCCCAATCTCCGACGGCCCGGTGCAGCTCGGTGAGGCGCGCTCGCTGTTCGTCCGCGACCCCGATCGCAACGTGATCGAGCTGCGGGAGGGTGCGGCGTAGCGGCGGCCTCCGCGGGTCGCATCAGCTCGCGTGCTTCCGGGCCCAGAGGAAGTGCTCGACGTTGCCCTTCGGCCCAGGCAGCCGCGACGGGCTCTCGCCGAGCACCTCGAACCCGGCCTCGATCACCGCCGCGCGAGCTCCGGCGATGCCGGCAGCGCGAACCGCAGGGTCCTTGATGACGCCGCGTTCACGGCGCGCCTGCTCCTTGCCCACTTCGAACTGCGGCTTCACGAGCGCCAGCAGCTGGCCGCCATCCGGCAGCAGGGCCGCGATCGCGCCGACGAGCTTTCCGATGCCGATGAACGAGGCGTCGACCACCACCCAATCCAGGCGCTCCGGGATGGCGTCGGCCTCGAGGTAGCGGGCGTTGGTCCGTTCCATCACCACCACGCGGGGGTCGTCGCGCAAGCGGGCGGCGAGCTGGCCGTGCCCGACATCGATCGCGTAGACGCGCGCCGCGCCCCGCTGCAATAGGCAATCGGTGAAGCCGCCGGTCGAAGCCCCGATGTCTGCGGCCACGGCGCCCGTCACCTCGAGCTTCAAGTCGTCGAGCGCACCCTCGAGCTTGTTGCCCCCGCGGGAGACGTAGCGAGGCCCCTGCCTCACGCAGAGCGGCAGGTCGCTGGCGAGCAAGCTGCCCGGCTTGTCGATGCGCCGTTCGTGGGAATACACCTTCCCCGCCAGGATCAGGGCCTGGGCCTGGGCGCGGCTGGAGGCCAGGCCCCGCTCGACCAATAGCAGGTCGGCCCGCGTCTTCATGTCACAAGACCAGAACCCACACGTCGTAGAGCGCGTGGGTCCACACGGCCGGAGCGAAGCCGCGCAGCACGTAGATGACCGTGAGGACGAAGCCGCACGCGAACCGGAACACGAACGACGCCAGCTCGAATTCGTCGCCGAGCGCCCCGATATAGTGCCAACCGCTGAACACCGCGGCCGAGACGATCGCCCAAGCCAGCCACAAGAGGGTGCGGCTGCCCGGCAGCGCCAACGGAAACAGGAAGATCAAGAGCCGCCCGCCCATCCCGAACAGCAGCACTCGGAACGCGATCTCTTCATAGAAGCCGGCTCCGAACGACATGACCAGGCCGGCGAAGCGCGAGTCGACCTCCCCCGGGGTCAGCGTCACGTGCCCCACCGCCCAGACCGCGATCAGCCGCATCGCCAGGGCGTACGCGATGCCCTCGAGCGCGATCATGACGAAGCGGCTCGAGCGCAAGGCATGACCCCGGCCGAGCACCACCAAGACCCCCACGAACGCCGCGCCGACGCCGAGCGTCAGCCCGCTGTACGCCAATAGATCCTGGTTGGCGAGGGCGACGAGCTCGCGGGTGACCAGATCGGCGGCGTTGCGGACCGGCAGGAAGACGACGCCCAGGTGATAAAGAACGAAGATGGGCAGCGTCAGACCGAGATCCGTCCAGGGACCGCTGGCGCTCTTCGGAGTCGGGAGGGTGGTCCCGATCGGAACCGTTGCCGAGCTCACCATCGAACCCATAGCGCGCTTTTGCCCGCGGGCGTAATTTCCGACCTGGATCTCAGGCCCCCGGCCGCAAATGATAGACGACCCACATCACGAGCATGATCCATAGAAAGACGATGGCGACGAAGGGGCCGTCGGTGAGCATTTCCTGCGTCGGGCTCTCGGCGCGGGGCCGGTTGCGGACGAGGTGCAAGAAGCGCCACACCCCGAGCACCACGAACAACGTGCTCGGCCACAGCCAGTCGGTCTTGAAGAAGGCGCGGGTGCTCGGGTCGAGCGTGTAGGCCACGTAGACGGCGGTGGTCGCGACGGCCGTGACGCCGAGCGCCAGGTCGAGCCCGCGGCGCGTGTAGGACTCGAGCGCCGCGCGCTGCTTGCCAGCGCGCCCGGCGGCCGCCGCGCCGAGCTCGTGGCGGCGCTTGCCCAGGCCGAGAAACAAGGCCAAGAGCGCCGTACAAGCCAGCAGGTACTTCGAGACGGTGATCTGGGTCGCGAAGCCGCCCGCCGTCACGCGGAGCACGAAGCCGGCAGCGATGCAGCTGACGTCGACGTACGCCAAATGCTTGAGCCGGAGCGAGTAGCCCAGGTTGAGCACGAAATAGCAGAGCGCCGTCGCGAAGAAGGCGAGCCCGAGCGGCAGCGCGCCCCCGAGCGCCAACACCACCAGCCCGATCGACACCCCACGGGCCCAAGCGACCGGGACGCGTCCGGACGCGATGGGGCGCAGGCGCTTGGCCGGGTGCAGCCGGTCCTGCTCGATGTCCACGATGTCGTTCATCGTGTAGACCGCGCCCGCGAGCAGACAGAACACCACGAAGGCGGACGTCGCGCGGAGCAGCAACAACGGGTCGAAGATCTCCTTCGCGAACACCACCGGAGCGAGCACGAAGACGTTCTTCACCCACTGATGGGGCCGCAGCGTCCGCACCACCCCCGACAGTCGCCAGAGGGTGCCGCCCAGCGCCGCCGGAGGCGGCGCCTCCACGACACGCGGCAGCGACGACGGCGGCCCATCGCCGGACGCGTCGCCGGCCGTCCGCATCACGTCTTCGCGGTTGTCGAGGGTCGCCATGGGTCGAAGCGGCAACCTAGCGCAACTTTGGGCCGATTACACACGCTCCGGCCACGAACGATTCGGCGACCTCGGCCCTTGACGGGCTCCGGCAGGCGGGGCATCGACACGCCTGCCGCCGGCCCGCGCCGAAGGCCATCCCCCGAGGAGCTCAGCGCTTGAGTCCATCCCGAGCAGAACGCCGCCACGCCGAGCTGCTGCGCGAGATCCGCGCGCACGATTATCGCTACTACGTGCTCGACGATCCCGAGCTGAGCGACCGAGAGTACGACGCGCTCTACCGAGAGCTCCTGGAGATCGAGGCGGCGCACCCGGAGCTCATCACCCCGGATTCCCCGAGCCAGCGGGTGGGAAGCACCCCGCGCTCGGCCTTGCGTATGGTCGAGCACGTCATCCCGATGATGTCGCTCGACAACACCTACTCACCCGAGGAGCTCGGGGAGTTCGTGCGGCGGGTGCGGGCGGGCTTACCGACCGGGGCCGAGCCGGTGTTTTGCCTGGAGCCCAAGCTCGACGGCGCCAGCGTGGAGCTTTTGTATCGGGACGGAGCGCTGGTCGGGGGCTCGACGCGCGGCGACGGCGTCACGGGTGAAGACATCCTGCAGAACCTGCGCACCATCCGCTCGTTGCCCGCCCGCATCCCTCACGCGGGCCCGCTCACCCTGCGCGGCGAGGTCGTGATCTTCCGGCGCGATCTCGAGCGCATCAATCGAGAGCGCGAGGCCACCGGCGAGGCGCCGTTCGCCAATCCTCGGAACGCGGCGGCCGGCAGCCTGCGCATGCTCGACCCGCGTGTGGTCGCCAGGCGACCCTTGCGCTGTTTCGTCTGGCAAGTGGTCGAAGGCAGTGATCTGGCGCCCACGCACTCGGCGGCGCTGGATCGACTGGCGGAGCTCGGGCTGCCGACCCACCGAAAGCACCGGGTCTGCCGCGATCTGGACGCCATCCTGGCGGAGATCACACGGCTGGAGGCCGAACGCGCCGACTACCCCTTCGAGATCGACGGCGCGGTCGTCAAGGTGGACGCCTTCGAACAGCAAGCGATCCTCGGCGCGACCGCCAAGTTTCCCCGCTGGGCCATCGCCTTCAAGTTCAGCGCCGAGCGCGCAGCGACCCGGCTGCTCGACATCGTCGTACAGGTCGGGCGCACCGGGACACTGACGCCAGTGGCGATCTTGGAGCCGGTGCAGCTGGCGGGGACCACGGTCTCACGCGCCTCGCTGCACAACGCTCAGATCATCGAGCAGCTCGACGTTCGCATCGGCGACCGCGTCCAGATCGAGAAGGCCGGCGAGATCATCCCGCAGGTCGTCGGTGTGGACCACGCGGCGCGCACCGGCGACGAACGTCCCTTCGCGATGCCGCTCGAGTGCCCCGTGTGCCAGACCGCCGTCGAGCGGCGCGAGCAGGAGGTGGCGATCCGCTGCCCGAACCCGCGCTGTCCAGCCGTCGTCAAGGGCGCCATCTATCACTACTGCCGCCGCTACGCGATGGACGTCGACCGCATCGGCGAGAGCTTGATCGAACAGCTCGTCGACAAGGGATTGGTGCGGGACGTGGCCGACCTCTACGATCTCACGCTCGATCAGATCGTGGGGCTCGACCGGATGGCGAAGAAGAGCGCCAGCAACGTGCTCGAGTCGATCGAGCGCTCGCGGGAGCGGCAGCTCGATCGCCTGTTGACCGGGCTCGGGATCGAGCACATCGGCCAGGTCGCTGCCCGCCAGCTCGCCGAGCGCGCGATCTCGCTCGCCGACCTGCTCGCCTGGAGCCCGGAGGAGGCAAGCGAGCAGGTGGCGTCGATCGCCGGTTTCGGGCCCAAGATGGTGGAGAGCGTCACGGCCTTTTTGTTCGACCCGGTGCGGCGCGAGCTGTTGACCAAGCTCCGGGATCGCAACGTCTCGCGCCCGCAAACGGTCGCGAAATCCGCCGCCGAAGGCCCGCTCAGCGGGATGGCGTTTTGTGTGACCGGGGTGCTGTCGCGCAAGCGCGACGACGTGCACGCGGACATCCGCGCGGCCGGCGGCGAGGTGCACGACAAGGTAAAGAAGGGCACCACGTATCTCGTCGCTGGAGAGAAGGTGGGCAAGGCGAAGCTCGACTCCGCGAAGAAGTTCGGGGCACAAGTGATCGACGAGGCGGCCCTCGCGGAGCTGCTCCGCGGCGCCACGCCTGCGACCGCTTGACACGCTCGACGCGAGCGAGCCGAACAAAGCTGCTGCCGTGAGGGATCGGTGCTATTGAGGGGCGCCAGCGTTCGGGTCTTTGCCGCTTCGGCCGGGCTCGGTGCGTGGAGGGAGCGACCGCAATGACGGAATACGTCCGCATCGAGCACAACGGGGAAGCCGTGTACGCCATCCTCGACAACGAACGCTGCCGGCTGCTCGACCGCGCTCCCTGGCTCGGGGCGCAGCCCACGGGCCGCGAGGTGGACGTGCGGTCGGTGCGCCTGCTGGCGCCCGTGGCCCCCTCGAAGATCATCGGGGTCGGCCGCAACTACGCCGCGCACGCTCGGGAGCTCGATCAGGAGATCCCGAAAGAGCCACTTTGGTTCTTGAAGGCCCCGTCTTCCCTCCTCGACCCGGGCGGCGTGGTCGTGCTGCCGTTCGAGAGCCAGCGGGTCGATCACGAAGCGGAGCTCGGTGTGGTGATCGGACGGCGCGGCCGGCGCGTCCCCAAAGAGCGCGCGCTCGAACACGTCTTCGGCTACACCATCGTCTGCGACGTCACCGCGCGCGACCTGCAGCGACGCGATGGCCAGTGGACCCGCGCCAAGAGCTTCGACACCTTCTGCCCGGTGGGCCCTGGGATCGTCACCGACATCGACGCCGCCGCGCTCGGGGTTCGCCTGCACGTCGGCGCCGAGCTGCGCCAGAGCGGCAACACCCGGAGCGTGCTGTTCGACGTTTCGACGATCGTCGCACACGTCAGCGCCGCCATGACGCTCGAACCCGGCGACCTGATCAGCACCGGCACGCCCGAAGGGGTGGGGCCGCTCGCCGACGGCGACGACGTCACCGTCGATATCGATCGCGTCGGGCAGCTCAGCTTTCGGGTGGTGCGCGAAGACGGGCCTCGATAACGGCGCGGTCCGTCACAGGCCGGGGCATGAAAACGGGCAAAGCCCGAAGCCCGCGTTGCATTGACGTCGGAATGGCGAACCGACAAAGCGCGTTCCCTCGCCCGGGGCTTCGCGGGCACGCGTTCAAGCCCGATTGAAAAAGGGGTTAAGACAAGCTTCGAAAAAGGCAGCAAAGCCACTTGATATTGGAGTCATGTCTGAGTTATGGTGGCCTATAGTGGGAAGTTCACCCACCTTTGCCTGCGATTCAGCATTCCGAGGTCCCCCGATGGCGTCCAGTGAAGCTCGCAAGAACCCTCCCCCCGTGCCGAAGAAGCGCTTTCACGAGCGTCCGCCACCGCCCCCCGGCGCGGCGGAGGCCCGGGCGTCGCTGGAGCAGAGCGGAGCGCGGCGGCGCAGCGATCTGGCCCGGCAAGCCGCGCGCTTGCAGGCCGCGGTGTCCGACCGCCCGCCACCGCAGGACCCCGGTGTGCACGCCGCATCGGTGCCGCCCCCGCCGCCCTCGGCGGTTTCGGCCGTGGCCGGCTCCATCGCTCCAGCCACCCTGAAAGCGACCGCCGTGGATGCTCGGGCGGAAGAGGCGAAGCGACGGCGGCTCGGGCTGGTCGCCGCCGCCGCCTTGCTGCTGGCGGTGAGCGGGACGGTCGCCGTGCTGGATACCGGGCTGCAGCCCGGTGCCCCCGCGGCCTCGAGAGCGGCGCGGGTGGTGGCGCCGCCCGCCCCCGCGCCTGCACCCGCTGCTCCGGAGGAGGTCGCGGCCACGCCGCAGCGTCTCTCGGTGCCCGCCGCCAGCGCGCCGCCGGCCGTCTTCCTGGACGTGGACGCCGAGCTACGAACCCGCGACAGCCAGCCGCAGCCGCAGGCGGAGCCAAAGGCGCCGCCGACCTCGCTCCCGGCATCCACGTTGACCGAGGCGCCGGCGGCGCCTGTGCGCCCGGCGGCACCCCAAGCCGCGGCTCCGAGCGAGCTCCCGGAACCCGAGGCCGCGGAGGCGACGCTGCCGGAAGCCGAGGAGGCCCCCGACGCGCTGCCGGCGTTCGATCGGGACGCGGCCAAGAGCGCGCTCGACGTCGCAGCGGTGCAGGCGGCAGCCTGCGGCTCCACACCGGACGCGCAGACGGTGCGCGTGGGCGTGACGTTCGCTCCTTCGGGGCGCGCCACCACGGCGTTGATCGAGGGCAACACGCCGCTCAAGGGCACCACGATCGGCAGCTGCATCGCCCGCGCGATGCGCACCGCTCAGGTGCCGGCCTTCGACGGCGGGCTCGTCACGGTGCACACGCGCGTGTGGCTGCGCTGAGCGACGGCCCGGGTTCTACCGAGGGTCGAAAGACGCTATGAGCAGGCGCCGCGGCCCGTCGAGGCCGCCGGGAGCGTCTGCCGTGCCGAGACTTCTGCTGACCGCGCTGGGCCTCGCTTTGGCGGCCAGCGCGGTCGCGGGCGTCATCGTGATCGCGTCGGATCAACGCCAGGATCCGGCGCGCTGCCCGCCTCCCCTCCAAGCCGGCCCGACGCGCTGCTGTGCGCCCGGGCAAGCGGAGATCGACGGCCGGTGCGAGGGCAAGGCGCTCGAGTGCCCGTCGCACATGAGCCTGGTCGCCGGCTCCTGCGTCGCGGCGTCGGGGCGTGTGGTGCTCGGGCCCGGCCGCTTGCGGGTGGGGCCGAGCGACTGGGAGGCGCAGGGCCGCGTCGAAGCGCGCGATGTCGCCGTGCCGGCCTTCGAGCTCGACGTCACCGAGGTCGAGCACCACCGCTTCCGCGCCTGCTCGGCCGCCGGCAAGTGCCCCGCGCTGGCAGCCTCCGAGCCAGGCCGCCCGGTGACCGGCCTTCACCCCGAGCAGGCGGCCGCGTTTTGTCGCTTCGTTGGCGGCCGCCTGCCGACGAGTGACGAGTGGCTCTTCGCTGCGGCCGGCAGCGCGGGGCGGCGCTTCCCATGGGGCCAGACAGGCCTGGTGTGCCGGCGTTCGAGCTTCGGCCTGGTCGCTGGCCCCTGCGGAGAGGGCCGAGGCGGCCCCGAAATCACCGCCGCGCGCCCCAGCGGAAGGAGCCCGGAGGGCCTCTATGACCTCTCCGGCAACGTCGCCGAGTGGACCTCGGAGCCGGGAGGGGGCTTCGTCGCTCGGGGCGGGTCGTACGCCTCGCAGCTCGCCGCCGACCTGAAGAGCTGGGCAGCCAAGCCGTTCGCGGGTGCGTCGCCCGAGGTGGGCTTCCGCTGCGCCTACTCGCTCGCGCGCTGATGCGGCGGCGCTCGTTGCGCCGGGCGCCACGGCGCGCCCGAGCGCCTCTTCCCAAGGCCGATGTGACAGGATGCCGGCATGATCGCCTCCGTCCTTTGCGTCGGCACCGAGCTCACCCGCGGCGAGATCGAGAACACGAACGCCACCTGGCTCGTCACCCGGCTGACCGAGCTTGGGTTCGACGTGCGGGAGGTCGCGGTCGTGCCCGACGATGTCTCGATCTTGAAGGAGACCGTGCTGCGGCTCGGCCGCGACGCCGAGGTGCTGGTGTGCACCGGAGGCTTGGGACCGACCACCGACGATCTCACCAACCGCTCCGTCAGCGAGGCGCTCGGGGTGCCGCTCGAGCGGGACGCGGCGTCGCTCGCGGCCATCCGCGAGCGCATGCAGCGCTTCGGCCGTCCGATGGCCCCTTCCAACGAAAAGCAAGCCGACTTCCCGGCGGGCGCTCGCGTGCTGCCGAACGCGCGGGGCACCGCACCAGGGTTTCAGGTGCAAATCGGTCGCGCCAAGGCGTTCTTTCTGCCGGGCGTGCCGCGCGAGATGAAGCCGATGTTCGAGGAAGCGGTCGTGCTGGCGGTCGGCGAGCATCGTTCAGGGTACCTGCACCAGGTGCGCCTCCGGTGCTTCGGTAGAACGGAGTCGGCGATCAACGACGCGCTCGCCGGCATCGAGTCGGAGCACGTGACGCTCGGCTACCGCGCCCACTTCCCCGAAATCGAGGTGAAGGTGCTCGCTCGGGCAGCCGACGCGGCCGTGGCGCTCGCCCGCGCACCGGCCGCGTCCGAAGCGGCCCGCGGGCGGCTCGGACGAGTCGTGTTCGGCGAAGGGGACACCACGCTCGGCGAGAGCGTCCACCGCCTGCTGCTCGCTCGCGGCCTGTCGCTCGGCGCGGCCGAATCTTGTACGGGCGGGCTCCTAGCGCACTTGCTCACCGAACACTCGGGCGCGAGCCAGACGTTCGTCGGAGCCGTCGTCGCCTACGCCAACCCAGTGAAACAGGCCCTGCTCGGGGTCAGCGCGGAAGCGCTGGAGGCGGAGGGGGCGGTGAGCGAGACGGTCGCCCGGCAGATGGCCAGGGGTGCGCTCGAAGCTCTGAAGGTGGACGTTGCGGTGGCCGTCACCGGCATCGCGGGTCCCACCGGCGGCACGGCAGAAAAGCCGGTCGGGTTGGTGCACTACGCGGTGGCCACGCGAAGCCAGCTCGTGGCCCGTCACTTCGTCTACCCGGGGAGCCGCGCGCAGGTGCAACGGTTCGCGGCGTTCTGCGCGCTCGACTTGGTGCGCGACGTGCTTTCCGGCGCCGATTGAGGCAATCCGGCGTCGCCGCCACTATGTTGACCCGCCGTGTCGGACTCCCTGCGCGCCTTCTTCGCCCTGCCGGTACCGATCGCCGCGCGGTCACCGCTGGTCGAGCTGCAGCGCCGCCTGCGCCGCGGGTTGCCCGGCGCGGCCGTCCGGTGGACGGCCGAAGAGCAGCTACACCTCACCCTGAAGTTTCTCGGCCAAGTGCGGCGAGCGGACCTCGGCGCGTTCGCCGAGCTCGCCGAGCGCCAGGCGCAGCAGCTCATCCGAACGAGCTACCCGGTGACGGCCCTCACCGCCTTTCCTGGACCCAGGCGCGCGCGGGTGGTCGTCGTCAGGTTGCTCGACGCCGACCAACGACTCGAGCGCCTGGCCCGCTCGCTCGACCAGGCTGCGGCAGCGCTGGGCGTGACCGCCGAAACGCGCGCCTTCCGGCCGCACGTGACGCTCGGGCGCGTCAAGATCCCGACCGATCTCACCGCCGCGTTCGATGTTGGCGCGACCGGCCTGCCGCCGATCGGCTTCGAACGGCTCGTCTTGTACAGCTCCGAGCCGGGGGCTCGAGGGAGCACCTACCGGGTGCTCCGAGCCGCCGATCTCAGGATCGAAGAAAGCCAAGCGTAGGCGTCGCCTTGTACGGTCCTTGCAAGGCCGCGTCCTATACCGTTGGTCGCTCTGGGAGACCGCCTGATGAACGCTCGCCGCTGGTGCGCCTTGTCCGTCGCCTCACTGTTGCCATTGCTCACCGGCTGCAGCCAGGAAGACGCCTCGCGACGATCGGCGTCCAAGCCGAGCCTCGTACCGCCTGTCCGATCGGCGCCCGCCACACCACGCCGGCTGGCAAGCGACGAGCTGACCCCGGCCCTCGGCGACAAGGCCGAGCAGATCCTGCAAGCGAACCCCGACGCCCAGCTCGGCACCGAGATCCCCTTCGAGCTCGGCGGGCGCCGCTACCTGGCCCGGATCGAGGAGCACTACCACCCGCCGGGCGGCGAACGGCGACCGTGGGGACCGCACAAGGGCGTGTCGCTCTTCATCATCGAATGAGCCGGACGTTGCTTGCCTCGCCGGCGCCCGCCGGCGGTGTGACGTCGACCCCCACGTCCGTCAGGCGAACCTGCGAGCGCGCAATCCAGAGCCCATCGAGGCGCTGGGCCGTCGGCTCGGGCGCAGGGGTGCAGAGCAGCGCCGGCGCGCTCAAGTACGGCTCGAGCAGGGGGGCGGCGGCGAGCAGCCCGATCGTGACCAGACCGACGGCCAGCGATCGGCGGCGCCCCGAGCGTCTGCGAGCATCCGGGCGCGATGCTCGCCGCTCCGCTGCGACGCTTGGCCCGATCGCCCGCGCCCTCGGCGCGGGGCCAGGACCGCTGCTCCGGCGGACGATGCGGCGCACGGCGCTCACCGGCGTCTGCCGCGCGCCGGCTGCTGCCCAGCGCCGGACACGAGCAGCGCGATCCTCGGGCGCGCCCCCCACCAGGGCGAGCGCGTTCGCCAAGCTGACCACGTCGGCGAAGCGCCGACCCGGATCCTTGTCGAGGCAGACGTCGATGACGGCTTCGAGGTGTCCGGACGCCCCTGGCAAGACATCCCGCAGCTTCGGCGGGTCGTCTTCGAGCACCTGAACGCAGATCCCGGAGATCGTCTCTGCGTCGAACGGAGGATGCCCCGTCAACAGCTCGAACAGGATCGCTCCAAGAGACCAGATGTCGGCGCGCTCGTCGACGTCCGGCGCTGCTCGCATTTGTTCGGGCGCCATGTAATGGGGCGAACCGACCGCGGTCGACGGATTGGTGCTGTGGCTGTCGCGCCCGTCGTCGTCGAGCCGCTTCGACACCCCGAAATCGAGCACTTTGATGATCTGCGTGCCGTCGGGCATCGCCGTCAAATAGAGATTCTCGGGCTTCAGATCGCGGTGCACGATGCCGGCCGCGTGAGCCTCCGCGAGCGCCTCGCAGGCCTGCAGGACGTAGTCGATGGCGGTGGCCGCATCCAGGCGTCCGCGCTGGCGGAGCACGTCGTAGAGGTCTTCGCCCTCCAGATATTCCATCACCAGGTAGGGCACGCCGCTCGGCAGCCGCGCCACGTCCAGCACCCGGACGACGTGCTCGTTCTTGAGGCGCGCGACCGCGCGCGCTTCGGCCAACATGCGCTCGACGAAGATCTCCTTGTGTGCCAGGTCGCTGCGGATGAGCTTGATGGCGACCGGCGCGTCGAGCTCCAGGTGGGTCGCCCGCATCACCACGCCCATCCCTCCTTCGGCGATCTGCTCTTCGACGCGGTACTTGTGGGCCAGTATCATGCCCCGCGGGGGAAATTGATCGGTGAACTTTCGGGCCGCGTGCCCCATCTCCGTGCTCCTGTGGAAGGTCGAGCAGACGGTCGGGCTAGAGCAATCTCGATGCCAAGTCGAAAGCGAGCACGTGCCTCGCGGACCCAGCCACGAAAGCGGCGCAAATGGCGGGCTTTGATACGGCAACGCGGGTGCTTGGACCCGGCGACGCAGCGGCTGCCACGGTGGGGCAATCTTGCCAGATCGTGCTCGGACGCCGCAGTGAGCTCGCTCAGAACACCTGTATTCCCCCAGCTTCAATCTGTGCCAGAAGCTCGCGCCAGCGACGCCAGATGCCGTCGATCTCGTGCGCCGTCAGACCGACCTTGAGCTCGTCTCCGAGCCAGCGCAGTCCAGCGTCGGTGCGCCCCACAGGAGGTGTGGGCGGCTCTGGGATCAAGAGGCCGGCGCGGTTCTCGAACTGTTCGATCAACGCGAGCTGCGACACGGCACGGCGATCGAGCCGACGCAGGCGCTCGATGGGCTGTCTGCGGAGCGCGGGCACCTTGATGCGGGACCAATCTTCCCGAAACAGCAGCACCATCGGGTTTTTGAAGGACTCGAACGCGATCGAGTTGTCGACGCTGTAGACGTGCAAGGCGTGGCGCTCGAGCGTCAGAACGAACTGTTCGTCGTGTGCATCGCCGTGGTGGATGAGGTACGTGAACAGGTTCACGTCCGCCAGGCTGCGACGGTACAGCGGGTTGTTCGCGAACAGCTCGCCGTCCAACATGCTCTCGCCGTCCAGCCACCCGTCCTCGAGCGCGTCCTCCAAGTCTTCGACCCCCTCCAGCCAGTACGACAAGTAGCCGAAGACGCAATCGATGCCGTCGAAGGAAGCGACGGCGGCGGCGTCGACGCTTCGGCGGTAGGCGTCGAGCTCGAAACACCGCCCCACCGCCGGGGGCACCACGTACTCGTGCGGCTCCAAAAACAGCTTTTGCACCGCGTAGGCCGCGAGCTCCTTGCGCGGATCGTTGGTCAGACCCGCCGTCTGGTGCGCCCGCCATTTCGCACGCAGCACGACCCGACCGTTCTCGGTCGGGACGGCCAGCGTCAACACCTTGGCCCCGTGCAGGCCGCCGGGGGTGGCCGACACCCCGAGCACCTCGAGATCCGGATGGCGCAGCAAGCGCTCGACCGCGGTGGCCGAGCGGCAGGCACGGGCGGGCGCCGCATCCACGCACAGCCGCGTGGGTGGCGTCGGAGGCGCGGGCGGTGCAGACAGCGTGGATCCGCACGCTATGCAAAACAGCAGTGCCGAAAGCGACCGCCAAGCCGGCCTGTGGCCCATCCGAGCACGGTAAGGCCGTCCGAAAGGGCGGCAACGGGCCTCACGCGCGCGGCCGACGCGGGCGGGCCGGCCTGGGGACGTCTTCGATCTCCCAGGGTGCCGAATGCATGCGAGTGAACAGCAGATCGACGAACGCCTTCACCTTGGGCGACAGGTGTCGGACGCTCGGGTAGACCACGCTGACCGGCGACTCCGTGGAGCGCCAGTCCGGCAAGACATGGCGCAAGCGCCCGTAGCGCAGATCGCTCGAGACGCGGGGCAGCGGCAACATCCCGATGCCGGCGCCTGCCAAGGCAGCGCGGTGCAAGAGCTCGAAGTCGTTGGCGACGATGCGGCCGGTGATCTTCAGCTCCACGTGTTGCCCACCCCGCTCGAGCCGCCATGTTTCGTCCTCTCCGAGCCCGAAACACAGGGCATCGAGCGCCCCGAGCTCGTTGGGCGTACGAAGCGGTGGGCGCGCTTCGAGGTAGTCGGGGCTCGCCACCAAAATGCGCTTCGAGGTTCCGAGCTTGCGGGCCACCAAGCTCGAGTCCCCCAGGCGCCCGACGCGCACCGCCAAATCGAAGCCCTCTTCGACGAGATCGACGAGCCTGTCCGTGCAGACCACCTCGACCGAGACCTCCGGATAACGGCTGAGGTACTCCGCGGTGATGTGGCCCAAGAAGCCGAAGTGCAATGGCGCGCTCACCCGCAGCCGGCCGTGCGGCGTTGCGTGCAGCTCCGTGACGGCGCGCTCGGCGGCCTCGAGCTCGCTGACCACCCGAGCGCAGTGCGGGTAATAAGCGCGGCCCTCTCCGGTCAGGCTCAGCTTGCGGGTGGTCCGCTGGAGCAAGCGGATCCCGAGCCGCTCCTCGAGCTCGGAGACCTTCCGGCTCACGGTGGACTTGGGCAAACCGAGCTGCCGGGCCGCCCGCGTGAAGCTGCCCGCCTGCACGACCCGCGCGAAGATCACGACTTCGTTGAGGTCCATCGACTCGCCGATTGTACCACGCATGGAACAGTTTGTCCGGAATTGTACACCTTCACAGCCTCTTCGTGGCGGCTTAGGTTGTTGGCGCGCCGCAGCAAGGCGGCACTCTCAACAGGAGGACACCACAAATGGCGTTGGTAGAGTATTCGATCGATCCCGCTCACTCGAGCATCAACTTCTCCGTCCGGCACATGGTGATCGCCAAGGTGCGCGGCAAATTCTCCGAGTATTCGGGACAGATCCGGATCGACGAAGAGGACTTCACTCGGTCCAGCGCCGAGCTGCGGGTGCGTACCGCGAGCATCGATACGGGCGTCGAGGATCGGGACAAGCACCTGCGCTCGGCCGATTTCTTCGACTCTGAGAAACACCCAGAGATGCGGTTCGTTAGCCGCAGCATCACCAAGACCGGCGACCGGCGCTACAAGATGAGCGGCGAGCTGACGATCCGTGACGTCACCAAGACGATCGAGCTCGAGGTTCGAGACGAAGGGCGGGGTAAGGATCCTTGGGGCAACGAACGTGCGGGGTACACCGTGCACGGCTCGCTCGACCGCGGGGACTACGGCTTGCGCTGGAATCAGGCGCTCGAAGCCGGGGGCGTCTTGGTGGGGGAGAAGGTCGACATCGACCTCGAGCTGTCGATGATCCGTCAGGGGAAGACGGCAGCGGCCTGATCAGAAGGCGTACGCGAGGCTGACACCGGCGCCCGGACCTCCGGCGCTGGCCTCCCTTGCCTGGTACCCACCCCGGACGGCTACGACAAAGCCGGCGCCCAGCTGGGCGCTGGCTTCGCCGAGCAGCCGCACGCCAAGCTCGTCGGCGTGTGGCATGTCGCCGATCTCGACGATCGGCGCAAAGCCGAGCCACGGCGTGACGATGTCCACGCGACTGAACAGCCGCGTCCCGAACGCTTGGATCGACTCGAAGCCGAGAAAGACCCTCGGGGTTCTGACGCACGCTAGTCGTCGTAGGCGCGGATGCGTTCGACGAGCCCCCTGCCAGCGAGCGATTCGAACAGCTGGTTGAGGCGCGCCGCTGCCTGTTCGCTCGCCGGAAGGGGCGGCGGTGGGCCGTGCCCGGCGTCGGTCGCGATCGACTCGGGAGCCGTGCTCGGCGCGGCAGGCGCCAGCGCCCGCTGGACGCGTCGTCGCCCGACCACGCTGTCTTCGTGGAGTCACACCTGGGCTAAAACCCCGTGAACGTCAGGGCGGAGCCGCGCGCTCGGCGCTCTTGGCGATGGCGTCGCCGAGCGCCGGGCTGTCCGCCAAGCACGAGAAACAGTCCTGCCCCGCGCAGCGCGTGCGCCCTTCTATTTCCCGCAGCCGCCCGAGCGCGCGTTGGTCGCCGACGCGCGAAGCTTCCGGCAACAGCTCGGAGATCCGCTCGCAGCTCGTCGCCGCCTCGAGCGCGATCGCCACCTGCAGCGCCTTGGAGCCGTTGTAACGAAACTTCCTGAGCTCCCGCCACAGCCGCGCCCCGAGCTCCAGGGAGTCCGGGTTGCGGCGGATGGTGCGCCAGGCGTCGAAGATCAAGTCCAGCCCGCGCGCGCCGAGCAGCGGCGAGCTGCAAAGGTGAAGCGCCGCCCCGGCCGCTGTCGGATCCTTCAGCGCCGCCCGCAGGTCATCGCCGAGGCGGCGATCGCTGCGAGCGTCGGAGGTGAGCGACAAAAGATTGGAGTAGGCCATCACGGCGTCGCGGTGCTGCCCGAGCTCGGCCTGAGCGCGGGCCAAGCGCTTCCAATCCGAAGGGCCCCGCCGATAGGCGGGCACGCGCTCGACCTCGGCGATCACCTTGGCGGCGACGGCCTGGATCTGCTTGCGCTCCTTGGGATTGAGCTCCGGAGACACGGGTGGCGGCGCTGGCGGCGGCGTGGCGGGCGGGGTGACCGAGACGACGGGCGACGGCTTCGCCGGAGCGGCCACCGTCGTCGGGGGTTGCGGCTCCGAGGTCGCCCGAAGGAACGCCGGCAGCGGCAGGGCGCGCAGCGCCGCGGGCAACGAGCGGATCCCGGCGGGCAGCTCTCCCGACCAGACGCCGTAGCCGGACACGCCGAGCAAGGCCACCGCCGCGACGGCAGCGAAGCGGTGCGTCTTCGTCGCGCGCCGCGCGGGGATCTCTCGCTCGGCCAAGGCCGCTGGCGCCAGCGACTCCGCCGGCGCCTCGCTCACCGGCCGCCCGCCCCCGGGATAGAGCAGCGCTTCCACCTGCCGCACCACCTCGCTGGCGCCGGCTGGGCGCTCCGCGGGGTCCTTTCGAACCAAGCGCTCGACCAGGGCGCGGACGTTGGGGCTGACGCGGTCGGGCAGCGGGGGCAGCACCTCGGTCATCTGCCGGCGCAGCACGGTGACCGGATCTGGCGCGGCGAAGGGGTTCTTCCCGGCCAGCATCTCGTAAAGGATCATCCCCAGCGAGTACAGATCACTCTGTGAAGTGACCGGGTTGCCCTGCGTCTGCTCCGGCGACATGTACTCCGGGGTGCCAAACACCGCCCCCACGACCGTCACGGGCGCGCCGGAAAAGCCGGCGACCTTGGCGATGCCGAAGTCGAGCACCTTGACCTGCTCGCGGCCGTCCGGAGCCGTGACCAACATCACGTTCTCTGGCTTGAGGTCTCGATGGATGATCCCGAGCGCGTGGGAGGCGGCCAGCGCCTCGGCGATCTGCAGCGTGATGCCGAGCGCGCGCGGCTCGGGCAGCGCCGACTCCCGCGCGATGACGCCGTCGAGCGGCTCACCCGGCGCGTACTCCAACACCATGAACAGGCTGCCGTCGTCGAGCTTGCCGACCTCGTATGCCTGCGGAACGTTGGCGTGGCGGATGCGCGAGACGGCCACCGCCTCCCGCTCGAAGCGGGTGACGACGTCGGGCAAGTACGTCAGCGACCGGTGCAGCACCTTGATCGCGACGACCTCCTCGCGCTGCAGCGCCTGCGCGCGGTACACGTTCGCCATCGATCCCGTGCCGATGAGCTCGAGCAGGCGATACCGCCCCGCCACCACCGACCCCGAACGGGCGTCCTCAGACTGCTTGGCGCTCGAGACCTTGTCCTGCATGACCTGCCCCTCGTCGAACGGTGGCGAAAACGCGCCAGATCCGCCGGGCAGTTCGAATACGTAGATCCACCACGTAGGTCAAGTTTCGAAAGGCGGCCCGCCCCGGTCGGACGATAAGTCCACAAGCGATCAGGGCTGAACGCCTCGCCTTTCCAATTACTTACGACTGTGGCGGCATGATTTCGGTACCGCTGCAGCGCTGCCGGCGCGCGGACCGATCGCCCGCGGCGCACGAAGCGATGATAGGATTGGCCGCGAGGTCGTTCGGTGGCAGCCAGCGCGCCGTATTACTACTCGAGGTCGGTAGCGCCGCCGCGACGCAGGTCGGGGTGGCTCTGGGTCGTGACGTTGCTCGCGGCCGGGGCGACTGCGGGGGCGTATCGCAACGACTGGCTGCGCGACGTGTTTCGCTCGAAAGGCCAGGAAGCGCTCTACCTCCGCCTCGAAGCGGCCACCGTCGGCGCCCCTGGCAGCGGCACGCCACGCGAGCTCGAGCAGATGGTGGCGGCGCACCGGCTGCCGGAGCTCGAAGGCGCGCGCGAGGCCGCGGTCCCAAAGGCGGCGTCCGCCCCGTCGGACGCCGCCGAGCCGGCGCACGGGACGCCGGATGACGCCACGGCGTCGGACGATGAAGCCAGCAAGGCGGCGCCCACCACGTCGCTCGACGACCTCCCGATCGAGCCCACCGAAGCGGCAGCGCCCGAGCCCACGAAAGCCGCAACGCCCGAGCCCACCGAAGCGGCAGCGCAGCCCAAGCCCGTCTCGAGGCAAGAGCCCGCGCGGCCTGCGGCTCGACCCGCGACGAAGAGCAGCAGGACGCCGCCGTCCACCCAATCCGAAGCCAGGGCGGTCGCTCCGAAGCGCTCCGCTGCGGCAGCCAAGGCAGCGCCCCCGGCCGACACGCGCCCCAAGACTCGCAAGCAGCAGCTCGACGACGCGATCCTGAAGGCGATGGGCCAATAGCTCGCGCGCTGGCTGCGATCCATGTCCATCGACGCACCCAAGCTCGGCGCCATCCTGGGGGTGACGTTGACCGCCGCGTTCTTCGCGTGGGAGCGGACCCGCCCCCCAGCTTGCCCCGGAGCGGTGTTCGTCGAGCTGCGCCCGCCGTTGCTCGACCCGGGCGTGTATCACTTCCGCTGGATCTTGGACGACGGGACCACCTGCGAGCACGATCAGCGCCTGCCGCCTCCCAAAGCGCCCCCTCGCCATGCGTGCAAGCTGGCGCTGGCGCTGGAGACGCGCACCACCGGCGCTCGAACCAGCATCGTCGGATTGAGGCTCGGCGCGGCGCCGAAGAAGCTCCGCTTCGAAGTGAAGCGCGACGGTGAGGCCATCTACGCGGCGGACCTCGAACCCGAGTACTCGCCGTACGAGATCCGCCGCGAAGACGACAAACGCTTCTGCGGCCCGCGTGCCCTGCTCCGCCCGCCCTGCATTCGCAGCAGCTCCCAGTGTTTGCCGTTCGAGCCGAGCTGCGACGGTCCCGAGGATTGCGCGTCCGACCGGGTCTGCTGCGTCGACACCGACTCGGGCCGTGAGTTTGGCGCGGAAGCCGCGAGCCAGTGCCGAACGCGCCGCGCCTGCCTCGACGGCTTCGGCGCCGTCGCTTGCCATCGCGACGCCGACTGTCCGAAAACGTCCCGGTGCGGCGCGACGCCGCTCAGCGAGTTCCGTCCGGCGCTCCTCGTCTGCGAGGAAGGCCCCGCGCGCGCCGAATCGCCGCGGCAGGGCGATTGAACGGCGGCCATCCGATCCCTGAACGCTGCCGCTCCGGCGAAGACCGGCGCCGATGGCTTTGGATCGCCCTAGGAGCCAGGCGCGTGCTGTTCGGGGTCGATCGGCGTCCCTGCGCCCGAGCTTTCAAGCTTCGCGAGTGTTGCCGTCCCGTTGTCAATGGGCCGGCCGTTCCCGCACGCTTCTCAGAACCGGAGGGCGACGGCGACCTGAACCCGATGGTACGCGTAGTAGATCTGGCGCCCGTGCTCGTACGTGGCGGTCAAGAGCAGCGGCGGTAGCCGAAGACCCAGCGCCCCCTTCAAGTACAGATCGGTCCAGGCGCGCCGCAGCTCGTAGAAGCCGAAGGTCGTTGGATCCTGGTCGGTCGCGGACAGGGAGACGGCGGCGGTGGCGCTCCCCTCGAACGGACCCGCGCTCGCGCGAACGACCAGCAAAGGTCCATGAACGTACGCGAGCAGCGGCGTGAAATAGGGCTGATAGCTCCCGCTGCCGTAATCCCAGCGCGATTCGCGGGTGTCGCGGATCGACCCCGACCAGCCGACGTGCAGACTGATCGAGCGCCGGATCAGAGGGGCGAGCGCCCAGATCGACCCGGCATGCCCCGCGTTGCCGTCGGAGTACCAGTGAAGCTCTGCCTGCGCCTCCAGCAAAAAGCCGCTCCGGTCGAGAGACAGTGCGGCGAAGCTCGTGTCGCGCACGATGTGCTGCGCGGCGCCCGACAGGGTCCCGGTTTCTTCGGTACGCAGCCACCCGCCACGCAGACGCGCCGGCGCTCCGGGCAGCAACACCACGCCCACCCCCCCCGTCCACACCCCTTCATCATCCGACCAAAGGCGATAGCGAAGGCGGAGCTCGGCGTCGAGCAGGGCTTGGCCTGCGCGCAGGCGTGTCTCGACCGAGGACCCGGCAGCCTGCAGGACCTCGGCTCCGGCCAGCGTGTCCACTCGATGTTCGAGCTTGACGGCGAGAGCCGGAGAGACGGCGTCGCTCAGGGCGACGGCCAACGACGTCGCGGTCAGCGGCTGGCTGTCCTCGAGCAGCGCCGCCGAGACGCTGACCTCGCGCGGTCTGGCCAGACGCACCCGGCGACGGAGCTCGAGCGCGTGCTCCCACGCCGGCGAGCCGGGCCGGATCCGCCGCAGGCGCTGGTCCGCCGACACCCAGTCGCCGCCATCGAGGGCTTGCTCGGCACGCACCAGAAGCAGCCACTCCCTGGCCTCCGGGTAGCGCTCGAGCCGCGCATAGATCCGCTCCGCCGCCTGGGCGTTCCCGCGCGCCCTCTCGAGCTGGGCTCGTCGAAACGAGGCGCTGATGCTTTCGGAGTCCGCAGCCGGCGCCGCCGCGGTCGATGCCGGTAGCAAGCCCAGGACGAAACCCAGGAGCACACCTTTTTTGATGCCATCGGCCAAGACGCGCAACATTGCCAGCCGCCCGGATCCGCGGCTCGACACGGTTAGAGATCGCCTCCGCGAACGATTATGAAGAGCTATGGCGGCAGCGCGATCGGAGGACGCGGTGGATCAGAGCGGGGGCACACCCGGCACCAGCAGGGCTTCCAGCCGCTCGCGGTAGGGCGAGCTCGGGAACCTACGAACGAACGCTCGGTAACGTGCGGTCGCTTTTTGGTCGTCGCCAAGCTGATGGTGTGCCTCGATCGCGACCACCTCTCGCTCCTGCAAAAACCGCCCCTCGGGATAAGTGGCACGGTGTCGCGCCGTCAGCCTCAGCGCAGCGGCAGGGTCGGCGCGTAGGCGCGCCTGCGCCTCGCTGATGAGGCGCAGCTCTTCGGACGGTCCTTGCGGGTGCTTCAGAGCCGCCCGTTCGCCCGTCGGCGCCGTGTTCGACGGCTCGCCGCCACCGTGGGCCCTGGGCGCAGGCGTCGCTGATGACCGATAGGAAGACGGGTCCAATGCCTGCGAGGAGCCAAGCTGGGACCGCTGCTGAGCCCTCGGCGCGGGCGCCGTGGCATCCGCAGGCGGTGCTGTTGGCGCCGAAGCATCGGCGGCCGGCGCGCGCTTCTCCGTGGTTGGCGACGCGGCACGCACCGAAGCCACGGAAGGCGAGACCACCCGAGCGCTCGCTCGTTCGGTCCGCTCCGGCGGCGCGGGCGAGGAGAGGACGATGCCGGCAGCGGCGGCACCGGCGAGTCCCAGAACGGCGGCGCCCAGGATCGGAGCAGGCCGCCAGCGGCGCCGCTGACGCAGCGGCGCCACGGAGCGATCGGCTTCGTACACGCTCGCTACTTTCTCCCACAGGGCCTCGAGCTCTTGCGGACTCGGCCGATCCTCGGCCGCCTGAGCCATCAGGCCTTGAAGGACCGGCAATGCCCGGGTCCCACTCCTGGTGCGCCGGCGCTCCTCCGTCATGCGGCGCTCCCGTCGCGGCCCATCGAAAGCTCCTTTTCGAGCAGGCGGCGCGCCGCGTGCAGCCGGGAGTAGGCCGTCTGCAGCGGGCACCCCACCACTTCGGCCACTTCCTTCATCTCCAGACCTTCGATTTCATACAGCACGATGACGGTCCTTTTGTCGACATCCAGCTTGTCCAGCAAGGCGTTGAGCAACAATCGGGCGTCGAGCCGCTCTCTGGGATCGTCGCGGTCATTCAGCTGTGGAACGTCTTGCAACTTGAGCGGTCGATAGCGGCGGGATTTGCGGAAGAACGCGAAGGCCGTGCGGTGACAGATCCGATAGACCCACGTCTTCAGCGCCGAGCGTCCGGCGAAGGTGTGGACGTTCCGGTGCACGCTGAGCAGCACCTCTTGTGTGATGTCCGGCAAGTCCGATTCCGGGACTCCAAGATAGCGTAAGGTCCGCCAGGCGAACGGCGCCACTTCATCGAACAGCGCCTTGCCACTCGGTAGCGAGCGGGCGTCGGGGGAGTCGGGGGGAGCTTTGAAAGACACGATTTGATGGACTCGCCAGATGAGGGTCTTTCACTCAGCGATCGCCAACACCCAAGAGGAGCGCGACCGAAGGGGAAAGCGTGGACGTGTGAAAGACGTCTCGCGGAGGGCCTGCCACGGCGACATCCGTAAACTGAGCACGGGCGAGGGCCAGATCCGCTCCAGCGGAGATCAGCACCAAAAGGCGCTCCCACAGCAACACGTCGGCGTGCAGGCGCAGACCGAAAGCCGATGTCGTGTGGGTTTGCTCGCGGCCCGGCGGCACCTCCGACTCCGTTCCCGTCAAGACGGCCGTACGCTGAGACGCGCAGGCGCCCAGCCGGAGCACGCCAGTGCGAAAGCTCCAAGGGCAAAGCGTCAGGCGGAGAGTGGTCGCCGCGATGTGAAGATCGGAGCGGGGCACCTGAGCTTCTGGGAGAACACTCGCGCTCACCGCCAGCACCCAACCGCCTGGGGCAGCGGCGAACGCGCCCCCCGTGAACCCGTGCCAACCCGGCGTCAGACCTGAGGTCCCTTCGAGACCACCGCCGATGCCCCAAGCCCACGGTGCCCTCGGCGCAGGGGCGTCCGGTGGGATGTGGATCTCGGTCGACTTCGGTGCTGACTGGCCGCCACCGTGAGGGTTCACCGACGGCTGATCGACGAAATCCAGCATCAAGACCAGCGCAAGCACGACGGCCTCATCCAAAGCAGAGCAGTCTTCGGCGTCGGTCTCCAAGGTCCGGCGTCCAAGGTGTTGCCCACCGATGCGCGAAAGGTCGAGCGTCACCCGGAAGCCGCCGCCACGCTTGGCCCGCGCGGTGCCGACGACCTTCAGCGCCGCCCCACTTCGCGCGAACAGGGGACGCCCCACGCGCTCCGACGTTGCCCGAAGCGCCAGGTCTCGGGTCAAACACCCGTCCGCTCCCTCGGCCACTTGCCACTCCAGCGTCGCAAGTGCTCGGGGAGCAGCCTCTTGCGCGACCGCCGCTGGAGCAAACGCCAACCCGGTGGCAAGAGTGGACCCGCAGCACGCGCGCAACGTGAACATAGCATCCGTCCAAAAGCATTTCGTGGAGCGACATCGTCGCTTTGACACCCTCTGCTCGACGCATCAAGGACGGTTTAGCATCGACATTCGATTGATAATTTCGGGCAGAAGGCGCCACTAACCCTCCGCGAGCGCTGCGAGCGTGCAGGACACCCCTTCCGTCAAGGTTACCTGCGGCTGCCAACCTGTTTTCTGCCGAAAAGCGCTGGGATCGCCGACCAACCACATCGCTTCCCCTGGTCGATAGGGACGCGCCCCGAACTCCAAAAGGCGCTCGGAGGCGCCGAGCTGTCGGGCCACCTCGAGGCAGAGCTGCCGCACCGTCACGCCGCGCCCGCTGCAGACATTGAACGTGCCAGAGTCGCCCAAGTCCGCGGAGCGGGCAGCCGCAGAGAGCGCCTTCGCGACGTCGTCGACGAAGGTCATGTCGCGCGTCTGTTCCCCCGGCGTCAAATCGACGGGACACCCCGCGCGGAGCTTCGAGCTCAGGTACGGAATGAGCCGCTCGGGACCTTCACCCGGCCCGTACGTTCCGAAGATGCGCAACGCCAACAGGGGCAAACCATAGCGTTCTGCCAGGGCGCGCCCATACAGGCGGGCGGCGGCCTTCGCGGCCCCATACACTTCCAGGGGCTCGCTGGGGCTGTCTTCGGTGACGGGGGTTGCCGCTCGGACGGGGCCATACTCCGAGCAGGAGCCGGTGAAGATGATCTTCGTTGGTCGCCACCACCTGCACGCGTCCAGAACTTCGACCAAGAGTCCAACCGATCCAGCGAGCAGCGCGCGAGGGTCTCTGTCGTCGTCGCGGACGCCGGCGGAAGCCAGGTGGAACACCACGTCCGGAGCGACCTCGGAGGCTGCGCGGAGGAGCGCCTTGGCATTGAAGCTCGACAGCTCGGTCATCCGGAGGCCCGGAGCGCCTCTGACACTAGGGAGCCGCGCGCTCGGCGTCCGTCCGACGCCGTACACCGTCACCCCTTCAGCGCAGAGTTGGCGCACCAAGGCCGAGCCGATGAAGCCGGTTGCTCCCGTTACCAACGCTGTCTTCATAGTCGCCGATCCGCGTCATGTAGTCGTCGATCTGCCGTCGTAGGACGACCGCCGCCGTGTCCGGGTTTTCGAGAAACGCCGCGTACCACTGTGCGGCGAGCGAGATGCTCGACCGCGTGTCCAGTCGGGGACGAAAGCCGAGGATCGCTTGCGTCTTGCTGCAGTCGAGACGAAGCTGCCGAGCTTCGTGAAGCCGCTGGCCTCGCGCGGGCTCCTCCTCCAACTGGCCGCGCCCTAGCTCGCGGACGAAGCATCGCGCGAGCTCTCTCACCGTCATGCTTTCTGGTTGTGGAGGGCCGAAGTTGTACGCGCCGGCAGCTTCGGGCCGAGACCAGAGATGGCGAGCGAGCACCAGGTAGCCGAACAACGGATCCAAGACGTGTTGCCACGGCCGCACGGCCTTCGGAGCCCTGATCACGGCGGCGCGTTTCTCGATCACGCTGCGAACGATGTCCGGAATGATCCGATCTTCCGACCAGTCACCACCACCGATCACGTTTCCTGCCCGCGCCGTTGCCACCGCGACCCCAGGGGCGAAAAACGAACGCCGATACGCGGCCGTCGCGAGCTCTGCGCAAGCCTTGCTGGCGCTGTAGGGGTCGCGACCTCCAAGCGCGTCCGTCTCGCGATAGCCCCACGCCCACTCGCGGTTTTCGTAGCACTTGTCGGTGGTGACGACCAAGACGACGCGCGCGGTGGGGACGCGGCGGACCGCCTCGAGCAGATGAACGGTGCCGAGCAGGTTGGTGGCGAAGGTCGACACCGGTTCTGCGTACGACCGGCGCACCAACGGCTGGGCTGCCATGTGGATGACGACCTCGGCGCCCGCCTCCACCAGCGCACGCCGCAGCGCCTCTCCGTCCAGAACGTCTCCGATCACCGAACGCATGTTCGTCGCGACCCTGGCATCGTCGAACAGACAAGGGCTTCCCTCGGGGGCCAGCGCATACCCCGTCGTCTCGGCGCCAAGCACCTGCAAGAAGGTGCTGAGCCAGCTGCCTTTGAAGCCGGTGTGACCGGTGAGAAAGACCCGTCGCTTCCGCCAGAAGGCGCGCAGATCGCCGCTCAGTGCCAGATCTTCCACGGCGCGTTGCCCTCCTTCCACTGCTTGTCGAGCATCAGTTGGTCGCGCAGGGTGTCCATCGGCTGCCAATAGCCGGGGTGGCGGTAGGCCATCAGCTGCCGGTCCCGCGACAACCGTTCGAGTGGCGCCCCTTCCAGGGGAACGTCGTGGCCCGACAGGTACTCGAGGGCGCCCGGCTCGAACACGAAGAAGCCGCCGTTGACCCACCCCGTTTCGGAGCGCGGCTTCTCGCTGAAGTCTGCCACTTCGTCCCGCTCGATCCTCAAGACCCCGAAGCGCGCGGCCGGCCTCACCGCCGTCACGGTGGCGAGCTTTCCATGGCGCCGGTGAAACTCGAGCAGCGCCCCCACGTCGATGTCGCCAAGCCCATCGCCGTAGGTAACCATGAACGGCTCGTTCCCGATCAGCGGCTGCAAACGTTTGATCCGCCCGCCCGTCGTGGTCGCGAGCCCCGTGTCCACGAGGGTCACGCGCCACGCCGGGCAGCGCGCCGCGTGCACTTCGAGATGGCCGTTGCCGAGGTCGACGGTGAAGTCGGCCTGTCGTGACCTCATCTCCCCGAAGTATTCCTTGATCACCTCACCCTTGTAGCCGCAAGCAACGACGAAATTGGTAAACCCGTGGGTCGCGTAAATTTGCATGACGTGCCAAAGGATGGGGTACTCGCCGATTTCGACCATCGGCTTGGGCTTGGTCATCGTCTGCTCACTCAGACGCGTCCCCAACCCTCCTGCCAACACGATGACTTTCATTGTCGTCTACCTTTCGCTCCTTCGGGGCGGCGCTTCGTCCAAGCCGCGAGCCCGCGTTGAACCACCCCGGCGACCGCAGGTTCGTCGGCGAAACTCCAACGGAGCGGCTCGCCCGAGACGGTGCGATCACTGCCGACGTGGAAGAAGATCAACGCCTTGATATCGGGATACGCCGCAGGCAGACGTTTCAGCGCCTGCTCGTACCAGCGCGCCCGATCCCCGCCGCGCGCCACACTACCGAACTCGGCGATCATCATCGGTTTGCCAAGCGCGGAGAGGGGGGCGTAGTGGGCGCGCAGTACGTCGTCGGCCGACTGCCAGTGCGACCATCGGGTCGCTGTTCCGTAGTTGAGGACGCCGGTGGCCACCCAGTCCACGACGTCGTCGCCCGGGTACCGTTCGAGGTAGCCGCCGTACGAGATGCTCGGCGACCAGACCCACAGCACGTTGGGTGCCCCTGCCGCCCGGAAGCGCGAGACGACCCGGCGCCACGCGCGGACGAAACTTCGCGGATCGGGGTTTTTGACAGGTCCCCAAGGGTAACGATACCCGTCGTTCATCTCGTGCGCGAAGCGCACGAAGATGGGTTTGCCGAAGCCAGCGGCCGCGGCGGCCCAGGCATCGATGTAGTCGTCGTACCGCCCAGCGGCGATATCACGCAGGCCTTCGTGTTCGCGACGGTGGGCGGGGCGATCCTGGTCGGTGAACGCGCTCAGCCACGGCTCCCAGGTGACCAGCGGCACCGAACCGATCGCCCAGATGGCGTGGACCAGCTCGTGCGGGAATGCGTGGGCGTCGCCATCGCCCCACGCGTTGTAAATTTGAACGAGGTACAGGGGTTGATGGAGCGCCCGTTCCAGCGCGAACAGCCCCGCCGCGCTGTCGGGCAGTCCATCGTCGTGCGCCCCGATCAAGGTTTGAACCGGATGGCGCAGGTCTTCGATGCGGCGCTCCGACAGCGCTCCGAGACGGGCGGTGCGCGCGCCGATGTCACCCGCGGCACCGAACCTCAACTCCGCCGCGGTGACCGCCCCGACGGCTTCGGCCCAGCGCTCCGAGACGAAGCGCGCCAGAGCGCCGCGGCCGTAGGTGAGAAAGCTCATCGCGGCAACGGCACCGCCAAGCAGCGCCGCCGACGCGGCGCTCTTCTGCAGCGCCGTCACTCTGCTTCCTCACAGGCCAGCGCCGCGGGCACGTGACGCCACGGTTCACCCTCTTCGGCCAACTCACTGCTGACGGCCCAAATACAGGCCAAGCCTGCGGCGATCGCCGCCAGAGCGGCGAAGGCGAGCATCACCCAAAAGAGCTGAGCGTCGTGCCACAACCGTTCCACCGTCGCGCTCCGGTAGCGCTCGAGCGCCGCCACCCCGGCAGCTGCGGTAAAGAGCGCCAACACCGCGAGGTGTGGCCACAGCCAACCGAGCTGCTGGTTTGGGAGCGGCCGCTTCGGCGTCGGGCGGTACCGCACCAGAACATCGAAGCAGGCGCTCACCGCGCCATACGCGTACACTGGCCAGGCCAGCAGCTTGAGCAACATGCCCCGCCAGTGCAGGCCGCGCTCCGAGGGGTCGCAGAACCAGCGCTGACCGATCAGCTGCAGCGCGATCGCCACGAGCAGCACGGGGAGCCCCGTAGCGACGATCTCGCCAACCGCCACGCGCGCCGGCGCCACCCCCTGCGCCACGGCCAGGTAGGGCAGCACGAGGTACGCTGCCGTCGCGACACCAGTGCCGTAATAGGTGCCGACGCCGAAGTAGACGATCCGCTGCTTCCAAGACAGGCTAAAGAACAGCCGCGGGTACTCCGACAGCAGCATATCGACCGCGCCGCTCGCCCATTTCAGCTGCTGCGTGAAGTAGGCGCCCAGGTCTTCCGGCACGAGCCCGCGGCTGACCACCTCCGGGACGTAGATGGACCGCCAACCTTTGGCGTGCAGCCGAATCGAGGTCAAAAGGTCCTCGGCCAGACCGACGGCGTGTCCCCCGATCGACGCGAGCGCTTCGCGGCGGAAGGTGCAGTTGGCCCCGATCGCCAAGGCCGCGCCCAGCCCGTAGAGCCCCATCTGGACGGGACCGTAGAAGCCGTACGTTTGCTCGGCGGCCGCTCGCGCCACTGCCGAGCGGCGCTGGTTGTAGTAGGCTTGCGACACTTGCACGAAGCCAACCGTTTCGTCCTGAAAGTGCCCGAGCACCCGATCCAGAAACTCTGGCAAGGGGACGTGATCGGGATCCAGCACCAGGACGAGATCTTCGTCGGTTTGCGCGAGAGCCGCGTTGATCTTACCCGCCTTTGCACCCTCGACGCGCGCGACATCCAACCAAATGGCGCCACACCGTTCTGCCAGCGCACGGAAGGCTGGGTCGCCCGTTCCGTCCAATAGATAGGTCTTGTGTGGGTAGCGTATGGCGACGGCGGCGCTCAGCGTTTTGCCGAACATGGAGAGCGGCTCGGACGGAGCCGCCGTGATGAACACGGCCACCCGAAGCCCGGGCGGCGCGGGGAGCTCCGGGGCACGGCAGATGCTCTTCAAGGTGAAGAGCTGAAAAGCGACCCGGCTCAGTCCGAACCACAAGGCGAGCGAGAGCAGAAGGAAGCTGGCTGGATGTCCGACATGCCGTTCGCGAAACCAAAGGTCGCCAAGGGCGAACAGCGACATCGAGCCGAAGCCGACGAGGCCGCCGATCACTAGCTTGTGCCGAAGCTGAACCGGAGCGGCCCGTCGGGGGCACCAAAGGAACGTGGGGACTTCCACTCGCGACCGAAACCTTTTCGCTCTCGTCGGGCTGTGAGGTGCTTCGGCGGCTCTGCGGTAGAGAGCGGCCGAGCGCGTTCGTCGCTTTAGGTGCCCGGCCGGCGCGAAATCGGTTCAGTCGTTCCCTCGTCAAGGTCCCCGAGCGCTTCGAGAGCCGCGTGATCCACAGTTTCCGAGAATTCGCTCGACTCAGGTAAGAATCCCGCGGCCGATCGCACACCAACGGGATCGATGGATCGAGCTTGCCAACTTGAATCCGAGACCGAAGCTCTCGTCCCCGAGTTCTCGCTACGAACCCCGAGCGCTGCGAAGGTCCGCGGATCCAGACGCCCGGCGCGCAGTCCGAGCGAATTGTTGGTCGGACTGCGCGAGGGTGCGCCGTGGGCGAAGGCGGAGATGTTCGAGACCTATGCCCCGGAGGTGCTGCGGGTTTTGAGACGCGTGCTCGGACGCGAGCTTCACGCCGACGTAAAGGACGTCGTGCACGACGTTTTCGTTCAAGCGTTCGCCACGGCCCACCGTGTGCGGGACGCCGAAGCGCTACGCCCGTGGCTGCGTTCGGTCGCCACGCACACGGCCTGCAGAACCATCCGCGTCCGCAAGCGGCAGCTCTGGCTGCGGTTTTTCGCGCCAGAGTCGCTACCAGAGCAGCCGACGCTCGGCAGCCAGCCCGAGCTGGTGCAGGCCTGTCGTCGCATCGATGCGGCGCTCGGCCAGCTCACACCCGCGGAGCGCTCGGTCTTCGAGCTCCGCTACATCGACGGCTTGGAGCTGCCGGCGGTCGCCCGCGCGCTCGGCTGCTCCCTGTCCACGGTCAAGCGACGGGTGTCGCGCGCGGAGGAGACCTTCGTGGCGCTCGCCCGCCAAGACCCGGCGCTCCGGCAGTGGCTCACGAGGGGAAGCCGCTGGCCCGGCCAGGATCCGCCGGTCGATGACCGCGGCCGGACCACGCCCCGTCGACCTCACTCCTCGTCGAGGCCCGGTCCGCCGGGCTCGAACAGCACCTCCACCCGAATCGGCACGACGCTGTAGCCGTTGAGCCCCAGACGCTGGGCGGCGCTGCCGGAGAGCTTGAGCATCTTCGGGGGGACGTCCGCGTTGCTCTGGCCGATGTGGAGCACCAACGAGTCGTCGGTGTCGGTCCGAACGACGCGCACGATCGAGCCCACGGCGAGCTCGCTGCTCGCGGCCGTCAGCTGATCGTGGAACCCTGCCCCGTCGGGATCTTCCTCGCCGCCGCGGCGCACGTACGCCGTCATGCCCTCCATCGATCGCAGGGGTTCCGTGGTGGGCTCATCGGCGCTGGCCGCGTCCTCGGACTCCGCCTCAGCGACCTTTTCTTCGTCAACTTCGGCCTCGTCGACCACCTCGATTTGTGGCTCGATGACGATGAGCTCGCGTTCGATGCCCACCACCGGCTCGCGTTCATCGGCCGCCGCACCGAGCGGGCCTTGCTCAGCGGCGGCGCGGACCTGCTCCGCGAGCGCTACGTTTTTCTGCGCAAGCTGGGCGGCTTCGCCGGCCGCCGTGTAGGTCGCCATCGGCGTCTCCGTATGCCGGTCCGACCCCGCGCAGGCAGTCGAGAGGCCTGCGCAGGCGCTGGCGGCGACCAAGAGCTGAAGCGAATGTTTCATGATCGAGTCCTCCAAAAGCTCAGGCTGACGATCCATCCCGTGCGCTCGTGGCAAAGCGCCGCGCCGGCGCGAGACGCCCCGGCGTCCTGTGCTCGAAGCGAGCCTCGAGCCGGCAGAGCCCGCGTGGGCGCTCGGCAGGGAAGGTCCACACCAATGCCGTGCACATTCCGGTCCAGCCCGCGCCCCCGCGCCGAGGCGCTCGGCCGAGCGTCGCTCGAAGCAGGCCCCAGGCAGCAGCGCCCCGAGAAGCCCGGGGCTCCGCTCGAGGGCTCCTCGCACCCGAAGATCACACGAGATCGGAGCGAGCGTCCGTCACGCCTGAGGCAGCTCGAACCAAAACGTGCTCCCCACCCCAACCTGGCTGTCGACACCGACCGTTCCGCCGTGCAGCTGGACCAGCTGCTTGGAAACGTACAGCCCGAGGCCCGCGCCGGCTGCCGCCCTCCGGCCGCTGCGAGCGCGGAAGTAGCGTCCGAACAGCTGCGGCACGTCCGCGCTGTCGATGCCGATGCCACGGTCGATCACGCTGACGCGAACCTTCGCCTGCAAGGCCTCGACCTTCAACGTGATGATCGAGCCGTCGGCCGAGTACTTCACGGCGTTCGTGATGAAATTGCTGATCACTTGCTCGATGCGAGCCGGGTCGGCACGCACCGTGACCTCCGTGACGTTGTGGAGCTCGATCTGGTGGGTCGAATAGCTGAGCCGGAGCCGTTCCGTCAGCTCCGCCACCAGCTCCCCGAAGTTCAGCTCGACCGGGTCGATGCGGACCGACCCAGCCTCGATGGACGTCATGTCGAGCAGGTCGTTGATGATCCGCACCATCGTCTTGACCTGCGTCCGAATCGCCTGAGCGAGCTGGTTCTTCAGCTCGAGATCCTCGGGCTTCATCAGCGCGAGCTCCGCCTTCATGCTCAGCGCCTGCAGCGGTGTCTTCAGCTCGTGGGCGACCGCCGCCATCAGGTCTTGGCTCTGCGTGTTGGCCCGGGCAAGCTTCTCGCGCGATGCCTCGAGCTCGACGTTGCGCTCGGCGGCGTCCTCCAGGGCCGATGCGAGGATCTCGATCAAGCGAGGCCCCACCTCCGCGGGCGCGCGGGCGGTACGCCGAACCGCCTCGCTCGCCGCGCTGCTGGTGGGGTCCACGCAGCGACGCACGCGCTCCACGAGCTTGCGGTCCGGGCAGGGCTTCGCCAAATAGTTGTCGGCGCCGGCCTCGACGGCGCGCAGCACGTTCGAGGGGTCGGTCAGCGCCGTCAGGAGCAGCACCGGGATGTCCTGGATCTCAGGATCGGCCTTGATGCTGCGGCACAGCTCGTAGCCGCTCAACCCCGGCATCATGACGTCGCTGACGACCACGTCCGGCCGGAGCTTGCGGCACAGCTCGAGCCCCTGGTTGCCGTCGTGGGCGAGGACCACCTGCATGCCAGCGCGCTCCAGCGCGCCTTTCATCCACGCCGCCTGCGTCTTGCTGTCCTCGACGACCAGGGCCTTCATGGGCACCCGCTCCTCTCGACCACCCAGCCGGCGATCTGATCGAGGGGCAGCACCACGTCGGCTCCCCCCACGGAGATGGCCGCTTGGGGCATCCCGAACACGACGGAGCTTTGCTCGTCCTGCGCGGCGACTTGACCGCCGGCCTGCCGCAGCTCCCGCGCACCTACCGATCCGTCGTCTCCCATGCCTGTCAACACCACTCCGAGAGCGCGACGCCCCAAGATTCGAGCGAGCGAGGACAATAGCAGGTTGCCCGAAGGGCGGAAGAGGCCGAAGGCCGGCTCCCGATGGACGCGCAGGGTGCGCCCTCCTGACAGCTCGAGGTGGCAGTCATCGGGCGCGAGGTAAACCATCCCGCTGCGCAGGTATTCCCCGTCGCGCGCCACTTTGACCGGGTGCCCCGTGCGCTCCTCGAGCCAGGCGGCGAAGCTTTCGGCGAAGCCGTGCGCCAGGTGTTGGACCACCAGCACGGAGGGACAACTCTCGGGCAATTGGGAGAGCAGCCGCACCAAGGCGCTCGGGCCGCCCGTGGACGCGACGACGCCGATGGCGTCGATGCTCTGGCGTCCGACGTCGTTCACCCGGGGCGGTGCTTCGCTCGCCAGTGCGGCCTGCCCCTTCTTGACATTGGCCGTGGCCATCACGCGAAGCAGCTGGGCGAGCGCGCCCGAACGGCTCTTGTAGCGTGGGTCGGTCGGCGGGGGCGGCGCCTCCGCGATGCACAAGGCGCCGGCGGTGAGCGCCTCGAACACCACCCGGCTGTCGCTGGGATCGACGATCGACGACACCATCACGATCGGCGTCGGCACTCGATCCATGATCTCGCGGGTCGCTTCGTAGCCGTCTTTGCCCGGCATGATCACGTCCATCAAGACGACGTCGGGCTTCGCGCGCTCGATCAGCTCCGAGGCGTGCTCGGCGCTGTCCGCCTCCGCCACCACGACGATGTCGGGAAACTGCGTCAGGGCCGCCTTCAATGCGACCCGCATGGTGGGCGAGTCATTGAAAATGAACACTCGCAGCGGAACCGGCGCTCCGGGCGACTTCGAAGCCACTACAGAAGCTCCTGAATCTTTTGAACCAGGCGGGTCTGGTCGAAGGCGCTCTTCGTCATGTAGGCGCTCGCCCCGAGCTCGAGCGCTCGCTGCCGATCGTCCTCGCTCGTGAGCGCGGTGACGAGCACCACCGGCAGCCGCGCCGTCCGGGAGCTCGCCCGCATCCGCGCCAAGAGTTGAAATCCGTCCATGCGGGGCATTTCGATGTCACTGACGACCAGCGCTATGGATGGGTGCTGAGCGAGCAGTTGCCAAGCCTGGGAGCCGTCGGCCGCCACGCTCACCTCGTAACCTGCCGCCTCCAACATCACCCGAATGAGCTGGCGCGTGGTGATCGAGTCGTCCACCACCAAAAGGTGCGGCCGCGCGTCGACCGCCTTTTCGAAGCTCCCCGACGCCGCGGGGCGGGCGACCCGAACCAGCGCCGCCGCGTCCAGGACGAGCGCCAGGTCGCCATCGGCCAGCAGCGACGCGCCGACGACCAGCCCGGCCCGGCGGATCCGCCCCGTGAGCGGCTTCAGCAAGACCTCCGTCTCCTCGAAGCGCCCGTCGACTCGGAAGGCGGCGACGCGGTCGGCGGCGGCCAGTACCACACAGGGCCAGGCGTCCGCGCTGGCATCCTGCGATCGCCGTCCCAGCCCGAGGACCTCCGAAAGATCGGCCAACGGGATCACCTCGTCTCCCTCCCGGACGAACGTCCTGCCCTCGAGGCGGATGAGCTCGCTCGGCGCGAGGCGCCGCAGGCGCAGCACGCCCGTGGCCACCAGGGCGAAGCGCGCGTCCCCGGCGTGAACGATCAACGCCCGAACCAGCGTGAGATCGATGGGCAAGACGAGGCTGAACCGAGCGCCCCGGCCAGGCTCGCTGTCGATCGAGACCCGACCGTGCATTTGGGCCAAGCGCTCGCGCACGACGTTCAGTCCAACGCCGCGGCCGGAGAGCGGGCTCGCGCTCGCGCGCGTGGTGAACCCCGCCTCGAACAAAAACCGCATCAGCTCCGGCGTGGCGTGGGTGTCCACGTCCCTGCCGCCTTGCCGCGCCACCTCACGAATTCGCTCGACGTCGATCCCGGCTCCGTCGTCCTCGACCTCGATACCCACCTCGTTCGTCATCAGGCGAGCGGCGACGCGCACGCGTCCGGTGGCAGGCTTGCCGGCTCGCGCGCGCTCCTCGGGCGGTTCGATGCCGTGGTCGGCGGCGTTGCGGACCAGGTGCAGCAGCACCTCCCGCACCGCTTCGAACGCGCGACGATCGATCTCCACCTCGCCACCGCCGAGATCCAGCTCGAGCCGCTTCCCTCCGAACGCGGCCGCGTCGCGGGCGGCGCGCTCGAGCTCCGGGTACAAGGCATCGAAGCGCACCACCCGCAGAAGCCGCGCGTGCCGCACCACCTCGCGCGAGCGAACGAGCAGGGCCTGAGACTGCAGCGTGAGGTCTTGTTGGGCCTCCAGCGACCACAGCGAGACGGTGTTCACGGCCGAAAGGCACCGCTGGGCGAGCTCGCCGTCCTCGCTCCGCGCCTGCTGGGCACGCACGAGCGTGTGGCGCAAATCGGAGAGCAGGCTGCTCAACAGCTCGAAGCGCTGCGACAAGTTCCCGGTACGCACCGAGATGGCCGCGAGCTCTTCTGCCGATGCGAGCACGTTGTCGATCCGTGCCACGCTGACGCGGATCGTCGCGGCCGCCCGGGGCGGCTCCGACGCTCGCTCGCCCGATCGCGCCGGCTCCGGTGGCGGCCGGGAGCCGTCGCGAGGCGGCTCGCTCGCCGCCGGCGCGAGCGGATCGGCCGCTGGCGCTGCGAGCTGCGAGAGCCACTGCTCGAGATCGCCGAGCAGCGCTTCGACGCGCGCCGCGGTCTTCTCCGGATCGAAGCTCGGCGCTGCGCGCGTCGCCTCCAGCTCGGACTCGGCCTCGTGGCACATCAGCTCGACCTGCACGAAGCCCACCGCCCGCGCCGCGCCTTTCAGGCTGTGGACGGCGCGAAAGATCTCCTCGAGGCTCGCCCGGTGGGCCCCTTCGCCGCCCTCGCCCGCCCGCAGCGCCGCCGCCTCGCGCGCCAGCGTGGCCCGGTGATCCTCGAGCTCTTCGAGGAACACCGTCCTGAGCTCCGCCAGCACGCCGTCGTCACTCATCGGAGGGCGCTCAGGCGCGGTACTGCGACACGGCGTCGCGCAAGCGAACGCTCAAATCGTTCAAGTCACGGGCAGCCCGCTCGGTTTGGCGGGTGCCCTCGACCGTCTGCGCCGTGGCTTGGCGGATGGCGTGCATGGCCTGCGAAATGTGGCTGACGCCTTCGGCCTGCTGCTGGGCCGCGAGCTCGATTTGACCGGCAGCTTCGGCCGAGGTCGCGGTCGCGCTGGCCAGGTCCTCGAGCTGCGCCCCCGCTTCGGAGACGGCGTCCACGGCGGCCTTCACGGCCTTGTTGCCTTGTTCGGTGACGAGGACCGCCGCGCTGGTCGACTTCTGGATGTCCCCAAGGATGGTGCGGACCTGCGCCGTCGCCCGCTTGGACTGCTCGGCCAGCGCGCGGATTTCCTGAGCCACGACCGCAAAGCCCCGCCCCTGCTCGCCGGCGCGCGCCGCTTCGATGGCCGCGTTCAGGGCCAGCAGGTTCGACTGCTCCGCCAGCTCGTTGACGGTGGTGATGATCTGACCGACCGCTTGCGCCTGTTCGGACAGCACCAGGATGCGATCAGCGATCGAGGAGACCTGCCCCCGCACGTTTTCCATCTCGGCGACGGTCCGGTCGACGGATTTGCGACCGACGGTGCAGACGTCCAGGCTGCGCTGCGAGGCCTCGGCCACGTCCTTGGCGAGCTCCGCGGTCTGCCGCGCGTTCTGGGCGACCTGGTCGACCGTGGCCACCGTCTCGGCCACCGCCGACGCGCTCTCGGTGGCGTTGGCGCTGTGCTCCTGGGTCGTGGTCATGATTTGCGCGGTGGCAGACGACAGCGACCCCACCGCCTCGTGGATGCGCAGGCTCATGGTCCTGAGCGCCGCGCCCATGGCGCTCAAGTTCTCGCCCAGGGTCGCCATGTCGCCTTCGTTCTGCTGCTCCAGCGTCGCGGTCAGATCGCCGCGCGCGACGCGATCGACGAATTTGCCGTACGCGGACACCGCACGCGCCAGGCGTTCGCGCTCGGTCTGCTGCTCGGCCGCGCTCCGTCGCTCCCGCTCCGCGCGGCTCTCGAGCTCGTCGGTCATGGCGTTGAACGCCGCCGCCAGGTCGGCGACCTCGTCGTTGCCCTCTTCACGCGCACGCTGCGCGCGATCGCCGCGCTGCACCGCGTTGGCGACCGTGGATAGGTGGACGACCCGGCGGCTGATGCTGCGGGTGAGCAGCAGGCTCGCGAGCAGGGCCACCCCGACGACCAGCACGCTGCCCCAAAACGAGATCCGCTGTGCCTGATCGAGCGACGCCGCGACCCGCTGGTGCAGGGCGTCGTTCTCCTTCACGTTGGTCGCGATGGCGCCGCGGATGGTCTCGGAGAGCTCGCGGAAGACCGGTCCGGAGTGTCGCACCGCCGCGCGCATCGCCTCCTCGATCTGACCATTACGGCTGAGCGGCAACACTTCGCGGTCGCGGAGCTGCACGTAGCGTTGATGCAGCTCCCGGATCTGCTGCACCTGCGCCCGCTGAGCCGGCGTGTGCCCGTAGCTGTCCTCGGCCTGCCGCAGCCAGGTCTCCACGTCCCGTTCGAGCTGTGCGATCTCCCGCTCGACCTCGGACTTTTCCGTCGCCGTCGGTGCCACGGCGTGCAGGAACGTCCGACCGCGGATGCGCTGCACGTCGCTGGCGATCCTCCCGAGCGCCTGCGTGCCGAGCACGCCGTTCTGGTGCATTTCCTCGAGGGCGGTTCGTGTGTGACCGCTGCGCTCGAACGCGAGCAAGGCCATCGCCACCGTCAGCGCGGCGATGGTCAAAAAAGCCAGGCCCAGCTTGGTTCCGACAGGGATTCTCATGCTTGAAAGCTTTCATCAGGGGGAGCGACGTCGACCACCAGCGCGTCGAGGTCGAGCAGCGCGTCGACGTCGACCAAGCCGGCACCCGCCGCGTCCACCCCGCGCAGGATGGTGCGAGCGACGGGTCCGAGGGAAGAAGAGACCTCCGAGAGGTCGTCAGGATCGATCCAGCGCGCGGAAGACACGGCGTCGACCACCAGCCCGAGCTCGGGGCGCTGTTTGCCGAGCACCAGAATACGGGCACGCTCCGGGAGCGCCGTCAACGGCAAGCTCATGACGGCGTGCAGGTAAAAAACCGGCAAGACCTTCTCCGAACGCCAGATCAAGCCGGCGACCTCGGGCGGCGCGTGCGGCAAGGGCGCCAAGCGCCGCATCTCCTCGATGGCCATCAGCTTTGCCGCCGGCAGGCTCAGCTGCTCGCCGCTCACCTGGACGTCGACCACCTGCACCCGTCGCTCGGGCGCCCCGGTCGCAGCGGGTTCGGCGAGCGCGCGCGTGCGAGCGTCCAAGATCGCGTGAAAGGCCGGATCGCTGGTTTCCGGATCGTCTGCGCTCACGGCGTGCCTGTTCCTTCGGTTCGGGTGGTGCGCTCGATCTCGTTGCACAGGGCGAGCAGCTCAGCAGCGCTGGCGCCCCCCGATTCCGGAACGATCGCCTCGGCCGGCTGCGACATCAGCAGCACCTTCGCATTTCTGAGCGCCCGGCGCGCGGTGTCTCGCTCGCCAGCCGTCCGCCCCGCGACCGCCAAGAGCACGTAGGCAATCGCGAGCGTGTCATCCAGGAACACCGCCCGCTTGGCATCCGCGATCGCACCTCGATGATCGCCTCGCGCCTGCCGCAGGGTCGCGCGCAGCGCGAAGGCCCGCGCGTCGAGCGGCGCCTGCTCGATATGGGCATTCACCAGCTGCTCGGCCCGCTCCGCGGCGTCCTGGTCGGCAGCGCGCCGCGCCTCGTCGAACAAGCCGGCGGCGCTCGTCGGGTCCGCCGCTTGCGCGACGCGCAGCTTTGGCGACGAACCCGCGGGGCGCTGCGCTCGGGGGCGCTCCACGCCGGCGCGCGCCGGCGGCCGGGGCTTGCGAGGCGGTGGCGGGCGGGTGTCGATCTTGCGGGGGCGGGGGCCGCGCCGCACGTAGACCCGGCTCACGTCCGCCGCTTCGGCCGCGAGGTCCCCTTCCGGAAGCGGAGGATCCGAGGGACTGCACACCAGATAGCCGCCCGGCACCAGCAGCGTCGCGAAGCCGTCGGCCGCCACCCTGAGCGCCCGCTGACCAAAGTACACCAGGACGTTGCGACACATCGCCAGGTGGACCGAGCTCGGGGCGAGCGGGCCGCCCTCCCCCGGCGTCGCCAAGTTGAAGTGAAAAAAGCTGACCTTGTCCCGGATCGCAGCGACCGGACGCAAGCCGTCGGGGACGGCCTCGAACCAGCGCCGGATGGTCTCGTCGGCGACCCCTCGGAACGACCAGGGTCGGTAGACGGCGCGGCGAGCCCGCTCGAGCTGCTCCCGGTTGACGTCGCTCGCGAAGACGCGAACCCTCTGGGCTTCTACCCCGAGCGCTTCGAACGCGCTGACGGCCAGCGAGTAGGCCTCCTCGCCGCCGGCGCAACCGGCCGACCAGAGCACGGTCGGACCCTGAACCGCTCGTGCGAGCCGTTGGAGGTGCCCCCGCACGAACTCGAAGTGCTCGCTGATCCTGAAAAAGTACGATTCGCCGATCGTCAGCTCCGCAGCCAGCGCCTCGATCGCCTGAGGGTCGCCAGCTCGCACGGCGTCGAGCAATGCTGCCACATCGCCCGTGCCGGTCCGCGCCACGCTGCGTCCGACGCCATCCTCGAAATCGAGACGTCGGTTCGGAGGAAACACGAGCCCAAGGCGACGCTCGACCTCGTCGCCGAGCTCCTCCAGCGCGCTCATCCAGCACCGCCTCTCAGCTGGCGCAGCGCTTCGGTCAGCGCTCGATCCTCGTCGACGGTCAGCGCCCGATCGGGGTCGTGGATCAGCAGCACCCCGTCCGGCAGCGCGACCACGGCCTGCAGGTGCGGTGCGCTCGCTGGCGTCGCCGCGACCTGCTCGGGTTCGATCGCCCGCAGACCCTCGACGCGGTCGACGAGCAGCCCGAGGACCCGCTGCTGCCCCCGCACGAAAATCAGATGGTCATCCCTGAGCGCCGCCCGCGGGGCGTGCCCGAAGCGACGGCGCAGAGCGAGGACGGCCACCGTGCTGCCTCGATAGTTGACCACACCGAGCACCGGCCCGGGCGCGCCGGCTAGCGGCGTGATCCGCACCCGCAGGCTGACCTCCATCACCCGATCGGCCCCGAGGGCGTAGCGCACGCCGTCGAGCACGAACTCGAGGTGGAGGGACGGGGGCAGGGGGTGCATCTCGAGCAAGCAGCGCGCCGAAGAGGGGGCGATCGGCCGAACCACTGTAAATCACGATCTGGAGAGCGGCTGCCCGGTCAGGACGTTTTTCTTTCAAAGAAGATCCGCCAGCGCGTGGGCGCCCTGACCGGACCCAGCGCGGCACGAATCCTGCTGTGTGCTTTGGACGAGATGGCCGCGATCGCCGCCCCACCGCGGACTCCCACGCTTCCCCGCCAGGTGCTCTTCGTGGTGGTGCTCCTGCTGAGCTTTGGAGCATTTCTGACGCTGCGACCGTTTTGGGTGCCGCTCGTCCTCGCGGCCTGGTTCGCGCTCCTGGTTCGCCCGCTGCACGACCGCGTCGGGAGGCGTCTGCGCGGAAAACACCACGCCGCGGCGCTGGCGACCGTGATGCTCGTGCTCGCGGCGCTCACACCGCTGGCGGTGATCGTGCTGTCGCTCGCCGGAGACGCCGCCGCCCTGATCGAGCGTGTGCTCGCTTCTGGCAGCACCCCCGAAGCGATCAAGGCCCTCGCCAACGGTGAGGTCACCGACATCGTGAGCGGGGAGCCCCAGCGCTGGATGGAGCTTGCCCAGCGCCACGGCGCCAGCGCGCTGCAAGTCGCCGGAAAAATCGCAGGGGCCACGGTGGCGTTGGTGGTGGCTGTGGTGGTGTTCGTGATGGGGTTCTACGTGTTTTTGATCGACGGGCCCCGCATCTACCACTGGCTCGAAGCCCGCGCGCCGGTGCGCACCTTGCACTTCCGCGCGCTCGCGGCGGCCTTCGCGGAGACGGGCCGCGGTTTGATCGTCGGCGTCGGGCTGACGGCGCTGCTCCAGGGGACGGTGGCCGCGGGCGGCTATTTGGCCGTGGGCGTTCCGCACGCGCTCGTGCTCGGCTTGCTCACGGCGTTCGCGGCGCTGATCCCTTCGATCGGTTCGGGTCTGGTCTGGATACCGGTCACGATCGCGCTGGCCCTCGGCGGGCGCACGGGAGCGGCGCTCGCGATCCTGATCATCGGGATCGTGGTGTCGCTCGTGGACAACGTCGTGCGGCCGTTCCTGTCGCGCTACGGCCGCCTGCGCATGCCGACCTTCTTGTTGTTCATCGCGATGTTGGGTGGCATCACGGCGTTCGGCGCCTGGGGCTTGCTGCTCGGGCCGTTGCTCGTCCGGATGACGATGGAGGGTTGGAATCTGCTGCGCGAGCGGCGCGGGGCCACGTTCGGCGAGCCGCCCCCACCCGAGCCAGGGCCAGAGCCCGCGGGGGCGATCGGCGCCGTTCGGGCCGAGGTGTGAGCGCATCCGGGGCGTCTCCCCTCCTCTTGGGGCGTCTCCCGAGCCGCCCGCGCGCCTTTGCGCGCGCTCCGGTTCCCTGATACGCGTTCGGTCGAAGCCATCAGCCCGTTTGGCCGCCATGAGCCCGAGCGCCCGCTACGCCGCCTATCTGGTCGATTTCGACGGTACCCTCTACCGCCCCCACTGGGTCAAGCTCGCGATGCTGGCAGAGCTCGGCCTGTTCGGGCTGGGCGCGCTCAGGGTGCTGCGCGCCTTCCGCCAGCTGCACGAGCGCGTGCGGCTCGAGGACGATCCGCGCCTGGAAAGCCCCTATGCGCTGCAGATCCACCGGACGGCGGAGCTCTTGAAGCTCGAGGTGGCGGCGGTGGAAGCCTGCGTCGCCGAGTGGATGATCCAGCGGCCCCAGCGCTACATCCGCTGGTTTCGCCGGACGGAGCTCTTGAGCGAGCTGCACGCTTTTCGCGCCGGCGGCGGGCGCACCGCCATCGTCAGCGACTATCCAGCGCGCGAGAAGCTCGGTGCGATCGACGGGGCGCCCCCATTCGACGTGATCGTGGCCAGCGGCGAGCCCGACGGCCCCCGCCGCCTCAAACCGGCCCCCGACGGCTACCTGCTCGCGGCCGAGCGCCTCGGGGTGGCGCCGGAGCGCTGCCTCGTGATCGGGGATCGGGAAGACGCCGACGGCGCGGCAGCTCGCGCAGCGGGCATGGACTTTCGCTTGGTCGGCTGAGCGCTCGTTCGCACACGGCGCGCCCCTCGCAACTGGTGCGAGCGACACCCGATGGGGGCGCATGCAGCGCCGCTCCTGCCCGTTGTCCTTGCTGATCACCGCCTCGCTGATGACAGCTGCTTGCCTGGGCCCACCCGACGTCAACGCGGACGCCCCACCCGACGCCGCCGGTCCTGAGCCCGAAGCGGCTGCCGGCGG
>JAEZYZ010000463.1 GCA_023418705.1 Pseudomonadota bacterium | reverse complement strand
TCCCCCGGGCGGGCGGCGACCGCCCCCCCCGACGAGCTGGAAGTGCCGCTCGACGTCATGAAGGAGGCGTTCTCCACCTTCAGCGGTGTCGCCCGGCGCTTCTCGGTGGTCGACCAGGTGGCGGGCGTCACCCTGGTCGACGACTACGGCCACCACCCCGCCGAGGTGGTGGCCACGCTCGACGCGGCGCGGCGCGCCTACGATCAGCGGGTCTTGGTGGCGTTCCAGCCGCACCGCTACACCCGAACCGAGCACCTCTTCGACGACTTCACGCGCGCCTTCAACAAGGCAGACCTGCTGCTGCTGACGGACATCTATCCCGCCGGGGAGAAGCCGATCCCGGGGATCAGCTCCGAACGGCTCGCGCGGGCCATCGCCGATCACGGCCACCACGCGGTGTCCTACGTGCCGGACCGTTCGACGCTCGCGGAGCGGCTCGCGGCCGAAGCGCGCCCGGGGGACGTGGTGATCGCGCTGGGTGCCGGTGACATCAACCGGGTGCTGCCCGAGATCGCGCAGCGCCTGCGAGGACGGCAGCCGGGGGAGGGCACCTGATGGCGCGCCGCCGCGCCGTCCAGTTCGACGCGCCCGAGGAAGCTCTCGATGCGACGGGCAGCGACCCCGAGGCCCCGGCGACCCGGCGCGCGGGCAACGCTCGGATCGCTCCCAGCCCCGACCCGGGCGCGCGGCCCCCTGCGGCCTTTTCGCGGATCTGGGCTGCCCTCAAGATCCTGAGCGGCGTCGGCCTGGTCGTCGGGACGGCCGCCGGGGTAGCCTTTGGCGCCCACCACTACGCTCTGCACAGCCCCCGCTTCGTCATCGAGTCCATCGACGTCGACGGCAACCGCCGGCTGAGGGACGCGGAGGTGGCGCGGCTCGCTCAAGTCTCCAAAGGAGCCAACATCTTCGCCCTCGATCTGGCCGAGGCCGAGCGGCGGCTGCTGTCCGATCCGTGGGTGCGTGAGGTGAAGGTGCGCCGCGAGCTGCCGTCGGCCGTCCAGGTGGAGCTCGTCGAACGAGAGGCCGACGCCCTGGCCGTCATCGGCGAGGGGGTCTACCTGGTCACGCGCGCGGGCGAACCGTTCAAGCGCCTGGAGCCTGGCGATCCGCACGACTTGCCGGTCATCGGTGGCGTCTCCGCCGACAACATCGCCCGCGACCGGCCCCGCGAGATCGAGCGCATCGTCTCGGCGCTGGAAATCCTGCGGCACTGGGGGCGGCTCGACGTGAGCCGCCGCTATCCGGCGCAAGAGATCTTTCTGACGCCCGGGGGGGGAGCCGTGCTGACGGTCGGCAAGCGGGGCACGGCGCTGCACCTGGGGGAGGGGAGCTTTCGCAAGAAGCTCTTGATGGCCGAGCGGGTGATCGGTCGCCTCGAGCGGCAGGGACAGACGCCGGGTGTGGTCTTCCTCGACAACCGCGCGCATCCGGAGCGGGTGGTCGTGCGGATGCGCCCGTGAAAACTTGGCCCGCTTAGGACCGGCGTGGCAGCGTCCGTCCCGCCTGTACGGATGGCGTGGGAACGCGCCGCGGGCGCTCGAAGGCCACAGCGAAAACATCATGAAGCACCCGATCACAACGCCGGAGATCATCGTCGGCCTCGACCTGGGAACCACCAAGGTGAGCGCCGTGGTGGGTGAGGTCGACGCCGAGGGCATCACCATCCTCGGCGTCGGCAACGTTCCGTGTCGCGGCCTGCGAAAAGGCGTGGTCAGCAACATCGAATGGACCGTGCGGTCGATCCGCGAAGCCATCGACGCCGCTCAGACCATGGCGGGCGTCGAGATCAGCACCGTCTACGCCGGCGTGGCCGGCAGCCACATCCGCAGCTTGGTGTCCGACGGGGTGTGTGCGATCGCAGGGCGTGAGGTGACCCGGGCCGATCTGGAGCGCGTGCTGGAGGGCGCCCGCGCGATCCCGGTGGACGCCGACCGCATGATCCTGCACGCCTTGCCGCGGGAGTACGTGGTGGACAACCAGGATGGCATCCGCGATCCGATCGGCATGAGCGGTGTGCGCCTGCAGGTCCGCTGCAACCTGGTCACCGCGGCGACCTCCTGCATCCAAAATGTCGTGCGCTGCGTGGAGCGTTGCGGCCTGTCAGTGGCCGACATCGTGCTCGAGCCGCTGGCGAGCGCCGAGGCGGTGCTCAGCGAGGACGAGAAGGAAATCGGCGTCGCCGTGGTCGACATCGGCGGCGGCACCACTGACCTCATCCTCTACGCCGACGGCGGCATCGCGCACGCGAGCGTGATCCCGGCGGGGGGCAACAACATCACCAGCGACGTCGCCGCCGGCCTGCGCACGCCGATGGCCGAAGCCGAGCGGCTCAAGCGCAACTACGGCTGCGCCCTTGGACGGATGATCGCCGACGACGAGGAGATCGAGGTGCCCGGCGTCGGCGGACACCAGCCCCGGCGCGCCGCGCGGCGCCTGCTCAGCGACATCATCGAGCCGCGCGCCGAGGAGATCTTCAGCGAGGCGCGCCGCCGCATCGAAGAGACCGGGCTGCTCGAGCAGGTCAGCTCCGGCTGCGTGCTGACGGGGGGCGCGGCGCTCATGGAGGGCATGGTCGAGTGCGCCGAGGAGATCCTGGGGATGCCGGTACGCCTCGGCTTCCCGATCGGCGTCAAGGGCATCGTGCAGCTCGTGCAGGGGCCGCAGTACGCCACCGGCGTGGGCCTGGTGCGCTATGGCGCGGAGCGCCTGGCGGACGCTTCGCCGCGGGAGGATCTGGTCCCGGCGGCCGTGCGCTCCGACGTCAGCGAGCTCTCGGCCGTCGGCGACAAGCGCGGCGGGCTCTGGAGCTGGTTCAAGGCGGCATTCTAAGCCATTAAGTTGGATCCTTCGCTTATCTCGTACATCTTCGAACACCCATAGCAATCATCAACAAGATCTCGACGCGGCGGCGGACGCTGGTGGCGACAACGGGAGAGGCAGCCCGGTCACTTGGCGAGCGCTGAAGCGAACGGCGGCGCCGGATTGCGCCGCAGGTCGACACGGACCGAATCCGGGAGGACAGGGACGATGAGTTTCTCGATCGAATTTGCCGACGAGTCGGTGGCATATCAGGCGCGCATCAAGGTGATCGGCGTCGGGGGCTCGGGTGGAAACGCCATCAACACGATGATCCACTTCGGGCTCGAAGGGGTCGAGTTCATCACTGTCAACACCGACGCACAGGCGCTGAACGCCAACTGCGCGGCGGAGAAGATTTCGATCGGCGGCAGCGTCACGCGCGGCCTCGGTGCCGGCGCCGATCCCGAGCGCGGGCGCAAGGCGGCGCTGGAGGACGTCACCCGGCTCAAAGAGATCGTCGAAGGGGCCGACTTGGTGTTCGTCACCGCCGGCATGGGGGGCGGCACCGGGACCGGAGCCGCACCGGTGATCGCTCAGCTCGCCCGTGAGGCGGGGGCGCTGACGGTCGCTGTCGTGACCAAGCCGTTCGTGTTCGAGGGCCGGCAGCGCATGCGCCGCGCCGAGCTGGGCCTGTCGATGCTCGGCGAGCATGTCGACACCCTGATCACCATCCCGAACGAGAAGCTGCTCAGCATCGCCGACGATGATCTCACCTTCGTCGAGGCCTTCCGCAAGGCGGACGAGGTGCTTTACCAGGCGGTGCGTGGCATCAGCGACCTCATCACGCTCGACGGCATCGTCAACGTCGACTTCGCCGACGTGCGCACGGTGATGAACCAGATGGGCCGGGCGCTGATGGGCACGGGCGCCGCCAAGGGCGAGGGCCGGGCGCGGCTGGCCGCCGAGCAGGCCATCACGTCGCCGCTGCTCGACAACATCTCCGTCGAAGGGGCCACGGGCGTCTTGATCAACGTGGTCGGCGGTCCCGATATGAAGATGCGCGAGATCCAGGAGGCCGCCAGCTTGATCCAGGAGCAGGCCCACGAGGAAGCGAACATCATCTTCGGGGCCAGCATCGACGAGGGCATGGCCGACATGATGAAGGTCACGGTGATCGCCACGGGCTTCGACAGCGGGGTCGCCGAGGTCCCGGTGGATGTCGCGAGGGAGGTCCGTCGCCCGGACTCGCGGGCCGCGGCGCTGCGTGAAGGTTTCGGGGCTCCGCCGCGCAGTGTCTCGAGCCGTCCCGAGATCGGGCGCGAGCACGCGCAGGTGTACTCGAGCCGCCGCCCGCCGCCCCCTTCGGCGGCGACCGTGGCGCGGGAGCAGCCGCCCCTGCCGGTGCGGGATCGCATCACCTTCCCGGCCGCGGCCGACACCGACTGGGATACGCCCGCCTTTCAGCGCCGTCAGAACGGCTGAGCGCTGCTCGCGGGTGTGCGTCTGGCGCGCACACCCGCACGAAGGGTCGGACCAGATTCGTCCGCGCCCGGCATGCTCGGTTTTGCCACGCGCGCCGAGCGGGTATGAAGCTCGCCCGCAATGCGTCTGCTCGTCGTCTGCTGGCTTGGTCTGCTCTCATCGTCCACTGCTTGTGCCTCGGACCCGACGCCGCCGCCGAAGGCCGCCGCCGTGGAGCCTGCGCCCGTCGAGCCCGCGAAGCCCGAGCGCGCGCCGCCCCTCGATCCGGCGGCGATCCGCCCCGTGGTCGAGGCCCAGTACCCCGCCGTCAACGGCTGCCACGCCGTGCAGTTCTCCGGTGCCGATCAGAGTGAGGGGGAGATCGTGGTCGAATGGGAGATCACGCCGGGCGGGCGCGTGAAGGACCCGCACGTCCTCTCGTCGACCTTCGAGAGCCCGGAGATCGAACGCTGCGTCACCGAGGTGACCAAGAGCTTCGAGTTCCCCGAATCAGGCGGGAGCACGGACGTGAGCTGGAAGTTCAAGTTCCGCGCCCGCGGCGAGTGACGTGGACAACGTCACCCATTCGCTGGCTGGCATGCTGGTCGCGGAGACCGCGCTTTGCTTGCGCCCTGCGCGTGCAGAGCGGCTCCGCCTGGCCGCCTACGCCACCAGCATCATCGCCAACAATGCGCCCGACCTGGATTTCATCTACGTCGGGATCACGGGCGGGTCGCTCGGCTACGTCCTGCACCACCGCGGTCACACCCACACGCTGGCGTTCGTGATCCCCATGGCTCTGCTGACGCTGGGGATCCTGAAGGGGGCAGCCCGTCTGCGAGCCTTGGCACGCCGCTCGGAACCGTCGGGCGCGGGGGCGCTCGAGCCGGACGAATCCCCGCGCACCCGTGTCCATGATCGTCTGTTTCTGATGGGCCTGGCGCTCGTGGGGCCCGTGCTGCACATCCTGATGGATCTCGGCAACAACTACGGCACGCACCCTTTCTGGCCCTTCCACAGTCGCTGGTACTACGGCGACGCCATCTTCATCATCGAGCCGCTGCTGTTCGCGTGCGCCATTCCACCCCTGATCGCGGCCGCGCGCTCACGGGCGGCGCGCGGCGTGCTTGCCGTCATCCTGGCGCTCATCCTCGCCGCCTGTTGGCTGCTGCCGCTGGTGCCCGTCTGGGTGGCGGCGATGGTGACGGCCGTGGCGGCGCTGGCCGCGGGCGTTGGATTCAAGACCGGACCGCGGGTCCGCGCCCTGTTCGCCGTGGGGGCTTGGGTCTTCGTGTCCCTGACCTTCGTGCTGTTCAGCGCCCGGATGGAGCGGCGGCTCTCGACGCTGCTGGCGCAGGAGTTTCCGGGAGCGACGACGCTCGACCTGGTGGTGACGCCGCTGCCGGCCAACCCGCTCTGCTACGGCGTGCTCGCCGTTCAGCGAGCTGAGCTCGACTACGTCGTGCGGCGGCTGACCGTCGCGACCGCCCCTTCGCTGCTCGCCGCGAGCGAGTGTCCCCGGCTCGAGGACGATCCCACGGCGCCGCTCGCGTCCGTCGACCGCCCGGACACCACCGAGGTCGTGTATCGCGGGCAGTTCAGCGCCCCTGCCCGAGAGCTGGTCGAGCTGTCGCGTTGGTGCCAGGCCCGCGCCTTCCTCCGTTTCTCCCGAGTGCCGTATTGGACCCGGGATCAGGAGCCCGGCACCATCCTGGGCGATCTGCGCTACGATCGCACGCCTGGGCTGGACTTCGCCGATCTGCGGGTCTTCCCGGAGCCTTGTCCACGCTGGGTGCCCGGATGGGTGCCCCCGCGGCAGGACGTGATCGGCCCGAGCGCTCACTGAAAATGCCCGATCGCCGCGCTCCGTCGCCTCGCGCAGCGGCGGAGAAGGTGTAAGCTCGAGGACGGGCCCGGAGAGGCATCGAGCATGGCGATCGCGACCGCCGAACTTGTCACCGCCCTGAGATCCACCGCGGCGCGGCTCGCCTCGGGGGTCGCTTACCGCTGGACGCACATGGGCGCCTGCAACTGCGGACAGCTCGCGCAGACGGTCAGCCGCCACTCGCCCGAGCAGATCCGCGCCTGGGCGCTCGAGAAGCGGGGTGATTGGGCGGATCAGGCGCTCGAGTTCTGCCCGAGCAGCGGCTACCCCATCGATCACGTGATCGAGCAGCTATTGGCGCTGGGCCTCGAGCGCTCGGATCTCGTGCACCTCGAGCGGCTGAGCTGCCCGCGGGTGCTCTCGCGGCTCGGGCCGGAGCTGCGGCGCCGGCTGTCGTACCGTGAACGCGATCACGTCGTCGCGTACTTCCTGGCGTTCGCGGACCTGCTCGAAGCAGCGCTGCGACCCAGCGCGCCGACGGAGCGGGCCGCATGAGCTTGCAGCGGGCCCTGGCGTTTCTGGTCGTCGTGGTGCTGTTCGCCGCCTGCGGCGACATCGAGGGGCAGCCGATCTACCTGGAAAGCTTGGGGACGGGCGGGCTCGGCCCTGGAGGAGGGGGCTCGGGTGACGGCGGACCGTCGTCGGGAGGGAGCAGAGACGCCTCGGCGCCGCAGGTCATCCGAGGCAGCGAGAGCTGCCCGGACCAGCCGGCGCATGGCGAGTTCTGCCAGGGTCCCGAGGGCCCCCACACCTGCGGCTACGGACAGCTGCGCTGCCGCTGCTTCTCTCGCGTTTGGTCCTGCGATGGGGGTGACATTCGATGCCCGCAGGAGCCTCCGGACACGGGGATCTATTGTGGGGGCGAGCAGTACCTGAGCTGCCTCTACCCAGACAGGCTTTGTAGCTGCGAGACCACGAGTCTTTCTTGGGGGTGCGCCCCGCTGCCGGTCGAGTGCCCTGCGCAGCGACCCATCAACGGAAGTGCGTGTCCGCTGCCACTGGGTGTCTTCTGCGCGTATCCAGCTTGGAATTGCTTTTGCAGCGATGAATTCTGGCACTGTCAGCCGGTGAGCGGCCCCTGACGCTCACGGCCCCGGTGGGATCAGCTCCGTGCTGCGCCCGTTGGCGGTCCAGGTGGCGCGCTGGATCTGCCAGCGATCGGCGACCTTTCGCGCCACGATGCTCGCCTCGCCCTCGCCCTTGGGGCCGGACAGCGTGATCTCGAGCTCCGCCGAGCCGCCGCCGGTGCCGGTCTCGATCGAGCCGCTCGGCAACAGGCCGGGCTCGACGGGCACGCCGGTGTCCGCGACGACCACCGGGTGCGAGCTCAGCAGTTGGACCGACGCCCGATAGGCGTCCGAGCTTTTGATCGAGCTCATCGCGACCAGGAAGATCACCACGAAAAAGCCGACGAACGCGAGGCCCAGCGCGGCGACCACCGCCAGCGCACATCCCAGCACCTTGAGACCGCTCGTCCGCGCCGGTGGCACCGGGTAGCCCGGCGAAGGCCCGTGGGGCGACGGTCGTGCCGCTCCCGCGGCAGCATAGCCGGGGGGCGGACGCGGGCCGGGCCCATGCGGCGGCGGCTGCATGATCGCCCCCTATATCATGGATTCGCTCTCGGTCGCCCGCGGGGACGGGCCAATCCGCGCGTAAAGGCCCTATCCGAATCGGCGATGGGTCATCTACAGTACCCAGGTACTCCGCCAAGTACTCCGCCAAGTACTCAAGAGCACAGAGCCGACGCCGTGAGCCGATGAGCGAAGCCAGGTCCTCACACACCGCGCGCGAGCGCGGCCGAGCCAAGAACGCGGCCCCGCGAGCGCTCGGCACCAGCGTCATCGTCGCCGGGCACTTGGTCGGGTTGGCGGCGCTGCTCCCGGCCCTCGCGGCCGCGCTCGGTCGCTCCGTGGGCACGATCGCGGGCCAGGGTCGGCTCGTCGCGCCGCTGATCCTCGCCGCCGGCGCGCTCGCGATCGTCCTGGCCGCCGTGATCGCTCATCAGCTCTACCGCAACCCGCGCCGCCGGGCCTATCCGATCGTCTTGCCGCTGGCGCTGGTCGTGCTGCCGGCCAGCTACCTCGCCGCCCGCGCCAGTGGACAGCTGCTCGCTGCCGAGGAGCTCCGCGCCGACGCGGCGCCGCGGCTCTTGAGCGAGGTGCTCGGCGGCTTCGCCCTGAGCGCGATGTGCGCGGCGGCCGCCGCGAGCGCGGCAGCTTGTTTGATCGTGGCCCGAGCCGCGCCGGCGGGCGGCGGGCGGGTGCTGCGGCAGGCCGGGCTGCCGCTGGGAGCGGGGCTCACGTCGCTCGCGATCCTGGCCGCGTTCACGCTCCGGCAGCAGCCGACCGGGCTCTTGCCGGTGGCCGTGGCGGTGGTGGCGGTCGTGGTCACCGCGTTCGCGGTCGCCCTGTTGGACCCGGATTTCGAGGTGCGGCGCAACGCGCTCGCGGCCGCCGACGTCTTGATCGGCACGTTGCTCTTTCTGAGCGCGCTGGCGAGCGCGAGCCTCGCCGCCGGCGCGGTGGCCGCCGCGCGGCAGCTGGGAACGGAGGACGCGGCGTCGGTGGATCTGGTCAACACCGCGTGGCTCGCGGGCAGCCAGTCGATCGCGCTCGGCTGGTTCTCTTGCCTGCCGGTCATCGGTACGGCCATCGTCGGCCTGATACAGCGCCTCGAGCTCGTCGGCCGTTCGGCGATGCTGCGCGCGCTGGATCTGTGCGTCTCGCTCCTTCTGTTGGCGGTTGGTGTGGCGGCGCTGCGTTCGCAGCTCGATCGGAT
>JAEZYZ010000357.1 GCA_023418705.1 Pseudomonadota bacterium | reverse complement strand
CCCTCATACCCCCCGCCTCCCGAAGCTCCCCCTCCACCTCGCGTCGCCCTGAGCACCGAGGAGCCGCCGCCGCCCAAACCTCGAACCCGCCGCCGGAGCCGCGTCCCGCTCTCTGGGTTTCGGATCGGCTACGGCGCCTACGGCAAGGGCGATCTGTCGTTTCGGGGGAACTGCGTGGGAAGCTGCCCCTTCGAGACCACCACCCGGCGCGAGTCCGTCGAGGACCACACGCCCGTCCTGCTCGGCTACGATCTCATGTTTGGGCCAGAGCCGGTCAGCTTGGGGTTTGGCTTCTGGTTCACGACCGGGACCACCCTGGAAGGCGAGAGCTCGGCGTTGGGGGAGCGCGGCATCGGCTGGGAGTTCGCGACGCCGTTCATGCTGGGCGGGCTGATTTCGATCAGCGACGCGGCGACGTTTCGCCTGGGGGCCTTCGGCGGCCCAGAGTTTCTGTTCGCCGACCATGAGAGCGCCCAGGGGCGCGACGGGGAGGCCTACGAGCGGGCCTGCGACAGGCTGCAGAGCAGCGGGCAGGCGAGCGAGTGTGACGCCAGCGTTCCGACCCGCTTCAGCTGGACCTACGGGGTGCACGCGGGACCCGTCTTTCGGACGTCGCGCGTGAGCACGTTGGGTGTCGAGGTGATGGTTCAACGCGTCGACCTGCGGCTGTTCTCGGTCGACGCAGAGGGGCCGAGCTGGCGCTTCAAGCAGACGTACGACTACGACGCCTGGAGGTTGTGGATCATGCTGACCGTAGGAGTGGGCAAATGAACGCCTCGCGCGTCGCGCTCGGCGTGGCCGTCGTCTGCGCCGCGATGGGATGTCATGACACCGAGGAGCCGCTGCCCGAATGCGGCGAGGGCAGGATCTGCACCTGCGAGCCCGGCGACGACAGCCCCGGCTGCAATCCCTGCCAGGTGGGTTATCGCCCGGCGCTCTCGGGGACGGCTTGCGTGCCCACGTGCAGCGCTCCGGACATCGACTGTGGGCAGTACGGGGTCTGTGAAGACACCGCGAGCGGCGCCGAGTGTCGTTGCGACCCCGGTCATACCGGGGAGGACTGCACGCGCTGCGTCGCGGAGTTGGCCCCCAACGAGAGCGGCCGGTGCGTCGCGGAGCTCTCCGCTCCCGCGCTGCTCACGCTCTCGGTCGTGAACCAGGAGCGGATGCTCGGCCAGCTCGTCCCGCCGGGCTGGTCGTTCCAGCCGCTGGCGCCCGTGCCCGGCTCGGTGACGGACGTCGCCTACGAGCAGGGCACCGAGCGGATCTACGCCCTCGACGGCGGACGGCTGGCGCTCGTCGACCTCGGATCGGGGGAGCTGTCGCCGCTCTCGGAAGCGGGCGTCGATCTGGGCGGCGCCCTCTGCCTCGACCAGCCCGGGCGGCGGGCGTTGACGGCGTCGACCGACGCCATCTACGCGGTGGACCTCGACTCGTTCGAGGTCACAGACGTGGCGCCCGTGGGCGCCCGGTCCCTGGAATATGACGCGAGCCGCGCTCGGATCGTGGGGGTCGACAGCGACGGCAACAGCTTCGAGCTCTCGAGCGAAGGGACGGAGAGCCTGGGACCCGCGCCGGAGCTCGCCTCGCTCGCGATGGCCTTCGATCCCAAGGTCGGGCGCGCGTACTTCACGGGGAACGAAGCCGAGAGCGCCGACGATCGTCTGCTGCGCTATTGCACCCAGACCTTGGCGCGGCTCGGTGCCGTGCCCGCCTGGCGCACGAGCGTCGTCGTGGATCCGGCGCGGGCGGAGGTGGAGCCCATCGTCGTGGACCACCCCGGTCCCGACGCCGCGCTTTTGGTGTTGAACCCGACCGAGACAGGGTTTGACGCTGTGCAGATCGAGGTCGCTCACCCCGGCGCTGCCGTGTGCCTCGTCGACGACCGGCGCTCGGAAGCGGCGCTCGAGGTCCGCTGGGCCAGCGGGGCGGGGGCGGCGTTCACGTTCATCGCGGCGCCCAACCGGCCCGTCCGCTTGGAAGGCCAGGAGCTCATCCCCGAAGAAGCCAGGGTCATCGTGTACAGCGACCCGGGCTTGACGGTGGCGGGCCCCAGCGATCGCGTCACCGAGCACGATCGGGAGAGCTGGGAGGACCTGGCGTTGTCTTCCTTCGGCGCGTTCCCGGCGCGCTCAGTGAGCACCCTGGTGCTCATGGACTGGGCCTCCCGGTCGATGTTGCCGATCGAGCTGCCGCGCCCGGTGGCAGGCGCGGCGCTGGCGTGGATCGGGGAGGTGCCGTGATGGAGCGCGCGCTTCGCACCGCGGCGCTCCCGATGGCGGTCCCGCTCACGATCGGGTTTTTGGCAGCGGGGTGCGAGTCGTCGCTCTCCGGATACCTGAGCTGCGGGATCGACGTGTGCACGACGCGTCAAGAATGCGTCGCAGGGCCCGACGGCCCCACCTGCGTGTGCACGGAGGGGTTCGAAGACGCCGCCTGCACCCGCTGCGCGTCGGGGTATGAGCAGATCGGCAGCCGCTGCCAGCGCATCGCCATCGACTGCGCCGAGACCCCGAACATCTGCGGGCCGCACGGCACCTGCGTCGCGGCGGCCGACGGCGACACCTGCCAGTGTGATGAGGCGGCCGAAGGGGTGCTGTGCGAACGCTGCGCGAGCGGCTACCAGGACAACGACGATGACGGCACGTGCCGGCCGACCTGCGCCGAGGCCGCCCTGGGCTGCCAGTCGCCGAGCCGCTGCGCGGACCACAGCGGCGCGGCCGTGTGCGAGTGCCCCACCGGCTACACGGGCGACGACTGCTCGCTGTGCGCGCTCGGCTACCGCCACACGGGGACCGCCTGTGTCGCGACCTGCGACGCCACCGACCGCGTTTGTCCTACCGGTCAAATCTGTATCGATGCGATCGAAGGGGCGCGTTGCGAGTGCCCTCCTGGCCATAGTGGCGCGGGTTGCCAGAGCTGTGCTGAAGGCTTCCGTCGAGATCCGTCCACCGGGGCGTGTCTGCCGACGTGCGCGGGCGCGGCGCCGAGCTGCGGCCCCCACGGCCGCTGCGACGACAGCGTCGGGTTCGCGCGCTGCGTCTGCGACCTCGGCTACGCTGGCCAGAGCTGCGACGAGTGCGCCGAAGGCTTCGAATCGGACGCCGAGCGCGTCTGTCGCCGCACGCCGGGAGCTGACGACACGCTGCTGTTCGCGGGCACGTACGCCGGGCGATCCGTGGTGGCGACGCTGAACCCAAGCTCGGCGGAGGCGGTCCCGCTCGTCGAGCTCACACTCTCCGGGCTCTCCGGGCTCTCCGGGCTCTCCGCCGACGCCGGCGCGGGGACTTTCCTCTTCAACAGCGCCGGCGTCATCTCGATCTACTCGCTGGCGTCGGTCAGCGCCGAGCCCCTGGTCAGCGGCAGCGGCGCGCTGGGGCCGCTCGCCTGGAGCGCCGCGGAGAGCCGGGTGTACGCTATCGGGGGCCAGTCCGAGGCGCCGCTGCTCAGCATCGACCCTGCCGCCAATACCGTCGTGGAGCTCTTCGACACCGGCGTCGCCGGCGCCCAGGATCTCGCGCTCGACGCGCCCAACCAGCGCCTCCTGGTGCTGCGTGACAGCTTGTTCTCGGTGAGCCTCGTGGACGGCGCGGTCAGCCGGCTCGGCGCGGCGCCGCCCGGCGCGGTCGGCATCGAGCTGGCGGAGGATGGATCGGTGCTGGTGCTGTCCGCCACCGACGCCGATCTGGCCGCCGCGCGCGTGCAAGCGTGCCGGGCGACGGCCGAACACCTCTCGCTGACCGGCTACACCCACGCCACGGGCCGCTTCGTGCAGCCAGCGGAGGACACCGAAGCGGTCCGCCTGGAGGCGGCGACCAGCGAGAGCCTCGAGCTCATCAGCTACCTCGGGCGTGGTGGCGTTTCCCTCCCGCGCACGATCGACGTCCAGGTCGACAACCCGGAGGCGCTCTTGTGTCTGGCGCTGGAAGAAGACAGCCGCATCGTCGTGGCGGCCGGTGCTCGCTTCCGTGCCCTGGTGGTCTACTCGGCGGACGCCACCGTCGAGCTCGACCTCGACGACGCCACCGGCGGTTCAGCGGCCGAGATCTTCCTGGGGGGCTACGCCCCGAGCTTCGCCTACTCACCCCAAGCGAACATCGTCGAGTACACCCGCCAGGAATGGGTCGCCCTCGAGCTGCCCATCGACCCGCGCTTTCATCGCCCCGGCCCCGGAGTGTTGCACCAGCTCGATGCGAGCTTTGCGCCAAGCACCAGCATGCCGCTCGTCGGCAGCGTCGTGCCCGCCGGGCCGCTGAGCACGTGGCTGCCGGCGGCCCCGTGACCAAAATATTCACGAGCGCGACGCCCGCTCCCAACGCGAAGAACAATGGTGGTAGCTTGCGCCCATGATCCTCATCCGAGTTGCGGTGTGCGAGGACGCGCAGGGGGCGGCGTTCGGACTTGTCGAGCCGGGGGACGCGGCCCGCCTGGCTTCGGAGGGGTGATCGCATGCCGGTGTCCGTTCGCCCTCAGCCCCTGCTCGCCGTGCGCGACGTGCGCGCGAGCGCCCGCTGGTACGCAACGCTGCTCGGTGCCACGCGCACCAGCGAGCAAATGGCATCCGACCACGCCCACCTCTACGATCGCCTGCTCGTCGGCGGCGAGCTGGTGCTCCAGCTCCACGCCTGGGACGCGGAGGAGCACCCAAACCTGGTCGATCCCGATGGCGGGCGGAACGGCCACGGGGTGCTCGTTTGGTTCGAGCTCGACGATCTCGACGCGGCGGTCGAGCGGGCCAAGGCGATGCAAGCCGAAGTGGTCGAGGACGTGCACGTGAACCGAGCGCCGGCCCACCGTGAGCTGTGGCTCCGGGATCCGGACGGCTATTTGGTCGTGATCTGCAGCCCCGACGGGGAGGCGGCGACGGCTTAGAACTGGGAGAAAAAGTCCCAGACCGCCTGCCCCGCGAAGCCCGGCGTCGAGTGGCCGCCGTTCCACTCGCACCAGGTGACAGGGTAGCCTTCGCGGCAGCCCTGATAGGCGACGCACTCGTCCGGCGCGACGGGAACGGTGTCAGTGCTGCAGCCGTTGCGCTTCAGGAACTCGTCGCGGCCCTGGCGGCCGTTGTCGATCGGGACGACGCCGTCGGCACCGTTGGCGTAGCCGTGTGCTCCCCACATCGCCACGGGCGCCGAGCCGTTTTCACAGCCGCTGTAGAGCGCGCCCGCGAACGGCGCGATGGCGCGGAACACGTCGCCCATCGCGCAGCCGACCGCGAACGACATCATCCCGCCATAGCTGAAGCCGACGGAGAAGATGCGCGACTCGTCGATACAGAGCTCCTCGCGAAAGCGGTCGACCATCGCGCGGGTGAAGTCGATGTCGCGGCCGTTCGGGTTCGCCCAGCCGGAGTTCCCGTTGTCGACCAGGCCTTCGGGGGCCACGAAGATCGCGCTGCCGTTCGCGCGCTGCTCGAGGCCATAGTAGCCGTCCCCGGCGACGTTCTGGGCGCTGCCTCCGCGCCAGTGCCACCCGAAGATCAGCTTGTGCGGCTTGTTGGCGTCGTAGTTGTCGGGCAGCTTCAGGATGTACTCACGCGACGTGCCGTTGACGTCGATCGAGAACCTCCCGCTCTGCTGCGGCGTGGCCGAGCCGCACCCGTCGCTGGTCGTGGAGCCGCCGCTGCCGGCCGAGCCGCCGCTGCCGGCCGAGCCGCCCATTCCCGCGGCGCCCGCCGTCCCGCCGGTGCCCGCGCTCCCAGCCGCACCGCCAGAGCCACCGGCGCCTCCTGTCCCACCGGCGCCACCGACGCCGCTGCCGCCAGTTCCACCGACGCCAGTTCCACCGACCCCCACGGCACCGCTGCCGCCGGATCCGCCGCTGCCGCCGGTTGTCCCGCCGCCGCCAGGCGTTCCCCCGGTGTTGCTGCCCCCGCTACCGGTCGTGGCGTTGCCGGCGCCGCCCGTCGCCTGGGACGACCCGCCGCTGCCCGGCGTGTTCGGCGAGCCGTCGTCGCTCGCGCAGGCAAACAGAAGAGACGCCGCGAGCGACGCCGGACCCAACGCGCGAGCAGATATCATCACCTGCAGTGTCTTCCCCGCGCAGAATCCGTCAAGAGATCTCAAGTACGCCGCGCTTTTCGCTCTCTGTAAAAAAACTGCAACGTGTTTGTAGTCGAAATCAACGCCGTCGGATCCGCCGTCGCGGCGCACCACGAACGGGACACCGAGCGCTGCAAAACGTGATGTTCCTGCTGTTCGGCTGCCAGATCGAGCGGTCCGAAGCCACTGCGTGATCGAGGCTCCGATCCACGCACCTGTCCTTGGCCCTGCGCCCAGGCGACGGCACGCGAGGGGTGAGCCAGGGTCGTCGAGTCCCGAGCGGGGATCGACGAGAACGAGGAGTTTCTATGCGTTGGACGTTGGTCGAGAGCTCTCTTGGTGCTGCCGCGGCGGCTTCGGTGGTGGCGCTGGCGCCGCCGTGCCGCGCTGACAATCCGATCGTCCAGACCATCTACACCGCCGATCCCGCGCCGTTCGTTCACGGCGACACGGTCTACCTGTGCACGAGCCACGACGAAGACGTCACGGTGGACAACTTCTTCACGATGAACGACTGGTTTTTGTTCTCGTCGAAGGACATGGTCAACTGGACGGACCACGGCTCTCCGCTGAGCTACCAGTCGTTCTCTTGGGCGACCGGCAAGGCCTGGGCACCGCATTGCGCGACGCGCGACGGAAAGTTTTACATGTACGTGCCGGTAGCGCCCAATTCGATCGGCGTGGCCGTCGCGGACAGCCCCACGGGTCCCTACAGCGATCCGCTTGGAAAGCCGCTGGTGACCGGATCCTATGCCTATATCGATCCCACCGTCTTCGTCGATGACGACGGTCAGGCGTACTTGTTCTTCGGCAACCCGAAGCTCTGGTACGTGCGCTTGAACGAGGACATGATCTCCTACTCGGGGGACATCATGGAGATCCCGCAAACCACCGCTGCGTTCGGGACGCGAGCGGGCGACGCCGAGCGCCCGACCCTCTATGAAGAAGGCCCTTGGTTCTACAAGCGCGGCGATCTCTACTACATGATGTACGCCGCAAGCGGCATCCCCGAGGACATCGCGTACTCGACGAGCCCCGCGCCCACTGGACCCTGGACCTACCGGGGCATCATCATGACCAACCAGTCGGGCCACGCTTTCACGAACCACGCGGGCGTGGTGGACTTCCAAGATCGCTCATTCTTTTTCTATCACACGCAGGAGTTGCCGGGGGGCGGCGGTTTCAAGAGGTCGGTGGCCGTCGAAGAGTTCACCTACAACCCTGACGGCTCTTTCCCCCAGATCCAAAAGACCTCGGAGGGCGTGGTCGAGTCCGTCGCGCCCTTGATTCCGTACTACCGCGTCGAGGGCGAAACGATGGCGTGGGGTTCTGGCGTCGAAGTCGAAGACTCCAGCGAGGGCGGGCGCAACCTCAGCAACTTGGAAAATGGCGACTACGTCAAGGTCGAGGCGGTCGACTTCCTCACCGGGGCGCTATCGTTCCAGGCCAGCGTCGCTTCGGCCAACGCCGGTGGCGAGCTGGAGCTCCGAGTCGGCGGCGTCGACGGGACGCTGATCGGCGCTTGCTCCGTCCCTGGCACCGGCGGATGGCAGGACTGGCAGCTGGTCTCCTGTGACGTCAGCGAGGTGAGCGGCGTCCACGATCTCTTTTTGGTGTTCAAGGGAGCCAGCGGGTTTCTCTTCAACCTCGATTGGTGGCAGTTCGAGCCTATCGATCCGCTCCCGCCGACGGGTACCGGGGGGATGGGGCCCGGGGGCGCGCCGTCGAGCGGCGGCGCCTCCGGCGCCGGAGGCAGCGGCGGCGTGCCGTCAGGC
>JAEZYZ010000250.1 GCA_023418705.1 Pseudomonadota bacterium | reverse complement strand
CCCGACGATATCCCGCCGGTCACCCCCGCACCGCCCAAGCCGGTGGTGGTGCCGCCGGTCCCGGAGACGGCGCCCGCGCCGCCGGTGCCTCCGCCGCCGCTCGCGGTGGCCGCGCCCGTCCCTCCCGTGCCGGGAGAGGCAGCTTCGTCCGAGCAGGCCAGGTGCAACGAGCCCGCGGCGGTCAGCAGAACGGCAACGTGTGTCTTTTTCATCGTCGAAACTTTCGTGGTCGGATCCGTGCGGGGTTGCAGTGCACTCCCCGGCGTCGATCCGTCAAAGTTTCGGTGTTGAGAAAAAGTTACCCTGTCACCTCAGCGCACTGACGGGTTTCCCCCGACCCGAAACGCGCCGACGGCGAGACCAACGCTTCTTCTCACGTCGACCTCGCCGTCGTCGCGGCGCTATTTCGCGCGACCCGCGGTTCGCGAACGACCGCTGACCGCCGCAAGCCGAACTGGACTACGGGGTTTGGTAGCGTTCTCCGCTCTTCGGAACGCCCGAGAGCGGCGCACCTTGCAAGGAGGTCATGCCGTCAATCACCATGGGCACGCCCGTGGTCCGGCCCGTCGCGTCGAACCGGAACGCATGGAAGTGCAGGTGCGGCTCGGAGCTGGCGCCGGCGTTGCCCACCTGGCCAAGCTGGGTGCCGGCGGTCACCGTCTGCCCCTCCACCACGGTCGCCGAGCCCTGGCGCAAGTGCGCATAGACGGTGAAGTAGGCGCCGTTCGCGTGCTCGATGATGACCTCATTGTTCGGCCCGCCCACATCTTGGAGATCGCCGTTGTTATCCGGCGTGTCGTCCTTGACGTAGCGGACGATCCCATCGGCGACCGCGCGGATCGGCTTGCCCCAACAGAAGTAGCTCTCGTTGACGGCCCGATCCCCTGACCACGACTGAAGCTGCCCGCCCACGACTTGGTGAATGCCCATGTCATAGGCGTAGCGTCCGCTCGCGCTGCCGCTGTGGGCGTGCCACGACGTCTCTCCGGGACCATTGTGCCATCCCCAAATACCGGACACCGGGGAGTCGACCGTCACCGGCGCCGCCTCCTCGACGGGAAGAACTCGCGTCTGCGACGCCAGTCCGCGGTCGATTTGCTGAGACGCGCTCAAGCGAAGATCGCTGACGGTGAGCCCCGTCGGGATGGCCGTCCAGGCAACGAAGGTTCGCATCGGCAGCTCGTTGGGATGGACCGCGTTCGGGGTTATCGCGAGGTTGAGCAGCTCTTCACCCGATGTTCCAAGCGCCGTCGCCGTCACCACCGGTGCGGAAGTCGCCGTCTCCGTCAGATCGGTGACCGATAGGTTGACCCCAAGCCAGCGTTCGCCGCTCGTCAGTGTCACCAGCTGGATGGGGCCTTGCGCGCCCACCACGACCGGATCGACACCATACGGCGACGGCTCGGGCGCCGCGAAGCCCGAGCGCAAGACGGGGGCGACGCCGATGCCGGACGCCGGCTGCCCGCCGCTGGTGACACCATGCACCCGCACGACGAAGTGCGAGACCGGAGCGGACCAGCCCCAGCCGAAGGTTCCCGCGGGCAGGTCGGTCGCGGACGCCGCGAGCTCCGGTCCCCACCAGCTGGGCCGACCAGGTCCCGGATAGGCATAGCCACCGGGAGCGACGAAGAAGAACATCTGCTGGTCGAGCGAGACCGCTTCACCGGTATCATTGGACAGCGTGAACAAGCTGTCGAACAGCTGCGCGTAGCTTTCATTGAAGCTGGTCAGCGACGACGACCCCTGCAGGGTGAGCCCTCCCGGCTCGGGCCCGGCCTCCGCGACGGCGATCGAGAGGCTCGGCGCGCTCGCGTCGAAGCGGACGGTGTAGCGGCCAACCGACGGGTATGCGAGGTGGATCGGCTGGAAGCCCGACGCGACCGGCGCGCTGGAGGGAACCGTCAGGGTGGCGCCGTTCACGTGATAGGCGCTTTGCGTCGACCCCCAACCGTTCAGCTGGTTGGTTTCGGTGAGCTGGCATTGGTCCCCCGCCTGAACCAGCCACGACTCGTCCACCTCGAAGGTGATCTCCCACTGGTTCGCGCTCGTTTCCACCAGCCGCGTGGCGTCGCTGGGCTCCCATCCGGTCGCGTTGCAGCGCAAATACAGAAAGCTGTCCACGCCGAGCACGGCGGCGCGTGACGCGCCAATCGGCTCATTTTCTGCGGTTCCGGAGCAGCCAAGCAAGATCAGTCCTGTCGTCGCTCGGGCGACGACGCCGGGGCACTTCATATTTGCTCTCCTTGTCGGTGGTTTTCGACGGCGCGCTTTTCACGCGCACTTCGTGTGAGGCCCCGACTTAGAGCCGCCGTTCCACGTCGACCTTCACGCCCGGCGATCTTTTTGAGCGCGCGGCTCGCCAGCACGAGGACCGGTGCTCGTACTTGTGCCAGATCAGTGACTAGACCGGGCGTTCATGCGGGCAGCCGTCGGCCCCAGAGCTGCGCCATCCCCCGCGCGGCCTCCGAGAAGTTCGTCCGCTGGCTCCCTCGGTTTCGCTCCGCGACGAATGCGGGGTCCGGGTTGAAGAGCAGCGCGGCGAAGCGACGGCCGGCCTCCACGATCGCGTTGGCCTTGTCCCTGCGGATCGCCGTGAAGCGCGGAAAGAACCGTGCTGGGTCCTCGGGCACTCCTTCGTCGAGGAGCGCTCCTAGCTGAAAGGCATCTTCGAGCGCCTGACCCGCGCCTTGCCCAGAGGTCGGCAACGGCGCGTGAGCCGCGTCCCCGATCAACAGGACCCGTTCGCGGTGCCACACCTCGCGAGGCTCGTGGTCGTACACGTCGATTTGACGCAGGCTCCGCTGATCGGCGCAGCGCAGCGCCGCTTGGACCGGCTCCGGCCAGCCGGCGAACCGCTCGATCAGCAGGCTCGCGAGAGCGGTCGGAGCCTCGCGGCCGGGCGCATCGGCCGCTGCGCCCGCGAAGTAGGCGACCCGCGTGGAGATCGGGACCAAGCCGAAGCGCTCGCCCGTGCCCCACACATCGACGATGGCGTTCGGGTCGAAGGCATCCTCCCGGGATCGCGCCACGCCAATCCAGTTGACGAAGCCCCCGTAGCGCGGCCGATCGTCACCATGCACGAACTTGCGCAGCGGAGAGCTCATGCGGCCGTCCGCTCCCAGGATCCAGTCCGCTTCGACGCTGCGGCCGTCGGCGAAAACGAGAGCTTTTGCATCGGCGACGCCCACGACGGGCCGCCCATACTCGACGCGCGCTCCAGCTTCCTGAGCGAACCTGGTCAAGATCGCGTGAAGGTCTGCTCGCAGGATCGAGTAGCTGCTCGCCCCGATCTGATCGTTGACCACGGTCAGCGGCAAGTCGCCCAGCGGCTCACCGTCGCGTGACAGCCGCCGCATGCAAAGGGGCGTCCCTGCCACGGCCCGGACCGCATCCTCTAGCCCGAACGCCTGTAGAACGCGCGTGGCGTTGGGAAAACAGACGACGCCGGCGCCAATCGTCGCTGGCCCCTCACGGCGCTCGAAGAGCACGACATCGTGGCCGCGTTGCGCCAGCACCGCCGCGGCGCTCAGTCCAGCGATCCCTCCACCAGAGATGGCAACCTTCATGACGGTGCAGGATGGCACCCGAGGCAGCGAGCGCAAACGCCCTGCACCGAAACGATAAAGAAACCTGCGGCTCGGCACGCCGTCACGTCGACGGGTCGACAGCTCCGTGGGCGGCGATCGCCGCGGCGGCCGCGAGCTTGTGGGTCGCCTGCCAAGGTGGGCCCACGCAGCGTCCCATGGCAGCGAGCAACGGGCGAACGTCCTTGCAACCGAGCGTCGCTGCCGCTCCACGAAACACCAGATCGCGATCGTACCAAACCACCCGCCAGCCGCGCGCCTCGGCGGCGGCGGCGAGGGCCTCTCGGTACATGACCGAGTCGGCCATCGTCTGCGCGCGGTTGTCGGCGATGCGCTCCTCGATCGTCGGCGGGAGCTCCGGACAGCGGCGGATCGCGATCCCGACGATCGACACGGGGATCGCCTCGGCCAGCGCCTCGAGACACACGCGCGCGCCCCGCGCGGCCGACGCCCGCACACGTTCGACCAGCGCAACGGCCTCCGGCAGCGACAGCCTGCGCGCTCCTGGCGTGTTCAAGTAGCGCCCGATCGCCCACGATCCCTCGTGGTGGTGCGGGTGTGTCGGGAGCCCCGGCTCCGTCAGGTCGACGCGTCGGCGGTCGAAGAGCTCTCCCCCGCTCCCGACGGTGACGAGCACCGCGGAGTTGCCGTGCTCGACCACCCCGGTGTTCGCCGTCCTCGGCGCCGCTGCTTGGAGAGGCTCGAGCCCGTCCAAGCTCATCTCGGTTTGCGGCGGAGGTGGAGCGCCTGCACACCGGACTTGAACCGCCGCGTCGACAGGAGCTCGAGCTGCCGCGGACTCGCGAGGCCGTGGAACAACGTCGGGCCGCGCCCGCTGATGACGGGATGAACGACGATCCGGTACTCGTCGATCAGTCCCAACTCCTCGAGCGCCGCCGCCAGCTTGGGCGCTCCGACGAGGACGCCCCGCTCGGTCTTCGCTTTCAGCGCCGAGATCGCCTCGCGCAGGTCACCCTCCAGCTTGATCGTGTTCTGCCACGGAAAGTCGCTGCGCGAGCTCGACACGACATACTTCGCCTTCGCCTCGAGCTTCCGTGCCCACTCGCGCATCGCGCGCGGCGCCTTTTCGTCCCGCGCCACCGGGGGCCAGGCCCCCTCCATCAGCTCGTAGGTGTTGCGCCCGAAGAGCATCGCGCCGCTCTGATCCATGAGCTCGGTCCAATAGTCGTGCAGCTCGTCGTCCGCGATCCCCTGGGTGTGATCGATGCACCCATCCAACGTCACGTTGAGACCAAAGGTGAGGAGGCCCATGGCGCGGATCTTTACGTAAAGCGCGCCCACCGCGCAATGGGCCCCATCCCCGTGGGCATCGGGGGGTGGGCAGGAGCTCGATACCATCGCGTGCGCGGAGCCGGGGGGCCTCGGGCCGGTGCCGAGGCTCCCCGCAATCAGGTTTCGTGGCGCAGCGCGCGTCGGACCGGCTCAGGGTGAGGCGAGCTCACCGCAGTTCATCACGCTGCCCTGGTGTTTGCACTGAAGGACCGTGGAGCTCATGGAAAACGGGGTCCGCTTGACCTTGGTCACGACGTAGGTGTCCTCATTCGTTTGCCGGATGCTCGAATAGGCCGAGGCACAACCGAACAGGGGCAGACACACTCCCAGCGCCAGCAGATACTTGTACATGATCGATCACTCCTCGTTGACCTCGAGCTGCTCGCATTCCTGCTTGCAGCTCCAGATGGTTGCCTGACCTGAGCTCTCCCCGCTGACGAGCTGCGACCCGTCTTTGGCGGGCGCGCTGTCCCAAGCTACCGTGGCGCAGCCACCAAGACCAAATACCGTTAATATCAATATCAGTTTGTTCATGCTGCTTCTCCAGACCAGCGCCGCGGCTCACCGAAGGCGATCCGTGGCAGAAAAGGCGAGCCCGCCGCCCCGCGCGGGGGGGGCAATCAGTGGCTCAGAACGCGTAGCCGACCCCGAGCTGCCCCATCGCGTAGGCCGGCACTTCGACCTGCACCGCCTCGCCGTTGACCTCGTTGGCCGGAAGTGCCAGGGACGTCTCGGCGAGGAGCGCCAGGTTCCCCAAGGTCCAGCGAAAGCCAAGGCCCCCGATCAGCATGAAGCCCGCCGAGGTAGAGTCCGTTTCCAAGTAGGAGAGGTCGTAGCGCGCGTCGTCGTAGCCGATCGAGCTGTCGATCCAGAGAAGCGACGCGCCGATGAGCCCATAAAAGGTGCTCGGATCGTAGCTTTTTCCCACGAAATGGTAGCGCCCTGAGACGTCGACCTCCCACACCGCAAGATCGCGGGTTACCGGGACGGTCGCCGCCGTTCCGTCGGCGCGCAGAGACCCAGGCAGCTCAAGGTTCTCCGCCGCTGGGAGCGAGCGGCCCACCCCACCTGCGACAGACACCTTTTGGTGCAGGCTATGGGACAGCCACAGGCGTGCGCCAACGAACGGGCCCGTCTGAATGGCCTCCCCAAGAAAGCTGCGGATCGTTCCCGCTGCTCCCAGTGCCCAGCGCTGCTTTTCGGGTCGTGCCTCGTCCGCCTCTTCGGCTTGTGCGGCAGCCGTGTCGGGCTGAAGGGCGATGCAGCAGCAGATAAGAATGGTCATGACCTGAAGGCGCAACATCTCTGTCTCGACAAGCTCGTAGCTTCGCCGCTCAAGGGGGGCCGGACCGCGCGCACGGCGCACTTCTTCACTGAAGCGACCGAGCCGTGCAGCGCTGACGCTCGATGGAGGTCAGGACTGACATGGCGGCGCTCCTTGGCGGCGACTTCTTTGTTAGGGTTGCTTGGGCTTTACAGTCTCGGGGCTGCCCCAGGGGAGTGGCACTTTTGCCACCCCCGCGGGCTCATGGCGCGACGGCATGAGCACTCGCAGGTCAGCGCGTCGAGGCTCGCCCGCCCACTTTCGGCTCGACGCTGGGCCACGCAAACGCAAGCTCACCGCCCACCGGGAGTTGCTGCCACAGCGCCGCCAGCGTCTCCATACGGAGGACGACACGCTCGACGGCTCGCGCGTCCTCGGGCGACAACGCCGCGTCGGGTGCGAGCCGCAGCGGATCCGGGCGCTGGCCGGCGCGGCGCCGCCAGTGGAGATCGCACACCGCGGCCAGGCGCTCCGATCGGATCATGTCGTGGTGCTCCGCTTCGTCCGCGTTCCGCAGCGAGGCCTCCCGGCGCTGCTGCTTGCGTCGCTCGCGCGCCCGTTCCCGTGGGCTCTTGCCCGCCGCTTCGGCGGGGATGAAGGTGCCTCCACCGGCGGCGGCGCGCCCGTAGACGCCGGCGGTGAGGCCGAGCTCGGCTTCGACGGCGTAGTGGACCAGGTCGTGCGGGATGTGGGGATCGAACCCTGGCGCCGGGTCCATGACCTGCGGGGCACGGCCCTCGATCGAGAGGACGACCGCGTAGCGTCGCTCGCCGGTGCGGCGGAAGATCACGTCCATGGCGCGCCTTAGGGTAGCTCGCCAGGCGGAGCGTCGCAGCCCGTCGCCTGTTCGTGGGGAGCCCTCAGCCTGCCAGCAACGCGCCGAGGCGCCCTTTTTGTAGCAGCGCGAAGACGTCCATGCTCCAGGCGACCGCGCAGTGGACGGCGACCCCGCCGTAGATCGAGCGGGTGCGGAGCGCGATCGTGCCGAGCGCGATGCCGGCGATGATCGAGCCGAGCGCCTCGGCCATCGGCTTGCCGAGGTGGATCATCGCGTACGGGACGATCATGACGAAGATCGACAGGGAACCGATGTAGCGCGCCAGGCTGAAGATCAGAAAGCCCCGAAAGAAGAACTCGAGCATGAAGAACTGAAAGCCGTAGGCGAAGCCCCACAGCAAAAATTCCGTCCAGCTGTCGCCTGCGCCCGCGTACTTCGGGTACGTCTTCAAGAACGCTGGCGTCAACGAGGCCAGGTACGCCATCGGAACGACCAAGAGCACCATCGCGACGTAGAGCAACCACACACGCGGCTCGCGCACGAAGCGCAGGCCGTAGTCCCGGAGCCTGCCGCGCAAGACGAAGCCGATGCACAAAAGCGGCAAGAGGCCATAGTTGACGAGCTTGAACCCCGCCCAGTACAGCCTCGGGTACAGGGCTGGGTGTGGCAGCTCTTGGAACAGCGCGGCGGCGCTCGGCACACTTTCGATGAAGCTTGCGCGCCCGAAATAGCGAGGCAGAAGCAGCGCGACGGCCGCGGTCACCAGCACGGCGCCGGCGCGCAGGCTGGGCAGCGCCTCGGTCTTGTACTCCGCGTCGATGCGACGCCACTGCTCGACGGTCAAAAAGGCGAGCCAGTTTTTCATTTCCACCTTGGCAACAGTGCTTGCGCGCGCTGCACGACGGCGCGCACCCGGGGGCGCTCGAGCCACCGCTCCACCGGGAAGAAGGGGACGAACGCGACGAAGGACAGCGGGTAGGGGAACGCGATCGCCATCAAGAGCAGCACGCCCACGTGGAACGCCCAGACGCCCAGCGCCCAGATCCGCGCCGCGGTTCTGCCCAGCAAGGCCAGCGGCGCGCCGAGCTCGAGCAACAAGCTCGTCCACGCGAGCGGTGGAAAGAGCCAGGCGTGCGGCACCAACGCGGCACCGAGCGGTGAGTGCCAGCTGCCGAGCTCGAGCTTGCGCACGTTGTCGTAGGCGATGTGCGTGCGCAGGATCTCCCCGTCGGCCCAGTCCCAGCCGCTGTTTCGGATCTTGGCGAGCCCGGCCAGGACATAGGTCACGATCGTCACCAGGCACAGGGCCCGCAGCGCCCAGCCGTAGCGCCCGTGCGGCTCGGCGGGCGCGGCCCCGGCGGGCGCGCCGCTGGCGCTCGCGGGCGTTCGTCGCTGAGCGTCCAGCGACAGCGCGTCCGCCGCGGGGGCGAAGCCCAGCAGCAAGACGTGGAGCGCCAGCAGGTTCTCGGTGTGAAACTTCATCCCCCAGGAGCTTCGGTAGCTGGTCTCCCAGAGCAGAAGCAGCGCAAACAGCGGCCCGACGACGCGGTACTTGAACCCGAGCGCGAACGGCACGGCGAGGACCACCGTGAGGGCGAACAGCGCGTGCGCCAGCGGGGCCGGCAGCGGCGCCTCGAGGAGCGCGACGGGGCCGACCGGATCGAAGAGCCGCGGCGCGTAGCTCGCGACGCTGAGGAACGGCCCGGCGCGCGCGAGCAGGTAGATCAACGCAAAGGCGCCGGCGGCGACGCGCACCGCCCCGAGCCGCGCCGCCGGTGCCGGCGGATAGAAGAAGCGGTCGATCGCCGAGAGCAGCGTCACCGCTCACCCCCGACCGAACAGCGCCGGTGCTCCGTCAGCGATTCGGGCGCGCGCCCGACGGTGAAGTAGCGGACCGGGTCGAAGCGGGCGCTGACCAGGCGAACGGCGCGCACCTGGGCGTGCTCGCGGCTCGCGGCGACCCGGCGCGCGACCTCGGCGCACAGCTCGGAGATCGCCGGCTCTCCGGCTTGGATGGCCCGGCGCACGGTGACGGCCGTCTGCATCACCTCCTGGCTGGCGACCAGGGCCGACGGCAGGCGCACGCCCTCGCCCGCCGCGTCGAGCCCCTCCACGAAGAAGACCGTCGGCTTGTCGCGCGGGCGCGAGAACATGGGGTAGGTCGAGAGCGGGTAGGAGTCGGGCTGGTCCGGGAAGAACGCCGGCGAGGCGGTCGCGACGACGGTGCCGAGCCCCACGACGTACGCCAACCATCGAGACATGCGCCGGGCCCCTCCTCACAGCGCGAGCAGGCGGCCGCCGTGGCCGAGGGCGGCCATGGCGTGCTGCACGTAGTCGATGCGGATCCAGGGAGACGCGGCGTGCTCGGAGAAGCCGCCGACCACCTCGCGCGGCTCGGCGCACGCGAAGCAGCTCACCTCGTCCCACTGCGCCGCCGTCAGAAACCCGAGCACCGACCGCATCCGCGCGCGGTCGTCCTGCAAGTCCAGCCCGCGGGCTTGCTTGACGGCCATGGCCGCGGCGAGCGCTTCGCCGAAGCCCGCCGTGGCCGTGTTGTGCGGCGGGAACAGGTTGCTGATGCCATAGCCGCCGTACCACTCGGGCAACGCGCCATCGCTCGCGTCCAGGATGATGCGCGACTTGAAGCCGACGTAGTCGAGGCAGAACCGCTCGTAGCCGTCGTGGCGGCGACCGGCGAGCGCCGCGCGCGCCGCCAGGCAGTGCCAGTTCTCCTCCAGGAAGAAGAAGTCGGAGAAGGCGCCGCGCCAGTAGGGGCCGGAGAAAAAATCCATGGCGCGCTGAGCGGCAGCACCGATCACCTCCGGCGAGGGTCCGCCGACCAGCGCGCCGGATTTCGCCAGCTGCTCGACCAGCACCAAAGCCAGCACCGCCTGGCCCGGCGAGTACAGGGCGGTGTGGTCGCCGTAGGCCGTGCCCGTCGTCAGGTCGAGCTCGGGGAAAAAGTCGCCGTTCGGGCGCTGAAACGCGAGCAGGCCCTGCGCGAGCGCTCCGATCAGGGCGTCGTAGCGATCGCCGACGTGCTCGCGACAGCTCGCGAAGGCGACCAACGGCAGCGCCGTCACGCCGAGCCGCGCGCGCCGGTCGTCGTCGGAGAGCACCGACCCGGCGGCGATCTGGCGTTGATAGCCGGCGAGGAGCTCGAGGGCGCGTCTGACAGCGCCGCCGAGCCGCCGCTGTCGGCCGAGCTCACACAAGACCAGAACGGTGCCCGCCTGGCGGGGCACACTGAAGTTGCCGGCTTCGACGCGGCCGCTGAAGGGGTCGAGCAGGTAGCGGAAGCGACCATCTTCACCGAGCGCGCGCAGGATGTGGCGTTCGGCGGCCCGGGCCGCGCGCGCTGCCGAAGCCGGGGTCAGCTCTTGGCGGCCACGCTTCAAGCGCTCGAGCGGGTGGGCCCCATCGATGTCGACGACGTAGCTTTGAGTCTCGATGCGCGCGATGCCATCGAGGCCGCGTCCGGAGCTTCCCAGCGCTCGGGCGAGGCGCCTCGGAGAGAAGCCGAAGCTTGCGTCTTTCACACCCGGGATCGGCCGGTTGGTGGTGAAGTAGTCGAGGGCGACCAGCTGCCACGGCGCCAGACAAGTCGCGCCCGCACAGGCTCCGTCGAGACCGGGCCTCAGCTTCAGCACGTCGAGCAAGGGGAACGTCGCTGCCAGCGGGTGCACCCCGGTGACGACGTCGAGCTTGACGGGCGCTCCCGGCAGCGCGCGCTCGCCGAGCAGGCG
>JAEZYZ010000237.1 GCA_023418705.1 Pseudomonadota bacterium | reverse complement strand
CGGCCCTCGATCGCGCGGGCTACCAGCTGCGGTCGCCGGCGCCGGTCGCGGTCGTGGCGACGCCCAGCGGGGCCACCGTGTGCCTGCTGCACGGCCTGATCGGGGCCGGCCAGCCCTTGCTGCTCGTGCACCCGCGCACCACGGCCGAGGAGCGGCGCCGGCTGCTCGGCGCGGTGGCCCACCAGCCGTTGATCGAGCCCGCCGCGCTCGAGCTCGACGGCCACGCTTCCGACCCGCCCGGCGGGGTGCCCGATGACGAGCGGCCCCTCGCCCTCGTCCCGACCTCCGGCAGCTCCGGCGCCCCGAAGGCGGCGGTGCTGTCCCGCCGCGCCTTCGTCGCCTCCGCCCGCGCCTCCGCGGCCCGCCTCCCGCTCGGCGCCGACGATCGCTGGCTCTGCTGCCTGCCGCTCGCCCACGTCGGCGGCTTCTCCATCCTCACCCGCTGCCTGCTCGCCCGGCGCAGCGTGGTGCTCGTCGAGCCCAAGCCCGATCGCGACGCCCCCAGCGCCGAGCAGATCCTCACGGCCATCGAGCGCGAGCGTCCGAGCTTGATCTCGCTCGTCCCGACGCAGCTCAAGGCCTTGCTCGAGCTTGGCCTGCGCGCCCCGGGCAGCCTGCGCGCGGTGCTGCTCGGCGGCGCCGGCTGCTCCCCCGCGCTCCTCGAAGAGGCGCGCGGCCGCGGTCTGCCCGTCTTGACCAGCTACGGCCTCACCGAGGCGTGCTCCACCGTCACCATGGCTGCGCTGCCGCCCGGCGAGCACCAAGGAGCCGGCAGACCGCTGCCCGGCATCGAGGTGCGCGTCGCCGCCGGGCAGATCCAGGTCCGCGGCCCCACCCTGTTCAGCGGCTACGAGCCCGTATCCCCGTCGCCCGAAGGCCTGACCTCCGATGGCTGGCTCCCCACCGGCGACGCCGGCCGCTTCGATGCCGAGGGCAACCTGCACGTCCGCGGCCGTCAAGGCGAGCTCATCGTCACCGGCGGCGAGAACGTCAGCCCCGCCGAGATCGAAGCCACGCTCGAGCGCTGCCCAGGCGTCGCCGCCGCCTGCGCCTTTGGCCTGCCCGACGACACCTGGGGAGAGGTCGTGTGCGCGGCGATCGTCCCCGCGTCGAGCGGCCTCGACCGCGACACCCTCGCCGGCTTCGTCCGAACGAACCTCGCCAGCTTCAAGCGCCCCCGCCGCATCGCCGTCGTCGCCGAGCTCTGCCTCGGCCCCACCGGCAAGCTCGATCGCCGCGCGACCCGAGCAGCCGCCGCGGACAAGCTCGAGCCGCTTTGATCAGGCCCTCGGGCGGTGCGTTCACTCTCGAGGGGATTGAGGATTCTGGTCGACGATTCGCTGCGGAATGTTGACGATTGAAGTTGACGATTCTATGAATCTAGTTGACGATTAGCATTGACGATTCCGAAAAGAATCACCAGCATAGGAGGGTGGTTGGCGATATTTTCAATGACATCTCAGAGCTTGCAGCTTCCGGGCATTGGTTCTCGAGCTCCGAGCTAGCCGAGCGGACCGGGATTTCTCGTCAAGCCGTCCACCTCCACCTGCGGCGCGCAGTCGAGGCCGGCCTCCTCGTCGTTTCAGGGAAAGGCCGGGCGACCCGGTACCGCGGCGCGCGGCCGCCCACCTTTCAGGCGGAACTCCCGACGCTGGGGCTCGCTGAAGATCGGGTCTGGGAGCGCGCTCGAGAAGCTCTGGCCGATCTCTCCAATCCGGAGAACGCGAACGCTCGCTCGGTGGCCACTTACGCCTTCACGGAAATGCTCAACAACGCCATCGACCACTCCGGGTCCCCCACCGTCCGCATCTCGGCCGGGATCACGGACGGTCTGTTCTGGTTCGAGATCACCGACCACGGCATCGGCATTTTCGAGCATGTGCGGGCCAAGCTCGAGCTATCGAGCCGGCTCGAGGCGCTCCAGGAAATCTCGAAGGGTAAGACGACCACCTTGCCCGATCGCCACACCGGCGAAGGCATCTTCTTCACGTCCAAGGTGGCGGACCACTTCGAGATCACGGCCAACGGGCTCCGTTGGGAGGTCGATAACCTTCGCGGCGACCAAGCCGTCGGTTCAGGGCCTGACGAGCCAGGGACGCGCGTGCGCTTCGAAGTCGCGCTGAGCAAACACGAGACATTGGAAGCGGTGTTCTCCAAGTACACCCACGACCTTGCCTTCGACACGACCCGCACCGTGGTCAAGCTCTTCTCCTACGGCGTGCGCTTCGTCTCGCGTTCGGAGGCGAAGCGACTTTTGAACAACCTCGATCGCTTTCGCCACGTCATCCTCGACTTCGCCGGGGTCGAGGCGGTCGGCCAGGGCTTCGCTGACGAGGTCTTCCGTGTCTGGGCGAATGACCACCCGGAGATCGAGATCACGGCGGAGAACATGGCGGAGCCCGTGGCGTTCATGATCGATCGGGCTCGGCGCCGCTGAGCGCCGGGGGCGACGCGTCGGCCAGAGCGGCCCGCCGCGCTTGCTCGATCGCGTGGTCGCGGATGTCCTTCGGCCAGCGCTGCACGATCTTCTCGAAGCGGGCTGTGTCGCCGGCGAACAGCGCCCGGCACGCCTCCTCGTAGCCCGGCCGATCGCCGGCCATGCTGGACAAGAACGAGCTCAGCGCCGCCCGCAGCCGCCGCGCCCGCTGCGCCCCCGACTGCGCCTTCATGGCCCGTTCCACCAGCCTGCGCAGCGCCGACGAGATGCCGTTGGGCTCCTGCTCCAAGAAGTCCCAGTGGCGCGGCAGGAGCGACACCTCGCGGCTGGTGACCCCGAGCCTGGGGCGCCCCGGGCCGCGTGGCGAGGCCGGGATCGCCCGCGCCAGCACCTCCTCGAGCGTGCCGCGCAGATCGAAATCCACCTGCCGCCCCGTCCCGACGTCGAACACCAGGACCAGCTCCGAGGGATCCTCATCGAACCGCCGCTTCAGCGCCGGAAGCACCTGCTCCAAAGGCCCCGCCGCCACCCGGCGCGCCCCGGCGAACGCCACGAACCCTGCCTCGTTCTGCATGCTACCTATATTACCCGGGTATAATTGACCGTCAATATCTCCCGGGTAAAATTCGAACCCGCTGCCCTGAGCGATGCCAGGGGCGCCGATGGTGGTGCCCAGTCTGGCTGCTATGCTCGGCCCCCATGCTGCTCCGCGCCCTCTCTCTGGTCTTGGTCACGACCCTCGCGGCCTGCGAGAACAACCCGGAACGTTCCTCGGCGGCTCAGGCCGAAGGTGCGCAACGCACCGAAGCGGGTGGCGCCGCCGCGCCCGCGCCGAAGGCGGGCTACCGCCGCTACGGCGAGCCCCTCCCCGCCGTCCAGGCGGTCTCGCTCACCAAGGTGCTCGAGGACCCGGCGAGCTACAAAGACAAGACCGTCCTGGTCGAAGGCGACGTCCGGCGCGCCTGCTCCCGCAAAGGTTGCTGGATGGAGCTTGCCGACTCCCCCGACAAGGCCAACCCCGGCTGCCGCGTCACCTTCAAGGACTATGGCTTCTTCGTGCCGACCGACTCGCAGGGCGCCCACGCCCGCGTCCACGGGGTCGTCGAGGTGACGACCGTCAAGGCCTCCCACGTCGAGCACATGGAAGAAGAGGGCGCGACCTTCGCGAAGAAGAACCCCGACGGCACGGCCGAAGAGGTCCGCCTGGTCGCCACCGGCGTCGAGCTCAAAAAATGAAACCCCGCGCGCTCCTCGCCTGGAGCAGCGGTAAGGACAGCGCCTGGTCGCTCCACGTCCTACGCCAGCGGGGCGAGGTCGACGTCGTGGGCCTGCTCACCACCATCAACGAGGTCCACGACCGCGTCGCCATGCACGCCGTCCGCCGCGACCTGCTCGAAGCCCAGGCCGCCGCCGCCGGCCTGCCGCTGTGGCCCGTCTTCATCCCCAGCCCCTGCAGTAACGAACAGTACGAGGCCGCGATGGGCGTCGC
>JAEZYZ010000174.1 GCA_023418705.1 Pseudomonadota bacterium | reverse complement strand
GCGCCGGCGCCGGCGTGCCGCGCTGGGTCGGGCTCTTGCCGTACGAGGCCACGCGCGCGATCGAGCGCCGCCGAGGCGCCGCGCCCGACCGCCGCCCGGAGCCCGACCTCTGTGCGCCCCTCTGGCTGCGTTACGGCGCGGTCCTCCGCATCGACCGTGAGGTCGAGATCATCGGCGACGATCCGTCCGCCGTGGCGCGCCTCGAAGCGCTGGCGCGGCGGCAGCGCGGACCTGCCCCGCTGCAGCTGACGTGGCGTGCGCCGCCCGAAGCCGATGCGCGCCATGAAGAGCGCATCGAGCGCGCGCTCGAGCTGATCGCCGCGGGTGAGCTCTATCAGGTGAACCTGGCGCGCCGCTTCGATCTGCGCCTGAGCGGCGACAGCGTGGAGCTGTTGGCGGCGCTCGCCGAGCACGCCTCCGCGCCGTACGCGGCGGCGCTCGAGCTCGGCGAGCTGCAGGTCGCGAGCCTGTCTCCGGAGCTGTTTTTGTCGCTCGACGCCGCCGGCGTGGCGCTGACGCGGCCGATCAAGGGATCGCGACCCCGGGGCCGCACGCCCACCGAAGATCGCGCGCTCATCGCCGAGCTCGACGCCGACCCCAAAGAACGGGCAGAGCTCACGATGGTCATCGACATCGAGCGCAACGACCTCGGCCGGCTCGCGGAGCCGGCGAGCGTCGAGCTCTGCGAGCCGCCCGCCGTGCACACCCTGCCGAGCATCCACCATCGTATCGCAGGCGTCCGGGGACGGCTCCGGTCGGGCGTGTCCCGCAGCGATCTGCTCACGGTGATGCTGCCGAGCGGCAGCATCACCGGCGCGCCGAAGGTGCGGGCGATGGAGGCGATCGCCGAGCTTGAGCCCCACCGGCGCGGGCTCTACACGGGGGCCATCGGCTACCTGGGGCACGACGGGGGGCTCACGCTCGCGATGGCCATTCGCACCGTCACGAGCCGCGGCGGCCTGGCGCATTTCTTCGCCGGTGGCGGCATCGTGGCCGACAGCGATCCGGCGCGCGAGGTGGACGAGACGCGCTGGAAGGCGCTCGGCGTGCTCGCCCTGGCGGGCAAGCCACCGTAGCAGGAGGCGGATCGGTCCCGTGGCCGGGGGCGCCGGTTTTTTGTCCCACATTGGCGCCGGCGCCCACAATCGCGAGGGTGAACATCCGCAATCTCGAGCAGATCCAGGAGGGGGACGGGGCCGCACGTTCAGGCTCCCGCCTCGGGACCTTGCTGCTCGCCTCGCTCGGGGGCGCGGCGCTCGTGGTGGTGGGCGTGATGGTGGCCAAGCGCGAGGGGCCCGCGGCGAAGTCGACCGAGGATCCGCTGGCGACGCTCGTCGCAGAGGCCAAGCAAGGCGTGCCCGCCGAGGCCCTCGACGGGCGCGACGTCACGTTCCCGGGCATCCTGAGCGACGACGAGACGCCGACGACGGCGCTGGCCGCCGTCAAGGATCAGCGCGGGCGGCTGGTGAAACAACCCGAGGAGGTCCTCGCGCCGGCGGACGGCGCCGAGCCGCCGCCCGCCAGCGATCGCCTCCCGGTCGTGCCGCTGCCCGCGGGGACCCTGCTCAACGCGACCTCGGTGACCACCGATCCGAAGGACTCCCTGACGGCGATGGCCGTGAGCGCGGCCAAGGCCGCAGCTTCGGGAGAGCTGGCGCCGCCGGGCAACGCGGACGGCTATCAAATCCAGGTCGCCAGCTTCAAGGATCCCGCCGACGCCGACAAGTTCGTCGAGCAGCTGCGCCAGCGGGGGCACAGCGCCTTCCGGCAAGCGGCCTACGTGCCCGATCGCGGCCTGTGGCACCGCGTGCGCATCGGGCCTTTCAAGACCAAATACGAGGCCAACCAGTACCGCGCCAAGTTCGAGAAGGCCGAGCGAATGTCGCCGTTCGTCGTCGATCCGGAGCGCGCCAAGCAGGCCGAAGAGGCGCGCGCCGCCAAGCTCGAAGCGCGCATCAAAAAATACGGCCGCGAGTAGGCGCTCGAGCGCGCCACATCCGGGCACGGGCACGCGGAGGGCTTAGGGACGGGCTCGGGCCGTGCTACGTCAGGCACATGGCCGAGCTGGTCCGATTCGGGATCGCCATGGAGCGGCAGCTGCTCGAAGAGTTCGACGCCCTGGTGTCGCGGCGCGGCAGCAACACCCGTTCGGAGGCCATCCGTGATCTGGTGCGCAAGGAGCTGGATCAGGAGGCCTGGCAGAGCGGGCGCACGATGGCCGCCACGATCACGCTCGTCTACGACCACCACGTGCGTGAGCTCACCGAGCGGCTCACCGAGATTCAGCACGATCATGGCGACTACATCGTCAGCGCGCTCCACGTGCACCTCGATCACGATCACTGCCTGGAGGTGATCGCGGCGAAGGGGCCGGCGCGCATCCTCAAAGCGATGGCGGACCGCCTGATCGGGTGCAAAGGCGTGATCTCCGGGCAGGTCGCCGCAGCCGGGCTGCCCGCCCGTCGCCGAGGCGGCCACGGCTGAGGGACCCGACAACCCTGTGTTCCAGGCGCGGCGACGAGCTCCCGGGGTTTTTGCACAAGAAGACCATCAGGGCCTTCGGCCCACCTCGAGCAAGTGAAAACGCCTCTCACCACCGAACTAGCGTCGTGCTCGACGGGTCTAAATCGGAGATTGGTCACAGGGAGGATCGGACGAGCGGAAGGGGGGACCGACGTCGTCGGTCCCAAACTGGAGATTCGATCTCGGCGGCGCGACGCGCCACCGTGGTGGCTACCGGACGCGAGGCTCGTGTCGGGCTCAGCCGTCGAACTCCCAAAAAATCTTCCGTCCTTCCGCCCTTCCTGTGAACAAAAACAGCGGAGCCCGTCGCGGCGGATTCCCCCCGTGTTTTCGCTCGCTTCGCGTTTCGTTTTCGTAGGAGGAGGAGGAGGGCGGACGAACGGAAGGGACTTCGGGAGTTCGGCGGATGAGGTCGGCGCCGGCTACGCCTTCGTCTTGCGCGACAGCTGCTGGCGCACGATCTGTGCGATCGCGCCGCTGACGTTCTTGCTCTTCGCGATCGATTTCAGATCCGATTCCCTCAGGTGCGGCACCAGCCGCGCGGCGAAGGTGAGCGGGGTGCGCGGATTGCTTACCAGGTTGAGCTTGACCTGATAGCTGCGCGTGTGCTCGCGGCTGAGCGCGATGAGCCGCAGCACGTCTTCGTTGACGCTGCGGCTCGCGCTGATCATGACGACCTCGTTCTCCTTGACCATCGGGCTCTTGATCGCCGCCGCGGAGACGAGCCGATTGGTGTCCCGGACGAGCAAGAGACGCTCCGCCGAGGTGCCGAGCATGGCGCGCCGAATTTTCTGGCTCACGGTCATCTCGGCGATCTGCGCGTGCAACGGCAAAAACTTGGTCCTTAGGTGTTCCTCCCCCTCGTCATCGGTCTCGTGGGTGTCCTCGTCGTCGGCGGCGAGCTGCGTCTGCTCGGCGATCAGCTCGGTGCGCTGGAAGAGCTCGTCGTCGAAGGTCGGCTCCTCCGTCGGCTCGGGGATGAGCTCGTTCATGATCGCCGCCGCGGCCTCCTTGAAGGCCGGGATCGTCAGCTCGATCCCGTTGCGCACGGCGAGCTCGATCAAGCGATCCGAGGTGGACATCCGCACGCGCTTGTTCATGTAAAGCTTCTCGATCACCACCGGGTTCTTCAGCATCAGCTCCTCGTTGGTGGCGATCAGCTCGCCGATGCGTTCGTCGGCTTGCTCGGCGAGCCAGGACAGCGTCGGCGCTGCGATGCGGGGCAGGCGCAGCACCTTCTCCACGACGTCCGCGCGCCCTGCCTGGGCGAGCGCCAGCCGGTGGATGACGACCGGCTCCAGATCGGCGGACAGCGCGCCGCCGAGCACCGGCGGGGGCAGGTTCGCCAGCGTCGCGCGGGCGGTGTCGGCCACCTGCTGCTCGGCGGCGTCGCCGAGCAGCGCGACGACCGTGACCAAGTCGGCAGGTTTGATGCCGGGGATCACCCCCTTGGCAGCCATCAAGCGCATGGGCGGCGGCGCACCCTCGCCGAGGATCCTGCGCGCCGGTCCGGGCAGCGCTTGGACGTCGACGGGCGCGAACGATAGCTCTTCACTCATGGGGTCGGTAACGTTCGAAAGCGTTTCGCCATCGTAACCCGACTCCGCGTGCTGGTGCGACCGTGCGGACCGCGCGCGCCGGCGGCCGGCGCTCCGATCGCCAAAGTCCGATTGCCAGAGCGTCGCGCGGAAAAAATCGGAGCCCGAGCGCCGCTTTTTGCGTGGTCGGGAGCTGTCCGGTCGGCAAAAAAACGCTATAACGGCGAAAGTGCCGGAGACCGGCAGGAGGACGACCGCAGATGGGCATCATGGACTTCGTCAAAGGTGGCGTGCAGCGGATGATGATCGCGCGCGCCGACGCGTTCAAAGACAAGGTCGTATTCAAGCATCCCGATCAGACGTTTCCTTTCTGGAGCCAGCTGACGGTCGACTCGGACGAGGTGTGCCTGTTCTTCAAGGACGGCCAGTACGTCGGCGCCCTCGGTCCCGGTCGGCACACCCTGCAGACGCAGAACATCCCGTTTCTGAACGCCCTGGTCGATAGGTTCACCGGTGGCAACGTCTTCATCTCCGAGCTCTTCTTCGTCACCACCCGGCCCATCTACAATCAAGGCTTCGGGGGGCCGATCGGCTCGATGCGCGATCCCGAGCTCGACATCCGCGTCAACCCCCGCGCGTTCGGCACCTACTCCTACCGGGTCGTGGATCCGGTGCGGTTCGTGCTCGAGTTCGTCGGTCAAACCGGCGCGGCCGATCCGGACCGGGCCATGCAGTGGGTGCGCGACCAGCTCTTGATGGGGTTGAAGACCACGCTCACGCGGCTCATCCGCTCCGGGGACATGACGATGATGGACTTCGGCACCGCCGGTCCGGACGTCGCACGGGCGGTGGTGCAGGATTGCCCAGATCTGGCGCGCATCGGCGTGCAGGTGCTGGAGATCGCCAAGCTCAATTTGAACCTGTCCGAAGAAGATCAGGCGCGCGTCGATCAGTTCCAGGATCAGATCGTTCAAGCGAAGATCGACGCCCGAAAGGCGAAGATCGGGATCTCGCGCGCGGAGGCCGAGGCGCAGCAGCGGCAGTACCAGCTCGATCAAGAGTTCATGAACCGAGCCCGCTACCTGAACCAACTCGACATGCAGCGCTACCAGCAGTACGCCGGGGCAGAGGCGATGATCGGGATGGGGCAGGGGCTCGCCGAGGGCGGCGGGGAAGGGGGAGCCGGCGCGGCGCTCGCGGGCGCCGGGATGGCTGCGGGCATGGGGATGGGCGCCGGCATGATGTACGGCCGCGGGATGTATCCCCCGCCGGGGTATCCGCCGGCGCCGCCCGCGGGGTATCCGCCAGGACCCTATCCGCCACCACCTGGCTATCCGCACCCGGGTTACGGGGCTCCCCAACACCCCGGTCAACCGCCTCCGGCGGGTTACGGGCCGCCCGCTGGCCCCGCGGCGCCCCACGCGGCCCCAGCGGGTCAACCACAGCCGCAGGTCGGTGGCCTGCGGTGCGGCAAGTGCGGCAGCCACAATCCATCTGGAGCAAAGTTCTGCAGCGAGTGCGGCGCCCAGCTTTTGTGAGCGGGGATCGCCGCGTGCAGCGCCGCAGGGATGGGGTGGTGTTAACGTTCGAACGGTGCGGACGCCGGTACAGTTCGGAAGCGCCGTGACGGAGCCGACCGCGGCCGAGCCGGTGTCCACCCGAACGGCGCGGATCTGTCCGGCCTGCGCCCAGCGCTTCTCGTCGGACGCGCGCTTCTGCCCCTTCGACGGCGAGCCGCTGACCGAGTCGGCACGCTACGATCCGACCGCCGATCCGCTGCAGGGTCGTGTCATCGACGACCGCTATGAAATCCTGGATCTCATCGGCGAAGGGGGCATGGGGAGCGTCTATCGAGCGCGCCACGTGCGCCTCGGGCGCTCGTTCGCGCTCAAGGCCCTGAAGCGGGAGCTGTCCGTCGACCCGGAGCTGTCCGCGCGCTTCATTCGAGAGGCCAAGGCAGCGGCTGCCATCAGTCATCCGAACGTGGTCCAGATCTCGGACTTCGGCAGCTTGCCCACCGGGCAACCGTATTTCGTGATGGAGCTGCTCGAGGGGATTTCGCTAAGCTCCCTCGTCTGGAACGACGGGCCCTTGCCGCCGGTGCGGGCGCTCAAGATCGCTCGTGAGATCGCCCAAGGGCTCGCTGCCGCTCACGAGGCGGGGATCATCCACCGGGATCTGAAGCCCGACAACGTGCACGTCGGGCGCTCGGGAGACAGCCCCGTCAAGGTGCTCGACTTCGGGCTCGCCAAGGTCGCGGGCGGCAGCAAGCTGACCCGCCAGGGGATCGTCTACGGGACGCCGCACTACATGAGCCCGGAGCAGGCGTCGGGCGAAGGGGTGGATCCGCGGTCGGACCTCTATGCGCTCGGGGTGGTGCTCTACGAGATGCTGACCGGGCGCGTGCCGTTCGAGGCGGACAGCTACATGGGGGTGCTCACCAAGCAGCTGTACGCCAGCCCCTCACCACCGAGCGAGCTGCTCGCGGCGCCTGGCCTCTTGCCGCCGGTCGAGCAGCTGGTCTTGCGGTGCCTCGAGAAGCGGCCGAGCAAACGCTTCGCTTCCATGGCGGCGTTCGTCGATGCGGTCGACCGCCTCCTGCGCCGGCTGCAGGCGACCCCGGAGCC
>JAEZYZ010000169.1 GCA_023418705.1 Pseudomonadota bacterium | reverse complement strand
GCGCCGGCGCCGGCTTTCGGTCGCATCCCGGATGGGCAAGCAGCGCCATCAACCCGAGGATCCCAAGGCGGCTCGTCGAAACGTTCACCGCGCTCGGCCCCTGCCGGTTCATGCCGTAAGTCTCCGGCAAGCCGTCCCGAGATCCAAGGGTTTCGGGGAGGTCGCTCAGCCGGCGCTCGCTGGCAAAAGCTCCCAGTTGCGATAGCCGTTGCTACGGAACGGCTCGCCCAGCTCCTGGCACACTTCGGCCAAGAGCTCGGGGCTGTGCATGTAGAGCTTGAGTCGGGTGATGCGGTCCCCCTCCGCGGTGATGCGCGAAACCCCCCGCACGTGCTCCCCGTCGTCGTGTTGCCAGAAGCTCAACACGATCGGCTCGCCGCGGTGCATGCGAAGGTCGAACCTCGGCGGCAGGGGCTGGATGCTCCCGCGGTACTCCGACGGGATCCCCGCCTCCAGCGCCATCTTCGTGGCGAACATCAGCCCACCGAACGAGCGCTTCGCGATCTCGAGGCCGCTGTCGACGAACGTGCCCGACAGCTCGACCTCGACCGTCTCGGAAAGCAGCGACACGACCTTGTCCAGGTCGCGCGCGTTGAACGCCGAGCAAAACGCGTCCAGGACCGCAGGCGGCGCCAGCTCTTGTCCGCTCCAGCTGGGCGCCTTCACCTTCCCGCGGGCTCGGCTCAGCGCCGACTTTACGCCGCCAACCGTCGTGGACAGCATCTCGGAGATCTCTTCCAAGGAGAAATCGAAGACTTCCTTGAGCACCAGCGCCGCGCGCTCTTGCGGCGCCAGCGCTGCCACCAACGATCCGGCGGCTTCGCGCGTCGCTTTGGGGTCCACCGGCGTGTGCGCCGCCTCGGGCAGCGTCGCGCTCGGGTCCTCTCGCCGCTGCTTGCACAGGTTGAGCCAGCGATTGGACGCCACCCGAAACAACCAGGCCTTCGGGTGAACCGGAGCGTCATGGCGAGTGCCGAGGATCATGAACGCGCGCACCAGCGTGTCCTGGACCAGATCCTCGGCGTCCCAAGGCGTCCGCGTCAGATACCGACAGTAGCGGTACAGTTCGGGCCGCAAAGGCTCGAACTCCTGAGTGAATTGCCGAAATGGTCCCCGAATCGCTTCGGCGACCGCACCGAGATTGTGGGCTGTCATGCCTGAGAGACCGTCGAGGGCCCTCGAAGGATACTCCGCTCGATGGCGTCCCGGCAGGGCCTCAGACGGAGCTCGCTGGAATTTCCCGGCGCTCAGCCGGGGATCGTGATGCCGCGCGCCTGGCGCACCTCCTCGTTGCGGGCCTCGGCGCGCTGAAAGGCGGGGCGCGCGACGAGCCGCTCGATGTAGGCGGTGAAGGCAGGCCGCGCCTCGAGGAGCCCGAAGGTGGTGAGGTACCGCACCGTGCCGCCGAAGATCACGTCGGCCATCGAGAACGTCTCGCCGAGAAGGAACGGTCCCTTGGCGAGCGCGCTCTCCATCGCCTGGAGCATCGCCTGGTAGCTGCCCCAGCCCGCGCTGCCTTCGCGGAACGTCCAGCTCTCCTTCTTGGCCATGACGCCGGGCTCGATGACCGACGGCGAGAAGCACGACCACCGAAGGTAGGTGCCGCGCGACGGATGATCGAGGGGAGGAGCCAGGCGCCCCGGCGCGTAGCGATCAGCGAGGTACAGGCCGATGGCGCAGGACTCCGTGACGACCGTGTCACCGTCGGTGAGGATCGGCAGCTTCCCCATCGGATTGAGCGCGAGGATCTCGGGCGTCTTCTGCTCGCCCGCGAGGATGTCGACGAACGAGAGCTCGTAGTCGACGCCGACCTCCTCGAGCATCCAGACGGTACCCGCGGCGCGCGAGAAGGGGTGGTGATACAGGGTGACGGACATGGGGATGGCTCCTTGGCTTCCGGAGATGACGCCGGCAGCCCACCGCGGGCGGCCCTCACGTCACGCAGGAGTGATAGCCACCATTGCGGACAGCTACGGTCCTCGATTGATCGGCCTCGAGCTTATTGGCGAACGCCTCGACGAGGCGGCCATCCGGGAAGGATCCCGTCCAATCCTCCAGCGCGTGGCCCCTTCGCTCGAGCAGGGCACCATCGCGCCCGCCACGGCTGAATTCTCCGCGACGCTGGACCGCATCGCGAAGGTCGGCGTGGACATCCCCGATGCTGAGGCGCAAGATTGAAAGCGGTCAGTGGTGCAGCTAGGGTGCGAGGACCGTGTATCTGTATTACGGGGCCCTGGCTTTCAAGCTCTGGATGGCCGTGGACTGTATCCGCCGCGGGGCGGAGTCCTACTGGATCTGGATCGTGATTTTTCTGCCCTTCGGGGACTGGGTGTACTTCTTCGCGGTCAAGATCCACGATTTCCGCGGCAAGTTCTCGTTCGATGCGCCGCGGCCGAGGTCGCTCGAGGAGCTGCGGCGCCGCTTCAATACGACCCGCAGCGAGGAAAATCGTCTGAACCTGGCGGAGGCGCTCACCGAAGCCGGTCACCACCAGGAGGCGGTCGAGCACTACGACGACATCCTCCGCCGAGACCCAGCCGGTCATCGCGCGCGCCACGGCTTGGCGCGTTCCCTGCGCAGCCAGGGGGAGCGCCAGCGAGCGGCCGATGTTTATCGAGAGCTCCTGGAGCGAAATCCGAAGCATGACGATTTTCGAGCGGCGCTCGAGTACGCCGAGCTGACCTGGGACCTTGGCGAGCGCGACGCCGCGCTCGAGTTGCTGGAAGAGCTCGGCAAGGCCAGCGGCCGCTTCAACCATCGCCTGGCGCTGGCCCACTACTCGGACCTCCACGGCGAGCGGCGGCGGGCCATCGAGGTGCTCCGCGAGGCTCTCGAGCACTACGAGGACTCCCCGAGGTTCGTGCAGCGCCGCGACCAGCGCTGGTCGAAGCAGGCGCGCCAGATGTTGCGCCAGCTCGAAGCCGGCACCTGATCTCAGCGCCGGAACGAAGCGGGGCGGCTCGCGAAGGGACGCTGCCGTTGAAGGGTCCCCCGGCATTCAGCCGGCTCAGACTTCGCTGGCCAGCACGAACGGTTGTGCGATCAGGTACTGGAAGGGCTTGTCGAGATCTCGTTCCCAGTCCGTCATCTGGGCTTGGGAAGGCCGGGCCAGCGTCCCCAGCTCGAGCCAGGAGGTGACCGCCTGTTTGTCGTCACGCGCCACCGCCACGGTGGCCTCGACCAGATCCAGGCCCCCCGAGACCAGGAACAACGCGCCCCGCGCCGCGTGAGGGCGCAGATCGCGCCAGGCGATCGCCGCCAGCTCCGCGCTGAGCTTCTGCCGCAGTGCGTCCGACATCGTCGCGGGTATACGATGACTTGCGGCGCCTCACCAAGCGCCACGGGGTTGGGCCCGTTTGGTGCCGGGCGGGAGCCGTCGGGCTCTACGATGCTCGGCGACGGCGCTTCACCCGACTGTGGCCACCGAGGGTCGGATCGGTCACGAAGCTCCATAGCGTCTTGGTCCAGGAGCGATGCGCGTAAAGGTCGTCGTAAAACTCCGGCGCCATTCGCTTCAGCTGCGGTAGGCGCGAGCCGGGGATGTAGGGGAAGTCGTGGTGCTCGTTGTGGTAGCCGACGTTGAAGGCCAAAAGGTTCAGGGGTCCGTAGTAAGAATACGTCTCCTGCCCCTTTCGGAACACGTAGTGCTCCGATAGGTAATGACCTGCGATCGGATGCAAGCCCATGACGATGAGAGAGCTGATCGGTAAATAGGCCAACGCCTTGATCCCCCAGAGCTGATACACGGCCAGGTTGAACGCGACCTGCACCACCAGGTTGGCGAGCTCCGCCCAAGTTGGCCGCTTCGGGTGGACGAACAGCGGGCGCAGCGCGTAGGCAAACCCCTGACACGACAGCCAGACGAGCTTCGTGGGCCAGTGGCGCAGCCACCGCCCTTCGAGCTCCGTCGGCAGGTCGGTGTCGAGGCGCTCATCCCCTTGATGGACGTGGTGCAGCAAGTGGTAATAGCGGAAGGTCTCCGCCACCGGCACGCCCACCGGCAGGTTGATCAAGACGCCGAACACCCGATTGTGCCACGGCTTGCGAAAGGCCAGGTTGTGCGAAAGCTCGTGGATCGCGAGCAACAGCGCCTGGTTGATCAAGCCACCCACCACGTAGGCGACCAGAACGATCAGCCACCAGGGCGCGTCCTTGAGCGCGAAGGCGATGCCGAGCTGCAGGGCAACCAGCGCCGTGCAGGTGTACTTCGTCCGAGCGCACGGCCCGTAGAGCTCCTTGATCTGCGGATACTTCCGGAGCATCTCCCGTCGTCGTCCCGCGTGGGGCTCGTCCGCACTCGACCACGTGAAGTGCTCGGCCATGGCCGGATCCTTCGCTCATTTTTGCGACGCTGCGAAGCCCAAAGGGCCGAGATCCCCGGCGGAGCCGGGCGACAAGCGCACGTGAGCCCTTTTCGAAGCCAATCTCGAGGAGAGAGAGCGGCGCGAGGGCCGCCGACAGCTAGTCATTTCGTTGCGGCCGGGGTCGATTCCCGGGCCATCGCTGGAACGATTTGACGCCGTGTAGCCGTTGGCTGCTGGCGTGTCGCCGGGCCGTTTCAGTGAATCGTTGGCAGGGCGCTCCCGCGGTCCGGATGCTGTGGACCGGGGACGGATGGCGACCTGATCACGTAGGGGTCGAAAACTCGATACAAATCTCGCCCGACAGAACTTCCTAAAACGATGGGGGTTGAAGAAGGTGTTCGGCTATCGCCTTCTTGACGATCTGAGCCTCGGAGGGGTGGTCCGGGAGACCAGCAGGTGCTTGCCCGATGCTTTGCAGCTCCGCGCCGATGTCGTCGTCCAGACGAGCCTTCACGCCGTCGCTCAGGTGGTAGGTATCCAGGCAATCGGTGATCCACACCCGATCCAACTGGAGACGGAGCGGCACGAGGATTTCGTCGCGGAGATCCCGACCGGATGAGCCGTTGTATTGGAGTGCCGCGGGTTCCACGGTGCCCCACCTGGGCTGCCAACCCACGCAGCGCACCCATTCCTGAAAGCGTTGCACGCGGTCTTCGCCGGTCCAGAAGGGTTCCGGCTCGTTGTCTACGGGAAGAGCCTGGATCCGCCGACCCGTTCGTGGTGTCCACGCGACGTGCAGCGCGCTGGGGTAGGCGCCCAGCACGAAGGCGGCGCTAGGGTTTGGGCTGCGCGGTTGTACTTGGAGCAAGGGACGGGAGAACGGAAATGAGCCATTGTGCGTCCTTCAGGAGTTTCTGGAGCCGCGGCCGCGCAATACAGGAGGCGGACGGTCATGGCCCATCTGCTCGTGCTCCACTCCGATGGCTTTTTTCAGAAGCTTCGGCGATAGTTGAGCCCGAGCGGAACCGAGCGCGGATCGAGCTGGGAGAGGTTTGCGGTTTGGGATTGCTTTTCCAGAGACGTCGAGCCGGCCAGCATCATGCCGATACCGCCGCCAATACCCGCCGCGCCACCCAGGAGCAGCGGCAACGCGAGCTTTTTGGTCGCGCTGTCTTCGGTACGTTCCGGACAGCTTGGATCGACGTCGCAGTCGTATTCGGTCGTCTCGGTGAACAAGAACAAGAACAGCGTGCCGGTGACGGCAGCGACGGTGCCGAGCGCCGTCAGCCATACGCCGCCGGTGTGGAGCGCGGACGAACCGGGGTCGACGACGACGCGATGTTGACCTGCCTGCAGTTGGTACTTCTCGGCGGCTGCAGTGACGCCGCTGCCGTAAACCATTAGCTCGTGCATCCCGGGATCGAGCTGGACCTCACACGGCGTCACGCACAGGTCCTTCCAGCGGATGCCCGCGATGGCCACGCCGTAGCCGGAAGCGACGGTCCTGTCCAGCACCGTCGCCACGGTGACGTCGCTCCCCTCGGATTCGATGCGAACGACGGCCTTGCCCGCCGCGCCGGTGTCGGCTTTGGCGTCGACTTCGGTCGCACCGCCCTCCGCCGCCGCCTGCTCGGGCGCGACCTCCGCGGCCTCCTCCTCCAAGTCGACCCCCTCTTCCTCTGGCGGCGACGCCGCAGCCGTCTGACCCCAGGCTGTCGACGAAACCGCAAGCGTGTGGGCGCAGAGAGTGACCACGGCAGCTGTCCGGCGAAGCAGCCCGCGGCCGCCAACAATCACGCCCCAAGCCTCGATCTCGCTTCGATCCATCCCGTTCTCTCCCAGGTAAGCGGCCCCACGTCGGACCATAACCTCACCTCATACTCCTGATCGAGTCCGGAAGCGAGGCCCAGATTTCGGCTTCGATCAGCGCCTTCAGCGCCTGCGGAGGTGTCTGAGCGAACCGGCCTGCGTCGCCGCCGAGGCTCGGCCTCGTCAGCACTTCAGCGCTGCGCCATCGGCTCCTGCGGGTGGGCGTGGCTCAGCTCTTGGTGTCCCAGGTGCACGCGCAGCTTCGGGTGCGCCCGGGCGAAGGCGCGGAGCTTCTCGAAGCTCTGCGCGGCGAGCTCGGGGTCGGCGTTGAAGGTGCCGGGTTCGACGTCGTGCTCCCAGCCCCAGGCGGTGTGGCAACCGTCACCGGCGATGAGGTGCGGGCCCTCGGGGGTGCGGACGACGTAGGCCATGCTGCCCGCGGTGTGCCCTGGCACGTGCAGGCCATACACGGAGCCATCGCCGAACAGATCGAGGACGCCGAAGGGCGCCCCGCGTCGCGCCGGCACGGACAGCTCCTGCAGCGGGCCGAATCCTTCCAGGTTGTCGGAGGTCGTCGAGCGGGTGAACAGGTGCTGGAAGCGCACTTGCTGCGCTTCGCCGGGGCCGACGTAAATCGGCGTGGTCTTGGGGACATCTTGCAGGCCGAGGATGTGGTCGAGGTGCAGGTGCGTGAGGAGGACGCCCCGCAAGGGTTGGCCGTGGCGTTCGATCCAGGTCGCGGTGTCCACGTGGACGTCGAGAGCATCGAGGTCCATCGCTTGTTTCACGAGCCAACCGATGGGCATGTCGTCGGAACGCTGGGCGATGGAGCGAGCGACGCCCGTGTCGACCAGGAAGGTGCCGCGCGTCGGGTGCTCGAGCGCGTAGAAGTAGATCTGGATGGGCTCGGGACGATCCTCGAGATCCGCGGCCTGGGCGCGGTCGTGGTCGAGGTTGAGGAGCCCCCCCAAGGGCACCTCCCAGTCGGCGGCGACGACGCGGGTGAGCCGGACGGGGCCGGGCTCCGCGAGCTGGGCTTCGAGCTCTGGCCAGGCCGCGGTAACGCCAAGGGCGGCCGGAGCCACCGAATGGGACGTCTGGGCGCAGCCCAGGGCGAAAAACAGCAGAAAAATCGGAACAAAGCGCTTGAGCATGGTGAGGACTCCAGGGCGGCCGCCGATCATGAGCGGCTCTCTGAAGAGTCTTTGTGCATGCTCAAGAGAATTGAAATCCGCTGATTTTGCATTCAGCCATGCTTCCGCGTATGCCTCCACTATGGACCTGCCCTGGGCCGATCTCGAGCTGTTCCTGGCGGTGGCGGAGACGCAGAGCTTCAGCGCGGGCGCGCGCCGGCTGGGGATCACCCAGCCGACGGTGAGCCGGCGCGTCGCCGCGCTGGAGGAGCACCTGGGGCGGGCGCTGTTCGTGCGGAACGTGGAAGGCGCGCGCCTCACCCCCGAAGGTGAGCGCCTGTTGCCCGCAGCGGAGCAGATGGCGCGGTGGGCGGCGGAGCTCCGGCGTTCCGTCGAGAGTTGGAGCGAAACGGTGGAGGGCCCCGTGCGCATCGCGGCCCCTCCGGGGTTGGCCTTCGATCTGCTGGTGCCCTTCGCGCGCGATTTGCGCGACGGTCTTCCCGGGGTGCGGCTCGAGGTGCTCACGGGCATCGAACACGTCGATCTGTCGCGAGGCCAGGCGGACATCGCCCTGCGCACACGCCGCCCCGCCCAGGCGGACTTGGAGGTGGTGCTCGCCCTGCAAACAGAGCTCGGGGTGTTCGTGTCGCCGGCGTACGCGCGCCGCCTCTGCAGCACGCCGTCTCCCCGCTCGCTCGCCGAGCTCGACTGGATCACCTGGTCGTACCCCAACGAGCATCTCTCACCCCGTCCGGAGCTCGAACAGCTGATCCCGAACTTCCGCCCCGCCTTCGCGTCCAACGACTACCTGGCTCAGCAGCGCGCCCTGGCCCTCGGTCTCGGCGCGATGATCCTATCCCGCACGACGCACCCCGATCAGTTCACCGGACCGCTGGAAGAGGTGCCCGTCGACTTGCCCCTGCCCAGAGCCGACTTCTACGTCGTCTGTGCCAAGACGATGCGCTGGGTGCCGCGGGTGCAGGCCGTGCTCGAACAGCTCCGCGCGAGGTTGCTCGCGGTGGTGGGCGTCGTTGAAATTGCCTGACCCGCTGGCGGCCTCACCCCCACCCGGCCATTCGGGGGCTTTCACCCTCGAAGGATGCTAACACCGCGGAGGCCTGCGGCGTCTTTCTCGAACCGTTCTCTTTGGATCAACCATGCGGATACCACCCAGCCTCGAGGCTCTCGCCGATCAGGGCATCATTGAAGAAGTGCTGCGTCCCCTGATGAGCGGCAAGGAGGCGCAGATCTACTTGGTCATCTCCGACGGTCGGGAGTGTGCCGCCAAAATTTACAAGGACGCTCAGAACCGCTCCTTCAAGAACCGTGCGGACTACGTAGAAGGTCGCAAGGTCCGCAACACGCGCGACCAGCGGGCGATGAGCAAGGGCACCAGGTACGGCAAGAGCAAGGACGAGGATAGCTGGAAGTGCACGGAGGTAGACATGATCTACCGGTTGCAGGCGGCGGGAGTTCGCGTTCCCCGTCCGCGCACGTTCGTGGATGGTGTTTTGGTCATGGAGCTGGTTACTGACGACGCTGGCAATCCAGCACCCCGTCTGGGGGAGTTGCACTTTTCGGCGGAAGAAGCGACGCGCATTTACCAACTGCTGATCCGGGAGGTCACGCGCATGCTGTGTGCGGGCGTGGTGCACGGTGACTTGTCGGAGTTCAACGTGCTCTTGGCTGCGGACGGGCCGGTGATCATCGACTTTCCGCAGGCCGTGGATGCCGCTGGCAATCGCAACGCGCGCGCTCTGTTGATCCGCGATGTCGAGAATCTTCATCGCTTTCACCAGCGCTGGGTACCAGGGAGCCGTAGGCGAAAATACGCCGAGGAAATCTGGGCACTGTACGAAAAGAACCAGCTCACGCCGGACGCGACGCTCACCGGGCAATTTCACGGCTCGCACGGCCCGGTCGATACCCGGGCCGTGCTCGATCTGATCGGAGACGCGAACCGCGACGAGGCACGACGCCGCCGTTCGGCTGGAGAATCCAGCGCCGGCCTGGATGCACCGGTAGAACAGCCACGGATGCGCCGGCGAGAGGTGATCGTAGAGCCCATGCAGCGACGGGGCGGACGAGATCAACACGGACAGCGCCGCGGCGGTGGGCCACCGGATACGTTGCGACCCGCCGCGAACTCGAACGACGCTCGCCGTGGCGGCCCCCCGCAAGGATCGCCGCGGCACGGCTCGAACGACCGGCGCGGCTCGAACGACCGGCGCGGCTCGAACGAGCGGCACGGCTCGAACGATCGGCACGCCTCGAACGATCGGCACGCCTCGAACGACCGGCGCGGCTCGAACGACCGGCGCGGTCCTCCAGGATGGCAAGGCTCGGCCGAATGGCACGGTGCGCCAAAGCGCCGAGGTCCCGATGGCGGCCGACCGTCGCCGTCCGGACCGAAGCGCGGCGATTCGGTGCGAGCATCCACCTACGTGAGCCCTGAAGCCCGCAAGAACAAGTCCGCTGTCCTGAAGCTCACTCCCCGTGTGCCGGCGCAGGAACCGCAACGGGAAAACGAGCGGCCCACTGACTCCGAACGGGTGGGAGCGGCCAGTCGAAGAAGACGGCGCCGGGGCAGGCGCCGCTGAAATGTGCCGGCGCGAGATGCGCTGGCCGGCGCGAGATGCGCCCGCCGGCGCGAGATGCGCCCGCCGCTCCTTGCCGCTGAGATGCCACTGGCCGCGCGGTTCGCCTGACCAAACGCGATGCTTCCAGCCGCGGCGCGTGGGAAGAGGCCCCGGGTTCGATTCCCCGGGCCTTGGCGCTGGCCCCCCCTCTCCCCGAAGAACGCGAGCAAGACGAAGCGCCACCTCGACTCCGGCGAGCACACCAAGCCGACGGCGGGTCGCCGTGGCGAAGAGCGGCGATCGCCACCGCTCGAGTGTCGTGACCCAGCGATATTGCGCATCCGCAGCGCTGGCTCGCGATTCGCTATCGGCAGTCGGTGCGTCACCCTGCGCCCGATCTAGGGGGCCGCAGTTGCGGCTCCACAGGCGCTCGCCCTGGCCTAACTTCGTCCGCGACGAGATCGAGGCGTTCTTGCGCTGTGGAGTGCTCGCCCACGGCTTCGCCTTGTTCCGTTGCCCGACTGCGACCAGCGCCTTGCCGTCGGCTTCAGCTGCAAGGGCCGAGGTTTCTGTCCGAGCTGCGCGGGCAGGCGCATGGCATCCACGGCGGCGGATCTGGTGGACCACGTCCTTCCCGAGGCCGCCCCGCTCCGGCAGTGGGTCCTCACGCTCCCGTTCGAGCTCCGAGCGCGGCTCGCCTTCGACGGCAAACTCCTCGGCGCCGTCTGCCGCACCTTCGTGGACTCGGTGGTGGACTGGTATCGGCTGAAGAGGACCTTCAAAATGGACGTCGAGCGCTGCGACCACTGCGGCGCCCGCATGCAGCTATGGCGGCGCCAACGACTTGTGGGGCGAAACCTGGACGCCCGCCGAGCTGAACGCGGATGATTTCGGTGTCGCCCTGGCGGTCGCATATACCCAGACGGTTGGCAATACGCGCGCGTATGTCGATCAGATCCGAGTGACCGTGAGCTACGTGCCTTGCCAATGATTCACTCGCGCTGCCACCCCGATGCCCTACTCTTTCGCCTCGACGAAAACGCACACGCCGGACGCTTCCGAGGTGGCGACGAAGTCCTCGCAGGAGGTGGATTGGTTCACCGTGCCCTCGTAGAGCGGAACGCCGTCTCGAACGAGGCGCACGCGAACCGCTGACAGGCGCTCCGGTAGCGTAATCCCCATGACACTAAAGACGCCCCACAGTAAATAGACTTCATCGCCGGTGCACGTCTCCGGGTCCGAGCGTCCGACGTCCACGTCCACGATCTTGAAGCGACACTCTGCGGCGTACGCCTCGCCTGCGAGGCTGAGCTCGTAGTTACCTTCCCAGACCGGCGAACCCGGCCCGTAGACGCTGTCGAATCGCAGCGTCTGCATAGGTTCGGACCACCGTTTGCGTTTGGGTGTGGCCGCAGCGGCTGGCTTCGACGGTGAGGGGGCGGGCGACGGTGGACGCGACGCCCCGCAAGCCGCGGTAATCGCCGCGACGAGGCACATGCCAGCCCAGAGGGCGCGCCGCGGGGCGCGGTCGGCCGATTCCGTGCTGCGAGGCGTGACCGTGCAGAACATGACTTGCGCCAGTATATCTGCTGGAGCGGAGTTCGCGAGGGCCTTTGCCTTGCGGAGCCCGCAGTTCTCGGACGTATCCGTGCCGCGTGACCCGCCAGTGTCGAAGCGGCAACGGGGCCGCGACGCGGGGGCCGACGCTGCGGTCCGTAACTGGGTTCCGGACTGGTCATAGCTAAGCATATCTTCTCCAACACCGGCGGCTGCGGGGAGCGACCATGAACGAAGAACTCCGGAGGGCGTGGATTACGCACGGATCACGCCGCCTCCCGGACGTTGGCGACGTAGCAGCGTGAGAGCTGGGTCCAGAATTTCGGCAGACGGCCGCTCTGATGCAGGGCCCGCAGCGTGAGGGCATTTCGGAGCCCACGTTCCCGCCAGCGCTTCCCGCTGCGCTTGGCTCGTTGCCCGATGACCGTCTTGGCTGCGCTTTCAGTGACGCCGCTGCCGACCGGAAGCCCCGCGTTCCGCAACTTCACGTAGCGCATGCGATCCTTGTTGTTGCTGAAATGGCCGAGGTGTTCCGACAGCTGATTGCCGGCGGGCGTATCGGGCGTGGATCTTCCTCGGAGCGCATGAATTTTTGGAGGGGTCCCTTCGTCTAAGGAGCTGTTGAACACACCCTGACGGAGGTTCCCCATGTCCAAGATGCCTGCTCGATCGTTTTTCGCCAACAG
>JAEZYZ010000129.1 GCA_023418705.1 Pseudomonadota bacterium | reverse complement strand
GGGGGGGGGGGGTCTCCCCGGGGGGGGGGGGGGCGCGGGGGGGCGCCCCCCCGGACGCCAAGCAGCGGCTGGCCCACGTCTTGACCCGGCTCGCCGAGCTCGACGCCCGCGCCGGCGACCCGGAGCTCGCCGCCCGCCGCGCCGCCGAAGCGCTCGAGCTCGCCCAGCTGCTCGATCGCCCGAGCGACGTCGCCCTCGCGCACCTGGCCTTGGTGCACGCTGCGCGCGCGGCGGGCGACGCCGATCGTGTCGCCCGCCAGCTCGACGCGCTCAAGCGCGAGTCGCTGCGCGGCGTCTCCGCCTACGCCGAGCGGCGCCTCGAAGCGCTGTTCGAGCGGGATTGAAGTCTCGTCGGAACGGGCGCAAGGTCGAAGGGTGTTGGTGATCGTCGAACGCTCGCTGTCCGCCCCCGTCCGCTTCGAGGAGCTCCAGGCTTTGGAAAATCGCTCCGCGGCCTGCTTCGAGCTGCTCGGGTGTGCGCTTCGTTCGCTCCTACCTCGCGGGCGACGGCCTCCGCATGATCTGCGTGTACGAAGCGCGCGACGCCGAGTCCGTACGAGAAGCCAATCGCAACGCCAAGCTCCCCTTCGATCGCATCTGGTCGGCGGAGCTGCACGAAGCCGGCAGCGCGCCGTAGACGCGTTGCGCGCGTTCACCCACATCGGCACCCTCGGCTGAGCCGCTTGGCGGCGACGAGAGCGGAGTGGCGACGAGCCGCAGCGCTCGGATATGCTGGCGCGTCATGGCCCACGAGCTGCGCTGCACGGGTTGCGAGGCGACGATGGATCCCGCGAATATCGATCGAGAGCGGGACCTGGCGAGCTGCGCGCGCTGCGGGCGCTTGATCGACCTGCGCGTAGCGCGCGGCTCGACCGACGAGGAGCGGGGCTCGGCGGGAGCTTCCGCTGGCTCGATCAGCGGAACGGTCCGGCGGGCGCGGGCGCGGCCCGCGGGGCAGCTGCCCGCGGGGATGCGCCGCACGACCGACGCGCGCGGCCTGGTGGTCCGGCGGCCTTGGCTCCGATCGAAGCACTGGTTTCTGTTGTGCATCCTGACGGCGGCGGGCGCCTACGTCGCCTACCTGTGGACCGAGCTCGAGCCGAGCGCGTGGCTCGTCATCGGCACGCTCCTGGTCTCGACCTGGCTGTACAACCTGGCCGCCATGTTCCTGAACACCACCGTGGTGACCGCCGACCCCCACGGCGTCCGGGTGAGCCACGGTCCGCTGCCCTCGTTGTTCGCGCGCGCTGCGGCGGCGCAGAAGAGCGAGATCGCGCAGCTGTATTCGGCCAAGCAGGGCGGCCTCTTCGCCGTGCTCGCCAGGCTCAGGTCGGGGCGCACGGTGCGCCTGGTCGCGCCGCTCATCGCCGCCGAGCAGGCGCTGTTCATCGAGCAGCAGCTCGAGCGAGTGCTCGGGCTGGTCGACGTCGCCGTCGAAGGGGAGCTCGGCGCGGACGGCAGCGCGCCCGCGGGCGCCGCGCTGCAGCTCGGGGGCGAGCAGCGCGGCAGCGCCCGCTCGGGGCTCTTCGCGGTGCTCGCGGTGCCGGTGCTGATCGGAGGGACGCTGGTCTTGTTCGGCCTGATGACGAGCACCGACGTCTCTGGAAAGCTGCAGGCGAAGGGCGAGCTCGGCACGTGGGCGTTCGAGCCGGATCACTGCGTCTCCGGGCAGCGCGAAGGCTTCGGCGGCGTCGTGCTGCAGAGCTCGTCAGCGGCCGGTCGCGTCGTCCGCGTCGTGCAGGATCCGGTGCGGGGCAGCCTGGTCGTCGTTCCGGTCTCTGGGAAGCCCAACCACGTGCTCAGCGCGGCGGGCTGCGCGCGCTTCAGCGCCAACGTGCACCGCACCAGCACCAACATCAACGACATCTGGGCGGTCGACGGCAGCCTGAGCCTGGACTGCCCCGAGCTGTCCGGCACGGTGACCTTCGAGGGCTGTCACTGAGCGACGGGCGGGCGCCGAGCTCTCAGCCTGCAAACTTGCGCTTCAGCGCCTCACACACGTGGGGCGGCGCGTACCGGCCGATGTCCCCGCCGTGTTTGGCGATCTCCCGCACCAGCGAGGCCGAGATGAAGCCGTAGTTGCTGCGGGTCGGCAAGAAGATGGTGTCGAGCTCGGGCGCGAGATCGGCGTTGGCGTGCGCGATCTGCAGCTCGTAGTCGAAATCCGTCCCGACGCGCAGCCCGCGCACGATGACGCGCGCGCCGATGCGGCGCCCGTAGTCGACGAGCAAGCCGTCGAACCCGTCCACCTCCACGTTCGGGAAGGGCGCGCACATCTGCCGCAGCATGGCCATGCGTTCGTCGACCGAGAACAGCGGGGTGCGCGTGGGGTTCAGCCCGATGGCGACCACGACCTTCGGGAACAAGCGCGCGGCGCGCTCCACGAGATCGAGGTGGCCGTTCGTCGGGGGATCGAAGCTGCCGGCGTAGATCGCGAGTTGAGCGGCCGCCACCGCAGCAGCCTAGCACCACTGCCCCGCGTCTTGGTACGCGCAGATCGCGGTCGCTCGACCCGCGACGTGACCGTCATCACCCGCGGCCCGGGCCCGAGCACCTCAGCGCGCCGGAGCGTTGCTCTTGGGCGTAGGGGGCGGCGGATTGCCTGCGGGCGCCGCCGACTTGGGGGCGGCGGGCGACGCCGGCGCCGCGGGGGTCGTGCCCGCCGCCGGCGGGGCCGCGGCGTCCGGGGCCTCCGAAC
>JAEZYZ010000121.1 GCA_023418705.1 Pseudomonadota bacterium | reverse complement strand
TCGTCCACCCGGGCGCGCGGCCCCAACGCACCCAGGGTGCGGGCCGCCGCGGCGCGCACCAGCGGCCAGTCGTCGTCCTCCAGGCGCTCCACCACGGCCGGCGCGGCGAACACACCGCGCCCGCTGCCCAGCGCCTCGACGGCGGCCTCCCGCACCCGAACCTGCGGGTCGTCGAGCGCCTTCAAGAACTCGGCCTGAAACTGGTCCGGGTACGCGATCGCCCGGGCCGCTCCGGCGCGGATGTGGTGGCTCGGATCGGCGGCGAGCGCGCGCTGCAGGTAGTCCGCTGCCGCGCGATCTTTCGGAGCCAGCTGCGCGGCGGGCTCGAGCAGCAGGTAGCGGGTCCGGAAATCGGCGTCCGCCCGCGCCAGGCGCGCGAACGCCTGTGACGCCTGGGGCTGAAACCGGGGCAAGCGGTCCCCCAGCGCGCGCATCAGATCGAGCGCGGCCCGGGCCGGCACGCTGCCGTCGGCCAGCAGCCGCCGCACCTCCGGCTCCGCTTCCTGGGCGCGCGATGCCCGCGCCAGGGCGACGCGCAAGAGCGAGCGCCGGCTCGCGTCGTCCACCGTGAGCAGCGGCACGATGCTGCGCACGGCTCGCGCCGGGTCGATGAGCGACAGCTCCCCGGCGATCAGCGGCTGAGCCCGCGGGTTGCCCCGGGCGAGCTCCTGAACCAGCAGATCGGCGGCGACCTCGCCGCAGCGCCGCAGCCGCTCGCGCGCGTGCAGCCGGTGCGCACGGTGCGGGCTCAGCAGCGCCTTGACGTAGACGGGCGCGCTCTGATCGCACTCGGCGTGGTCCATCACGTCGAGCGCCACCCGCCGCCCGCCCTCGTCGAGCTGCTCATAGGCCCCCGCGACCGCCTCGAAGCCCGGCCGACCGATCGCGCGCAGCGCCGAGGCCGCCGATTGAGCGCGCTCGCCCCCGCCAGCGAGGGCGCCGACCAACCCCTCGATGGCGCTGTCGTCGAACTCGGTGCGGGCCGCGAGCTCGGCGAACGTCACCCGCGCGTTCGGGGCCTCCGAATAGGCGCTCTCGGTGATCAGCGCCACGCAGTCGGTGGTCAGCGGCCGCTCGAGCGTCACGCCGTAGCGCGCGCCCGGGTGCTGCCAGGCGTCTTCGGGCATGCCGATCCGCAGCAGGCGATCGGTGGTCGCGATGTAGAACTCGCGCGGCGCGGTGCCGTGCTCGACCGTTCCCTCTGGGGGGCGAATGACGAGCTCGAACCCCGTGATCGGCAGGTCGCCCGGCGCCAGCATGCGCACGAACTCACCCCGCCCGGAACCGCCGCGGTTCTCCGACCAGGTGGTGTTCGGATCGCCGTCGGTGAGCGCCTTCGGATCGCCGACGGCGCTGCTCGCGGCCACCGCGCGCAGGATCGAGTAGCCCCCCGCGCCCGCCGAGTCGCCGAGGCGCTCGGCGGTCAGCGCCTCCGCCCGCTCGAGCTCCGCCTCCGTCAAGCGCTGCACCTTGGCCGGGTGCAGCTTCATGTCCTTGGCGGCCAGCAGCTGGGGCGACAGGATCGTCGGGCGGCCGCAGAGCCCGATGTCTTCACGCTGCTCGCCGATCGCGATCTGCCGCTGCCCCTTTTCGTCCGGCTCCGACACGATCACCATCGGACCGCGCCTGAGGCCGTACTCTCCCTCGACCAGCCCGGTCCAGCCCTCGAACGCGACGAATGGCGGTCCGCCGCCCAGCGGTGCGGCCACGACGGCCACCCACTCGCGCTGCCGTTTGGGATCGGCGATGCGCACCACCACCGCGTGGCGACCGGGGGCAAGCCGCAGGGCGGACAGCTCGGAGGTGTGCGCCAGCGCGCGAGCCTCCGCCGGCAACGCGATCTCACGGCCCTGTGGCAGCGCGCACGGCGGCGCCGCGCACACGGCGGCCCGCAGGCTGCCGCCGGCATCGAACCCGACGCTGAGCCCGGGCTGTCCCTGACCGGCCGGTGCGTGGACGGAGACCTCGCGCAGCGCCGGCTGCGCCCCCGCCCTCGCGCTGGTAGCGACGAATCCGAGCAGCGCCGCCCATCCGGCGAGCCTTCGAGAGAGTGTGTTGGCGCGCATCTTCGATCGTTGCCTCGACAGAGAGTGGGGCCGCGCCGGGAGCCTGTCAGGGCCGTGCCACGAACGCCAGCCCCCGGGGGCGCCCTCACTCGGCGAGCAGCTCGGACACCTCCCCCACCGCGACCCCCAGCTTGGTCAGCACCTCCCGCGCGCGCGCCCTGGACACGGACACCCGCGTCGGCATGCCGCCGCCCAGGTCGAAAAGCCGGACAAAGTCGAGGCCGCTGTCGAAGCGCGCCGCCACGCTGACCGTCTCCCGATCCATGACGACGCTAACCGGCTCCCGCTCCTGCCCCAGCAGCAGCAGCAGCGTCTTGTCGATCGGGCCAAAGCCCTGCGAGACGTCCACCACCGCCACCCCCGGCGCCAGGCGCACGTAGCGCTCCGCCGCGCGGCGGCTCTCCTTTTCGATCGGCAAGAGCTCGGCGCCCGCCGCGTCGATGGGCTGCCACAGGCTCGCGTCCGAGAGCCCCGACGCCAGGTGCCGGACCACCAGCCCGAACAGGGCGTGGTCCCGATAGCGAGCGCGCAGCGCGCGATCGATCCGCTCGGCGACGGGGCTCGGCGTGCCGAGGCGGGTGTCGATGGCCCGGGCGTCGTCGTCGCAGCCCGGGTACGGCTCGCTGCCGCCGCGGAGCCACTTGGCGGCGCTCGCCAGGCCGTCGAAATCGGTGTGGCACACGATGCTGTCGACCGGCCCCACCCGCTCGACCAGCGCCGGATCGATCATCTCGGGACACGCGCCGTGCTCGGCCTTGGTGGCGAGCACGAAGCGCGGATCGTTCGCATAGACGCCGTGCAGCTCGTGATCGTGGTGATCCACCCAGGCCCGCAGCCGCTGGCCCAGGCCCTCGATGAACGGCTTGGTGATCTTGTCGAACCCGCCCCCGCTGCCCGCGTTCGCGAACGCGATGTCGAGCACCACCACCTTGCCGCCCACCTTGGCTGGCTTGGGCAGCTTGCGCGGCGTGCCAAAATGAAGCTCCGTCACGGCCGAGCCGTCCGTCGATTGGCCATCCCGCGCTTGCCATGGCACGGACCGCTGGCGGATGCCACCTGCCCGGGCGCCGTGGTAGCGTGCGCGCCGTGGCCCCCATCGATGATTCCCTGCTCCGGCAGGCGCTCAAAAATCCCCTGGAGCAGACGGATTTCCCCGAGCTCGGGGAAAAGTACGCCGGCAAGGTGCGCGACAACTATTCCCCGGGCGACGGCCGGCGCTTCATCGTGGTGACCGATCGCATCAGCGCGTTCGATCGCAACCTCGGCACGTTGCCGCTCAAAGGGCAGCTGCTCAATCGGGTCGCGAGCTTCTGGTTCGACAAGACGCGCGACGTCGCGCCCAACCACCTGCTGGAGGTGCCGGACCCGAACGTCATGGTCGCGCGCGAGTGCCGCCCGCTGCCGGTCGAGATGGTCGTGCGGGCGTACCTCACCGGCACCACCTCCACCAGCATCTGGGTGCACTACGAGCGTGGCGCGCGCGAGTTCTGCGGGCACCGCCTGCCGGACGGCCTAGAGCAGCACCAGCGCCTGCCCGAGCCGATCCTCACGCCCAGCACCAAAGCGGCGCACGGCGATCATGACGTGTCGGCGTCGCGCGAGCGGATCCTCGAGCAGACCCGCATGGATCCCGACCTGTTCGATCGGGCCGCGCAGATGTCATTGTCGCTCTTCGCCCTCGGGCAAGCCTGGTGCAAGGAGCGCGGGCTCATCCTGGTCGATACCAAGTACGAGTTTGGCACCACGCCCGAGGGCAACCTGGTCGTGATCGACGAAATCCACACGCCGGACTCGTCGCGCTTCTGGTTCGCCGAGAGCTACCAGGAGCGCTTCGCGAGCGGGCAGGATCCGGAGAGCTTCGACAAGGACCACGTGCGCCGCTACCTGGCGGCGCGCGGCTACCGCGGTGACGGCCCGGTGCCCGAGATCCCCGACGAGGTCCGCCTGGAGGCGACGCGACGCTACGCCCAGGCCGTCGAGTGGATCACCGGCGAGCCCTTCGTTCCGTCGCTCGAGCCCCCCGTCGCCCGAATTCGCAAGAATTTAGGCTTGGGGTAGCACGCCAGGTCGCGCGAAGCGGGCGCTGTCTCCACCCCGCAGCGCCCTTTGGCGGGCGCGTGCCCTGGCCGCAGCGCCACGGGCGCGTTAGATCATCCATTCGATGACCGAGCCCGTTTATCTCGTCAGCGCAGCGCGCACTCCCGTCGGCTCGTACCTCGGGGCGCTCGCCGCCATCTCGGCACCGCGCCTGGGCGCCACGGCCGTACGTGCCGCCGTCGAACGCGCCGGCATCTCGCCCGACCAGGTGGACGAGGTCTTCCTCGGCAACGTGCTGAGCGCCGGGATCGGGCAAGCCCCGGCGCGCCAAGCGGCGATCTACGCCGGCATCCCGGACACCGTGCCGTGCACCACCGTGAGCAAGGTGTGCGGCTCGGGCCTGCAAGCGGTGATCTTGGCGACGCGCGCGCTCCGCCTGGGGGACGCCGATGTCATCGTCGCGGGCGGCATGGAATCGATGTCGAACGTGCCCTACTACCTGCAGAAGGCGCGCAGCGGCTACCGGATGGGCCACGACCAGCTGATCGACGGGATGATTTCCGACGGCTTGTGGGACCCGTACAACGACTTTCACATGGGCACCGCGGGCGACGCCTGCGCCCGGCAGTTCGAGCTGACGCGCGAGGCGCAGGACGACTACGCGCGGCAAAGCTACGCGCGGGCCCTCGACGCCCAGGAAAAGGGAGCCTTCACCAGAGAGATCGTCGGCGTGGAGGTGCCCCAGCGCCGGGGCGAAGTGTTGACGGTGGCCGACGACGAGGAGCCACGCCGGGGCGATCCGAGCAAGTTCGATCGGCTCAAGCCCGCCTTCGGCAAGGACGGCACCGTCACGGCGGCCAACGCCTCCAGCATCAACGACGGCGCGGCCGCCGTGGTGCTCGCCAGCGAGCGTGCGGTCCAGCGGCACGGCCTCCAGCCGATGGCGCGCATCGTCGCCTACGGGGGGGCCGCTCAAGCGCCCGAGCTTTTCACCACCGCCCCGGCCAAGGCCATCGCGGCGACGCTGCCGCGCGCCGGGCTCTCCAAGGACGACATCGACCTGTGGGAGATCAACGAGGCGTTCGCCTGCGTGACGATGGCGTGCACGCGGCTGGCCGAGATCGATCCCGAGCGGGTGAACGTGCGCGGCGGGGCGGTCGCGCTGGGCCACCCCATCGGCGCGTCTGGCGCCCGGATCTTGGTGACCTTGGTCCACGCCCTGCAGGACCTCGGCAAGCGCCGAGGGCTGGCCACGCTGTGCATCGGTGGCGGCGAGGCGGTGGCCGTGGTGGTCGAGCGGCCATGACGCGGGCCGAGCTTTCGGCGGCGCACGCCGCGCACGTCGCGGTGCGGTCGGTGCTCGGCGCGCGACCGGAGTCGCTGCTCGACGGGCTCGCTGCGCCAGAGGTTGCCGCCGTCGGCCTGGCGCGGGCGCTGTGCCATCCGAATCGGCAGGTGCGCGCGGCGGCGCTGGCGGCGGAGCTCGGACGCCTCGCGCGCCAGCTCCCCGCGCTCGGCATCGACGCCACCACCGGAGCGCGGCCATGACGCTCGGATTCGGGCGCGTGCTCAAGGCGGCGGAGGCCGCTCGGGC
>JAEZYZ010000064.1 GCA_023418705.1 Pseudomonadota bacterium | reverse complement strand
CCTCCCACCTCACCGCCTCCCGAAACCATGCGCCATGTTCGCCCGGCGGTTGCCGCGTCGTGCCCCGCGCACCGCGTCGTGCCCCGCGCACCGCATCGTGCCCGCGCACCGCATCGTGCCCGCGCACCCCCATCGTGCCTCGCCCGCGCGGGGGGTGCGGGGCGCGCGCTTTCGCGATGAGAAGCGCTACCCGGCGCAGCACGCCGCGGCTCGGCGGTCGCCCGGCGTTTTGCGGTCGCGTTGACGGGTGGCCGGCGATCGGGCAAAACAGCGGAGCTTCCCGACTGTGGGAGGAGTGGCCGAGTGGTCTAAGGCAGCGGTTTTGAAAACCGCCGTACCCGCAAGGGTACCGGGAGTTCGAATCTCTCCTCCTCCGCCAAGCGCGCGCCTTGCGTCCTGCACGCGCACCCGCATTCGCGTGCACGCCCACGCCCGCCCCGTCACTCCGCGAAGCGTATCTCCACGCTCCCCTCGTGGATCGGCGTGTGCCCGAAGTTCGTGGGGCGCTCGCGGCTCCACATGTCGGTGGGCACGAGGCGCGACACGATCTCGGCGGGGGTCAGGGTGTCGAGCTCCTGGACGTCGGTCACGCCCTCGAGATAGAGGGCGTCGCTGGTATCGAACCGAAGCACGACGTTCAGTGCCGTTCCGGGGCCTTCGGTGACGTCGCCCGCGGCGTCGCGGTGCGTGTACCAGACGATCGGCGGAACGCCGCCGTCGTCCACGCCAGCGCCGCCCGCGCCCATCTCGGTGGCGCCGCCCGCGCCGCCCGCGGCGTTCATCGCCGTTTTGCCGCCGCCACGTGCGGCGTCGTATTGCGGGTGGCGAGGATCTTGGTCGCTGACGATCTCGGAGTACAAGTAGAAGCTCGCGGCGTCGTCGAAGCGGAAGGAGAAGTCGTAGCCGCCGCCGGCCCAGCCGCAGTAGGGGGCGCCGCGCTCGCAGTCGGTGTTGCAGAAGATGTCGCCGGGGGGATCGTTGGCCGCGCTGAGCTGCCTCAGGTAGTCGAGCTGGTGCGCGCTCGTCGGGCGCGTGCTGGCAAGCTCGCCGGTCTCGCGGTCGATCCACTGGTAGGCGTCGTCGGCGCAGGGCTCGTCGGCCGACGCGGTCACGCACACGAGCACGTCGCCCCGCTGCACCTGCACATGGGTGGGCAGGTAGCTCAGGCGCTCGAGATCCGACGCGCCAAGGCCACACATGGGCTCGTTGAAGACCGGCTCCTGGTCGAGCGGGTTGGCCTCGAACACGAAGCGGACCCGGTAGTACGCGCCGGCGAGCGGCCACTCCGCCTCGAGGTAGGTCAGGTGGACCGAGGCCGAGGTCCAGCGTGTGGACGGGTACTCGTCGCAGCCGAGCGCGGTGTTGCCCCCCACGGGGACGGGATGGTTGAGATCGAAGAGTCCGCCGCCGCGCTGCGGGCCGTCGCTGGTGTCGCTGAAGCCGTTGATGGCGAGCAGGCGCCCGGGTCCGCAGCGGCTCGGCTCGGGGGTGCCGTCGGGCGAGACCGTCGCGTCCTCGCGCTCACCCCCGAGGGAGATAGCCTCCGCCCAGCCGCGCAGGTTCACCGGGGTGACGCAGACGCCGGCAACGGGGCCCATGCCTCGCGACGGAGCGCACGCTCGCAGCACCTCCTCCGTCGCAGGCGCCGGCTCCGCTTCGGGCTCGGGCTCGGGCTCGGGCTCGGGCTCGGGCTCGGGCTCAGGCTCGGGCGGCGCGGCCTGGAGCCGCCGTCCCCCGGCGGCCGAGGAGAGATCGGCGCCGAGCGCATCGCCGAAGCTCACGTCCGCGTGTAGACCGGCCAAATACACGGCCACGCCGTCGAGCGCGGCGGCCTGTGTGCCGCGCCGCCCCCCGCGCTCCCCTTCATCCCCCGACCCACACCCCGCGAGAAACAGCGACCCCACCAGCACCCAGCTCGTCCCGACAACTCTCATCGCGTCCGTTTTTGACGGCATGCGTCAGGCAAACTTTAGGGCCTCGAAGCGCGACCTCGCCGCGATCCTCCCTGGTCCTCCCGCTCATCCCTCCCATTCCCCACGCCCAGCCGCTGCCGCGCCAAGAACGCCCAGATGCGATCGCGGTAGGCCGCGCCCTGGCCGATGTAGTGGTCGCCGCCGCGCACCCGCCACAACACCGGCGAGGGCCCGGCGCAGCGCGGATAGCTGAGCGGCTGCGTTTCATCGCCGGCGATGCGAGCGTCGAGATCGAAGGGATCGCCCGGTGTGAGCGCGCCGTCGCAGCCCAAGAGCTTGCCCCAGCGGGCGATGGTTTCGATCGCCGAGGCGTGCGGAGGCCCGCCGGAGCGACCGAAGAGGTGTCCCCCTTCGAAGCGCACGATCGCGTCGGCGTCGCCATGCACCTCCAGCACCGCGACGCGGCTCGGGGTCTTGCAGCGCGCGCCCTCGGCGGGGCCAGCGCCGGCGATGCTCGCGATCGCCGCGATGCGATCGGGCAGCTGGCAGCCGAGGCGGTGCGCCATGAAGCCGCCGTTCGAGAAGCCGGCGACGTAGACGCGCGCCGGGTCGACATCGACGCGCTGCCGCCAAGCGTCGATCAACGCGCCGAGCCGCGCGACGTCGTCGGGAGCGCGCCGGTCGAAATCGCAGCAGGCGGGGTGCGCGTTCCAGAACTTGCGACCGTTCGCGTCGGTGCTGCCGTCGGGCGCCACGATGAACACGCGCTCGCGCAGCCCGAGCTCCCCGAGCCCCAGCCCCTCGAACGCGAAGCGACCGCTCGAGCCGAGGCCGTGCAGGAAGACCAGCAGGGGGCGCCGCTGCCCGGGCGCCAAGCCCGTGGGCTCGTGGCGCTGCGACGGCGGCAGCGGCAGCTCGAGCGGGGGCGGCCGCGTGCCTCCCGAGCGCCCGGCGCTGGCGGCGCCGTCCGGCGGCGAGACGACGCTTTTGATGTGGGGGGCCGCAG
>JAEZYZ010000060.1 GCA_023418705.1 Pseudomonadota bacterium | reverse complement strand
CCTCCCACCTGCGCGACGAACGCCCCCTCCGGCGTGGCCGCGGCAGGTCTTGCTTCCGGAACCAGCCTTGCGAACGCCGGCGCCGCAGCGGAGCCCACCTCGCCCCGGGGGGACCGCCGAATCTGCTTCGCCCACGCGTACCCCGCCGAGACTCCCACCCCGACTCGCTCGGCCACGAGCCTCACCGGATCGCCCGAACGCTCGAGCTCAGCCACAAACCGCTCCCGGTCCTCCGAACTGTGTCGTCTTCGCATGCCCGAGTCATCGCAGGCACGAACTGCATGGCGCTAGATGGGGTTGGCGCACCGGTTACCCCTGAACCGCTCCCTCGGCTCTCGGCGCCGAGGGCTGAACGGTTACGATGATACGCGTGCCGTTGCTCACTCATCACGACCAGGCTACGCCGCTTGCCTCCACCCGCCAACTAATCGTTCCACGAAGCCGGCCGCGTGGTGCTTCCACGCTTCCACGCTGCGACCGGAGGTGTCGAACTTGACCACCGCAATCTCGATGGGGTTGCCGTAGGCGGGCGTGAACCGGAAGTGGTCCGCCTCCACGCTGGCGGATGCGGGCATTGCGACGACCCCCTTGGTCACGCCGGCTAGGGTGCAGTAGGTGACGAGTTGCTGCAGATTGCTGCTCGAGACGGTGTGCTTGTACTTCGCGTCGATGACGCATGGCTCGAACCGTGGGTCGTGGCAGAAGACGTCGGTCTGAAAACTTCGTGATTCGACTCGTTCCCCGGCGACCGCCTCGTAGGAAAGGAGTCGCTTCGGTCGGTGTCGGATACCCGCCAGCTTTAGCGATTGCACGATCGCCTGCTCGAAAAGGTCGTCGAGATTGACGATGAAGCTGCGTCCCGACAACCGTTGCCCCTCGAGGGCACCACTGGCCGAAATCAGGAGGCGAGCCCACGCCAGCGCGTTGGCGAAACCGAGCTCCTGGCGGGCCAGCCGAATCGAGCTACGCTCGAGAGCCGGATCAATGGTGGGAGGGACGCCGACGAAGACCTCTGGCAGCGAAGCCAGCGCAGAACGGTTTCCGCTGCGCAGGATGGGGTCAGCTTCGACGACCCCTACGGCAGCGCAGAGGAATCGATTCAGTGGCGTGTCGGGGAGACGATGCCATACGACGCACGGCGTTTTGCCCAGGTTGCCCCCGCTTCTGGTGAGCTCGCTGAAGTCGATTCGGCCTCGTATCGTCGCTGTTCGGTGCTTCTCGGATCGGTAGATCCTGAGCAACCCATATCGGCGCAGCGCTTGCGCCAGCTCGTCGATGAAACAGCGCGCGGCGATGGCCGAAGCGTCCCCGGCTTGTGCAGAACTCGAGGCGGAGCCGAGCACGCGCATCCTGCGCAGCGCCGGATCCGCAAAGACCATCCACGAGAAGAGGGATGCTCCGTTCGCCTTCTCCGACTCGAGGATTAGCGTTCGCTTGGGCAAGCGAAGATGCCCCGCAAGGTGCTGAATGACATAGCCGCCAGGCCGGGGCTGCAGGTGGCCGCCCAAGGCCCGAGAGAGGTAGTCGGCTTCGTCAGCACCGAGTGAGAAGGTCTGGCCCTCCGAAATGCGGATTGACGAGAGCGCCTCCGCCACGCCGCTCACGTCTCCATTTGGGTCGCGTCCCCCTCCTCGACTTCCTCGGACGCCTGGATGGCCTTGGTGACCGCACCCTTCCATTCGACTCGTGCTTGGCGGAGCGTCTCAGGTTCGCCAGCGAAGTACTCGCTGAGTTGAGGGAGAATGTCGAATTGCCAAATGGCATCGAGATCGCGGCGGATGTCGCCGTCCAGGTCAGCGCCCAGGAAGTAGCTGTGGCCGATCTGGTGATCGGGATCGAGCTGTTCGCTCAACCAGGCGTTCAAGGCGGTCAGGACTTCCGCTGCGACTCCAGCGCCGCTCTTGCCCTTGTGTACCTTCCGGACGACCTCGACGTCCGGCTCCACTCGAATGAAGCCAAATCGTCGGCGCAGTGCATAGTCCACCAGGGCAACGCTGCGGTCCACACTGTTCATCGTGCCGATGACGATGAGATTGGGCGGTATGTTGAGCTGACCGCCCGTAGGAAGGTCGACCGCCGCTCCCCGATACTCGAGGGCGTAGAGCAACTCGCCGAAGATCCGCGCCGGATCTCCGCGGTTGATCTCGTCAATCACGATGACGTAGAAGTTGTCGGGGTCGTCGTTGGCGTCGCTGCAGATCTGCTGAAAGGGCCCCTGGTGCAGCTTGTAGCGGAGCTTGTCCTCCTCGAGATCGGGGCGCAGACCCTGAACGAAGTCTTCGTAGGCGTAGCTCGGGTGAAATTGCACGAGGCGCCATCGGCTCTCTGGACCTGGCTCCGCCTGCCCCGTCAGCGCCTGGGCGGCCAAGCGGGCGATGTGCGTCTTGCCCGTGCCCGGCGGGCCGTAGAGGATCACGTTGCGGAGCAACGCGCCCTCCCGAGTCGGCGTTGGTCCCAAGTTCGGTCTGAGCCGTATCTGCAGCGCGTCGAAGATGGGGCCCCCGATGCGCAGGCGGGCGGAAGTCCACTGTTCGAGAGTCCAGCCGCTGGAAGACTCATCGGGCTCCTCGGTGGGAGCCTCGGGCTTGCCCGACCCGGTTCCTTGGCGCACCTCCACCTTGGAGTCCTGGAACGCGCTGAGCTTCCAGGAAGGCTTCTCTGCCTCGAGGTAGCTGCGGCCGCTGGGGGTGATCTCCCAGCCCGCTGCGCTGTTGCGGGCAAGCCCATCACGCTTGAGGTACGTCAACGCCCAGCTCATGCGGTACTTCCACACCTCTCGTCCACGGCGCATGATGCCGTAGTCGCCCGGCAGTAGCTGCTCACTCAGTCTGCTTTCCAGCGCCTCGTACAGCTCCTTCTTCTTCTGTGGTGACTCCGCGGACAACGATTCAAGGAGCGGCACCGTGTAGCCGCCGAAAGAGGTGGCGGGTACTGTCTGGGTAGGCGCATCGATGTCGCCGTACGTTTCTTCGTCTAGCTCCGGGAGGTCGGGAACTTCTATTTCACGGTCGCCGCATTGCCGCAGCAGCTCCCGCCCCTTATCGGTGAGCTCCCATATACCTCGGGGTCCCCCTATCATGCCCGCTTCCTTCAAACCGAAACGCGCCCATCGAATATGTGCATTCTTGAGCAAGTACGCCCATTGCCCTGAACTGAGTCGATCTTGCACGAGCTTGCGGATGCGCTTCTCGGTATCTGCAGGGCTCGCGGCACCCCCCAACGTGTCGAGGGCGCGTAGCAGCGGCAGGACCCAGGGACGATGCGTGGATGACATTTGAGCAAGAAACTGGTCCAGGGGATGGTCCGGCTCGAGTGCTGCCTTGCTGGGGTTTGCCATGGATCAGAAGAGCTCCAGTTGTTCGTCCTTGGTCTCGCGTCCCTTGGTAGCGCCCTTCCTTGGTTTCCCGGCGGACTTGCCGTTCTTGGAGCGGAGACCGAGGCGTTCTTCTTCTCGGGCGCGGGTGGCGTCAAGGACGTAGAGGCGGTCGATGGCTTCGGGCTTCGAAGGGGTTGACGAGTGCCGTGGTATTCTTCCGTGCGGGGGCAGAAGGTGTCGATGACGGCAACGTTGTTCTCTAGCGCCAGCTCCTCACGACCCCCGCTCTTCTCGTATGAGCCAAACGGTCATCGCTACCTCCGAACGAACGAGTTACGTTGCCCCAGAGGCTCCGGCCGATGCAACCCTTTTTGTTCAGCCTTCCTCGGCGTGTCACGGCCGGTCCGCGTGTTCAGGCGCGTGAGAAGGGTCGCCGGACGATCTCGCCCATACTGCGGCAGCGCACCAACGTCGGATGTAGCTTTGCGTCGCGACCTCCGGATGGATGGGACAGCAATCGAGGCACCAGGCGCCCGCTCTTCCCGATGGCTTCGAACGGGTAGTCTCGCCGAGCCCGGGCTGCGGCCGCTTCCACATCGCCGCGGCTCAGCGTCTGGCATACTTCAGCAAGCACCAGCGATTTGGCGCTCATCACAACCACCGGCACCGCCGCCCAAATCCGGTCACCGCGAGCTCGTCGCGGGCGCGGGTTGCGGCGACGAAGAGGAGGCGCTTCTCGGAGTCTTCGTGGGCGCGGCGGCTGGCTTCGTCGAAGTCGATCGATGAGGTGAGGGGCATGGTGTCTTCGTGGACGCCGGCGATGAGGACGCAGGGGAATTCCAGGCCTTTCACGCGGTGCATGGTGGCGAGGCGGATGCCGTAGGGGAGGCCTGATTCTTCGGTTTTGATGGTGCGAGGGGTGTGGCCGGCGTTCTCGAGGATGACGCGGTAGCGGTCTTGGAGGAGGGCGTTGGTGCGGGCGACGAGGCAGATGTGATTGGGTTGATAGTTTTGGAGCCAGGCTTGGATGGTCCTTTGAATGAAGTCAGCTTCTTCGTTGGGGGTGGCCGCGTGGTGGAGGACGGGGGCGGTGCCGGTGCGCAGGGAGTGGTAGCCCTTGAGGGTGTCGGGGGCCTCGTCGAGGTCGTCGACGGGCATGCCTTCGAGCAGGGCGGTGGCCCAGGCGCGAATGCGCTGGGTGGTGCGGTAGTTGAGCTTGAGGCGGCGGGAGCGGCGGCCGCGCACGCTGATGCCGACGCGGCCGAGGCTGGTTTGGTGGCCGTAGATGCGCTGATGAGCGTCGCCGACGAGGAAGAGGGAGTCGGGGGCGTCGGGGGCGATGGCGCGGAGGAGGCGGAGGTCGCCTTCGGAGAAGTCTTGGACTTCGTCGGCGACGACGGCGGCGTAGGGGAGGGTGCCCGGCTTCTGTTCGATGACGAGGCGGGCTTCACGGACGAGGTCCTGGTATTCGAGCAGACCGCGGGACTGCAGGGCCTTGCGGTAGGCGTCGAGCACCTGCCACACTTTCTTGCGCTGGGCGCGCGAGAGGCGGGTACCTCGACCGGCGCGGCGAGCATGCAGGTAGTCGGCTTCGGTCAAGATGCCCTGCGGCTGCACGACGTACTCCCATTCACTCTCGTAAAAGGCTTGGGGCAGCGTGTCGTCGGCGGCAGTTGCGGTGACTTCCGCCCAGAGCTGCTTCTTCGCCTCCTCTGAGAATCCCTTCACCTTCACGCCGCGTGCCTTCAGAAAGGCGGCCGCCCAGCCGTGCAGGTGTGTGACTTCGATGCGCTCGTACTCTGCGCCGCAGAGCTCGCGCAGCTGCGCGGCGATGTCGGCGGCCAGGTTGGTCGTGAAGGTGGTGAAGAGGATCTTTTGCCCCGGCTCCTTGAAGACCTCTTTGGCCAGGTAGCGGGCGCGGTGCATGGCGACCACGGTCTTGCCGGTGCCGGCGCCGCCGAGCACGCGTACGGGGCCGGTGCTCTTCAGGGTGACGAGCTTTTGCTGGCTGGGGTGCAGGAAGACCCGCCACTTTGCGAGTGGCGCGCTCAAGATCTCGGCGAGCTCGTGATCGTCGGAGACGATCTTGAACTGGTTCTTGGAGGCGGGGCGCTCGAGGGCGGCGCTGAAGTCCTGGGTGTCGACCTCCGCTGGCGGCTCGGCCTTGTCGGCGGCGGTGAGGCGGTCGAGCTCGTCGATGGTCTCTTCCACGCTGTAGCCGGCAGCCAAGAGGTACAGCGCGTCGGTGGCTTCTTGCGGCAGGTAGCGTGAGAGCTCGTCGAGGTCGCCTTCGGTGCGCAAGGCGCGCACGGCGGCCAGGAGCGGCTCGGGGACGCCCAGCAAGAGGAGCGTCTCGTCGTTGTGGCCGGAGAGGAGGCGCTCTTCGGGAACGACGTTTTCGCGCGGCACTTCCACTGGTTGGGGCAAGGTGCCGCCGTCTTGAGCTTCCCAGACCTGGAAGGTGCCGGTGTACTTGTTGACCTCGAAGACCTTGTTCTTGGCCCAGGCCATGGCTTCGTCGTGGTGGTCGACCCAGACGAGGACGTAGACGTCACCCTGCGGCGGATGAATGACGATGCCGCGGTAGTCGAGGCCGATGCGCACGGTGCGCACCTTGTCGTCGCGCATGTCGCGGATGGGCTCGTAGTTGATGCTGCTGGCGGTGGGGTTCTGCTTGAACTTCTCGATGAAGGCGCGCACCCCTTTTTGCTTGCCGCGCGGGATGTTGGCGTAGGCGGTGAGAAAGTCGGCGGAGATGGCTACTTGGGGCATGGTTCCTCGCTACAGCCGCTGCTTCAGCTCGGTGACGATCGGCTCGATGTCTTGGCCGGCCAGATCGAAGGCGATCCAGCCGCGGTCGCGCCAGCGGCTGCGGTCCCGCTCGCTGGGCTCCCAACACAGGGCAATGCGTTGCTCGGGCCAGGCGAGCAGCGCGTCGAGCTCGATGGCGATGTCACCGAAGCCTTCGAACTCGATCGGCACGGGCAAGCCGTCGGTTTCGAGCCGCGCTGCCAGGGCTTCGGCCTCGGGGAAGTCTGTCATCAAGCGTGCATAGGGGGACTCTGGGTGCTCGGAGGCCGCCTTCGGCGAGGCAGACGTCGCTGCTGGCGCGCGGGTGCTGGGCGGGGGCGGCGCGCTCGAGTCGCCGGCGGCCAAGCCGACCTCTTGCAGGTGCTCGCTGCTGGTCACCTCGACCGTGCCGGGATGAAACTGCAAGAGGTTCCAGGCGTGGAGGAACGCGCGCCAGCTCGCTTCGAACTCGCCGTCGCGGCGGGCGGCGGGTTCGTCGAAGACGCGGAGCACGAAGCGGATCTGCTCCGTCTTTTGCTGCTGCAGCGCGGTCATCGTCGCCTCTGCCAAGAGCGCGGACCAAGGGCGCCGCTCCAGGCCGCCATAGCGCTGGGCCAACCCGGCTCCATGGGGGGTGAGCTGGGGCTCGAAGCGGGCGGGACGGCTACACAGGTCCGACGCGAGCCGATCGAGGGCAGCGGGGGCGTAGTTGTTCGGGGGAGCGATGATCAGGGCGCCGGTGCCGAGGAGCTGCGGCAACTCCTTCCACGAGCTGTCGGCGGGCTGATCCAGGTATTGAAGCAAAAGCTCGAAGCTCGATTGATGACGCCGTTCGAGCGGCGTCGCCCACCCCTTCTGACCCTCCATCTGCTTCATCATCTTGACGCGCACGTCCGTAAACAACGTGACCGGCGCTTCCGGCGCGCCCCCATGGGCGCTCTGTTCGAGATCCTTCCAGGTGAGGGCCCAGACGTGGAAGCGCTCGGACTCGAGCAGGGCGCGCCGCTTCTTGATGTCGTCGCCGATGCGGCCCCCCTCCTTGTTCGGGAGGGCGTGGAAGGCGAAGCCGTCGCAGAAGATGGCCAAGGGTCGGACGGTCTTGTCCGATGTGCAGTAGGCGACGAAATCTGGGCGGCACCTCTCGGCCACGCCGTCGGCAGGGCCGACGTCTACCTGCGCGACGAAGAGCCAGGCCGAATTGCTCGTTTGAAGCCGCCAGGCGCTCTTGCCGCCCGTCATGGAGCGCTCCCAAGCCCAGCGGTTGCCCTCCGCTTCGCCCGCGAGCCGGTCCACGAACAGCCGCTCGAGCTCGCTCTCGAGCACCTCGTCGACCGCGGCGTTCGAGAGCGTGTGCACGTCCTGAAGCCGCGCCTTCTTGGCGACGATGTTCTCGAACAGCGCGATCGCTTCGCTCCGGGAGATGTGCGGCAGGTAGCGGGACTCTTGGTAGGCGTACAGGCAGCGGTAGCAGCCGTCCTTGTGCTCGGCGGCGGCGCAGACGCAGTTTTGCATGGCGCTGAGCGCGAGCTCCAGCACCTCCAGGAAGCCGTTGTTCTTCCAGAGCTCGGCCAGAAACCCGGTGCCGCCCGGGACGGTGTCGTAGATGATGAGGAAGCGGCGTTTCACGCCGCCGCGGGGCTCGGTCGCGGTGGTGATGCGCAGGTGGGCCGGCTTGCCGCGGAACTTCTTGCGGAAGCCGAGGTAGAGCGCCGCCCGGATGCTGTGGGTCATGCGGTCCACCTCGTGATTGGCGACCGGCAGCAGCACGCGGATGGCCTCCGAGCGCACCTGCCGGTACAGGCACACGCGCGTCAGCTCTTCCTTGGCGTTCGCCGTGCGCACCTTGCAGTAGGGCGCGTGCTCGGCGCGGGCTTCGGCCTCCGAAACCTTGCCGCACTGGCGACACACACAGAAGCCGCGCTGCGCGACGTGCTGCCCGGCGACGTCGCTGCCCAGATCCGTGTCGTGCAGCAGGCCGAAGTTGATCTCCCGGAGCTCGAGGTTCTGCAAGAGCTCGTAGCCGAAGACGACGTCGGGCTCCTCGATCAGCCGGGCGCCGCGGCGGTGCTCGTCGCGCACGTCGATGAATTCGCCCATCTGGTAGTGGGCTTCCTCCCGGTCCTCGGCGTCGTCTGCGGTGGAGGCCTCGTGCAGCTTCATGCTGGACCAGGCGCGGCGGAAGTGCACCAGTTGTTTCTTCTGCCCCTCGTCGCGGAAGCGGCCGGCGCCGCAAGCGGGGCAGGCGTCGGGCGGCTCGGTGTCCGCCAGCACCCGCTCCATGTGCGGGCACTCCGGGCACAGGCGCCAGGTCTCGAGCAACGGTTTGGCGCGATTGCCGACGTCGATCTGCGAGACGCGCACGCGGTGCCCTTCAGCATAGAAGGTGTTGAAGGGCGCGAACTCACGGATGGCCGAGCTGGCGGCGCGCAGGTACTCGAAGCGCTGGCCGCGGTGGTCGTCCGCGCTCGCGTCGCTGCCGGGCTGCTCGCCGGAGCCGCGCGCAGCGCCGCCGTAGAGCAGGGCGTTCAAGGTGACGCCTGGCTCCGGGAAGGCGTAGTTCGGCAGGGCGCCCGCGTCCGTGAGCACGTTGAGCGGGTACTTGTTGTTGAGCTCGACCAAGATCCGCTGGTAGGCCCCCTTCGCGTCGTCAATGTCGCGGAGCTCGTCTTCGAGGCTGCGCCCCTCCTGGTCAGGCTCGCTGCCGGGAGGTGGTGGCTGCGAGTGCGCTTCCAGCTCGCGGCGGCGATCTTCCAGGTCCTTGACGCGCCGCTTGAGGTCCTTACGCTCGCGGCTGACGGCCTCGAACGCGTCTCGCACCCGCTGCACCAGTTGATCGGCGGCGGCGTTCACGCGCAAGCGGGCGGCGTTGTCGTCGCTGAGCTGATCGGCGAACAGCGCAAGAAAGCGCTCCGTGAGCGCGTCGCGCTGCTTGCCGTAGAAGTCGTAGAACGAATAGGGGAACTTCTCGGGGGCGGGCTGCCCGGCAATCAGCGACATCTTGCGCGGGATTGGCCGCTCCGGCATGGCGCGCGCCCACTGATCCATGGCATGCGCCAGCATCTGACGCGCCAGGACCTCCGGCGCGTCCAGGAAGCAGCCGGGCGGCGTGATCTCGCCGCGCAGCATCTCGAGCGGCTCGGCGTGGAAGTAGAGATCGTGGGGGCGGCGGTTCACGAAGGTGAGCACCACGGCGTTGCCGGTGCGCCGGCCCGCGCGGCCCACACGCTGGACGTAGTTGGCGGGCGCGGGGGGCACGGCGCACAAGAGCACGCTCGAGAGATCGCCGATGTCGATGCCCATCTCGAGCGTCGGGGTGCAGGTGAGCAAGTTCGGCGAATCGGGCTTGGGGGCCTGGCGGAACTCGCGCTCCAGGTTCTCGCGGGTTTCGCGCTCGAGCAGGCCGGTGTGTTCACCCGTGAAGATGCGCTCGATGCGGCCGCTCTTGTACAGGCGCTGGTAGTAGCTGGCGCCGGCATCGCTCGGCGCTTGCGTGTAGTGCCCTTCACAGCGGAAGCCGAGGCAGGTGGCTCCTACGAAGCGGGCTGCCGCCGACGCCGCGAGCGTCAGGCGATGACCACAGCGCGGACAGCGAACGCCCTGGACGGTACGGACGGCGATCAGCGCCTCGGGTAACAAGCGCGATACCTCTACGCCTTTGCTATCGGGCGCGGTCTCGATCAGGTCGTAGCGTGCGAGCAGCTGCACCGCGCGGCTGAGCAGGGGGTTGATGCCCACGTCCTGCGGCTCGCCCGCGAAGACCCGCGCGGTGAAGTCGCGGTACCAGGTGCTGGCGCTCGGCTTGCTGAACAGCGGCTCGAACTCCTCGTGCTTTTCGCCGTGATACCAGAACCGCGGCTTGCTGCTGTGGCGGCCGAAAGGCGACAGCCAGGGTTCCCGCCGCTTCGAGAGCGAGCCTCGGAAGCCGGTGCGTTCGTAGCGGGCCAGGAGCGTGTGGTGGATACCCCCACGCAGCCGCAGGCGCTGGAGCAGGCCCTCCAGGTAGTGCAGCGTGGTGGCGAGCTCGGGGCGCTGCCGCGAATAGATGGGCTGTTCGTTGACCAAGTATTCGTGCAGATGTTTGGCCGCGTGGGTGAGCGCGGTCTCGTTGGGCGTCAACGTCGAGCAGCCGGTTTGGTCGAGGCTCCTGCCTTGGGCGACGGCCAGGCCGTACTCGCGCGTGACCTCCCAGCCGAGGCGCGTTTCGAGCAGCCGCCGGAGCGCGTCGCGTTGCGGTTTGCTAGGATGATTGGCTCCGCGATAGCTGGTGTACGCCGGGTCTTCTTTCAGATCGGGCGGGAGCAGCGTGGCGGCGGCCTTGGCTTCCCCGAGCTGCTCGGTCCAGTGATCGAGCAGGCGAGGCGCAAACTCAGCCAGCGGGATGGGCGCGGCGCTGGCCTCGAGCACGCTCTGGATGGCGGTGCGCAGGGTGAAGCGGTAGGCGCGCGCGGCGAAGAAGCCGGCGCGGTGGGAGGCGTCTTGCACCGAGTCGGTGAAGGCGAGCAGCTTCTTGTCGCTGTTGAAGCGCGAGAGGTACAGCTCGGAGATGGCGACGCTGGAGAGCGTGGCGGCGCGCGAGCCAAGCATGGTGAGGCCGTCTTCGGCGTTGCAGCTCGGGCAGGTGCTGAGGAAGCGCTTCTTCTCCGTGAGGGTCGCGTGCAGGCGCACGGGGAGACAGGCGACCGCGGGTTCGCGGCAGTTGCTGCACTCGGCCCCGCCCTCGACGCGAAGACACACCGGGCAAAGGTATTGCTGGAACTCGAGCTGCTCGCCGGACGGCGTCTCCGTCCGCTCCGGGAAGCGGCCAAAGCGCAGGTAGCGCGCCCCTGGCAGCCCGCGCAGCCAGGCTTCACCGATCATGCCCGGGTCGTCGAGCAGGTGCGTCTCGGCGGCGCGCTGCACGGCGGCCACGCCGCTGTCCCCACATTCCCGGCAGTACACCATCGGCAAGAAGCGCGTGCCGGGGACGGGCTTGAGCTCATCGCGCCACTCGAACTGGTGACCCTCGGCGGCGACGGCCTGCACCAGCCCGCTGAGCTCGCGCACCCAGAGCTGCACCTGCACGGAGACGAAGGGCCGGGCGCCCCCGCTCGAGTCGAAGCTCCGGGCGTGCGCCAAGAGCGAGACGAAGGAGCAGAGCGCGAGCCACTGGCGCTCCCGCGGCAGGGCGCGGAAGTCCGGATCCATGCTGGCGAGGTAGTCCGCGACCTCGGTCCAGGCGCGTGGCCCGGGGCGGCGATCTTTGCCGCCGAGCGCGGTCAGCAGGCGGCGGAGGAAACCATGCTGCGCGAGCTCATGGCCGACGCTGACGGGGCCGATGACGGGGTGGCGGATCCAGAGCTGGACTTGGGCCTTGAGGTAGTCCTCGGGCGTTCCGTAGGCGTCCGGATCGAGCGGGTCGGGCTCGCCCGGCAGAGCCGTCGTCGCGAACGGATCCTTGTCGACGTGTTCGTCGTCGCCTTGCGTGTCGGCGGCGTCGCGGCTGTCGTCTCTGGGGAACGCCTCGTCGAAGCTCAGGCGGTCCTCGCCGATCAAGCTGTCCGTGTCGAACGGCTCGCCGAACACCTGGCTCGCGAACTCGGCGAGCAGGCGCCGCGGGGCCTCGCCTTCGCCGCCGATGGTGGCGGAGGTGCCGACGCAGCAGAGGTGGCCCTTGGGGATGGCGAGGCGATCTTTGAGGCGGCGGATCAGGCAGGCGACGTCGCTGCCTTGGGCGCCGTCGTAGGTGTGCAGCTCGTCGAGCACCAGGTACTGCAGGGTGCGGGGACCGTTCAGGCCCCAGAGGCGTGCGTCTTCCGGCCGGAGCAGCAGGAAGTCGAGCATGCGGTAGTTGGTGAGCAGGATGTCGGGCGGGGCTTGGCGCAGGATCTTGCGGTCGTCGATCAGGTGGTCGGGGCCGGCGGCGCCCTGTTTGCCCTTGCCGCCGATGTAGAGCCCGGCAGACACGCTGCGGAGCTCCGGGCGGTTGAGCTCGCGCGCGAAGCGCACGGTCTGGTCGCTGGCCAGGGCGTTCATCGGGTAGAGGATGATGGCCTTGACGCCCTGCTCACCGCGCTCCCGCGCGCGGCGGCAATGGTCGAGCAGTGGGTACAGGAAGCACTCCGTCTTGCCGGAGCCGGTGCCGGTGGTGACCAGGGTGTTTTGGGGGGCGCGGTCGCGCGCGCTGAGCCGCTCGAAGGCGCGGAGCTGGTGGGTGTACGGTGTGAAGCCCGGGCGATAGTCGATGGCGCAGTCGTCCTCCCAGCGCTCCGGCGCCTTGCGGAAGGGGAGGCGCACGTCCAGGTAGGGCCCGCGGAACAGGCCGCGTTCCGGGTCGCGCAGCGTCTCGAACAGGGCGCGTTCGAGCGCCTGGTCCTGCAACCGGAACGTCGTGCGCAGGTAGTCGAGCAGCGAGCTTTGCACCTGCCGCGCCACCACCGCCGGCAACATCACCTGCCCACCCCGCGCCACTCAGCTCCCCTTCCCGAGCAGCCGCTCGAAATGCCGGTACGCCTCCGCCATGTCCGGCTCGCGATCACATCGATCGAACGGTGGCACGAACGGCCCTTGCCCGTCCCGGGCCCATTCCGGCAAGGCGTCGCCGGCGTGGGCCTCCTTCACTTGCTCCCACTGTTTGCGATCGAGCCCGACGCCGCTGAGCCCGCGGTTGGTGGTGAACACTATTTTGCCGCGCTGGTCGTAGAAGGTCTCCTTCTCGTACTGCTGCAGTACCGGAAACTGCACGCGGTAGATGAGCAGGAGTTGCTCGAGCGTGAGGCCGAGCGAGAGCGCGGCGAGCGCGTCGAGCTCGACCAGCGCCTGGCGGCGTTCGTAGGGGGTGCGCAACGCCGAGTCGCGGGTCCAGGTGGGGGTCAGGTGCGACCAGGAGGGGAGGCGGGGGTCGGCCTTGGCGAAGGCGTCGTTGGCGATGTCGGGGTCGGCGACGTCTTGCCAGAGGGCGGCGTAGTGGGTGGTGAGGCAGTTCAGGCGTAGGGCACGCCGCGTGATGTAGGTGGTGCAAGCGTCGCTCGGTAGAGGAAGCTGAGCCAGGAGATCGTTCCGAGCGTCACCTTTCCCGGTGGACTTCACGAAAAAGTCGATTGGGACGGAGCTCGCCATGCCAGCGAACGCGACCATCGCATGGGGGCTTGCGAAGCTCACCGAGAACACGAGATCCACATGTGCGGGGCCAGGTGGAATGAGCGCTGGGGTGAGCGTTCGTTCGCCCGTGGGAGCGATCATCCTGCGATTCACGTACCGGTACAGTTCCGTCACCGGACGCCCGCGCCAATGCGGCGTGCGGGACAGGTACTCGGCGGGGGGGCAGGCAGGGACGTAGTTGGTACGGGGGAGGTAGTCGTCGGGAATGAGCGTCAGGTCGATGGGGCTGTAGTCCTTGTTGTGACGGCAGCCCTCGTTCGGCGTCTTGTTGAAAGGCGTGCCGACGTAGAAGTGCGGACCGGAGACGACCCACTCCTGCGCTTCCTTCGGGAAGCGCGTTTCGCGGCGGATCGTGCCATCCTGCTGTTGAAGCGTTTCGTTAAAGTGCTGTGTGCAGAAGTACTCGTCACCAAGGTCGCTCAAACGCCGTTCCGCCTGCGCGAACCGGATAAGGACATCCAGAATTTCGCGGCTGTGTACCATCGGAAGACGAGCTTGTAACGGCGGAGTTCCCGGTGGGTCGTACAGCTGAGCGAACAGCTGTAGCGCCCGCTCATCGATCGGGACGATTCGAGAGCGATGGCCGCGAACGTCCCACTCGTCAGCGTCATTCTTGATGGCAGGAATGGCACCGGCGCCATCATGCTGCACACTGCTGTCAATCGTGTGCGGCTGGAAAAGGCCGCAGACGTAGCGGAAGCCTGGATTCTTGCCGGGCGCCCCAAAAGTCGTGATAGCGAACGTGATGCGATTGTGAATTTCCGGGAAGAGATTCCCTTCGTTGACAAATTGCGCGTACCACCTGAGGCGCCGGTACACTTGTGCTCGGAGATCTCCGCCTCGAGGATCATCGAAGATCCCGGTTTGTTGGAGGAGGCCCAAGTTGCCGGTCGAGTTGGCGGTGGACCAGCTCCTGACCATGAAGCACTTGTACAGATTTGCCTTCTGTCCCTGGAGCAGATGGTAGTTCTGTACACTGCTCAGATAGGTCTGGGTGGCGGTCGTTGATTCGAGCTCATCCAAGTATTGGACCGCTGCGGGTGAATCAGCCAGGGCTGCACCACGGCGCTCCGCCACCTGCTTCGCCGAGAGCTTCCGCAGATTCAACGTCGGATCTATGTCTCCAAGAACCCCACTCTCCTGCCACTCCACCTTTATCCACGGCGGATTCCCCAGGATCAGATCCATCCCGCCGCGCTGCGCGAACACCTCCGCAAACCGCAGCTCCCAATGGAAGAATCGTCGTTTCTGCGCGGTCTCACGCACCACATCGAGGCGTGCCTTTGCTTCAGCGCCGCTCTTTTCGAGGGCGTCCATGCCGCCTTCCAGGAGGCGTTCGAGGTCATCGAGCCAAACAGTGCGTGAAGGGGCCCGCTTGGCGTGAACAAGAGGCCAAAACCAACAAGCGCCCCAGTAGTCCATCACTGCCGCCAAGCGTTCGCCCGGAGCGCCTGGGCGGAAGAGACGGCGAGCGAGCTCTTCGGATTCTTCCACGGACTTGTAGCGGGTGTTCGTGCCCGGAGGGGGCTGGCCCCACAGGGGAACGGGCTGGCGCAGCTCGGCGAGCAGTTCGACGCGCACGGCAGCGTGCTGCGCCCAGAGCGCGTCGATGCGATCGCTCAGGTGGGCGAGGCGTGCGACCTCGGCTTCGGTGTAGGGCTGGCAGAGTGCCTTGCGCCAGGCGCGGAGGGTCTCGGCTTCGGTCGGCTTGAGCTCGGCGGCGACCTTGTCTTCGGCGTAGGGGACCATGCCCGCGTCGGGGACCAGGAAGTGGTAGACGCTGCCGGCGGGGCGGGCCGTGCCGAGGGGCACGCGCTGGGGCACGCTGTCGAGGTAGCTGCCACTGCCTCTGCCGGCGCGCGCGAGCAGACTGCCCGCCTCGAACACCTCACGCCGCGCGCCGATCAGGCTGTTGCCGACGCCGATGCGCAGGTCGAGGTAGGGCGCCTCCAGGTTGCGGCCGAGCACGTTCAGCCAGAGCGAGACCTTCCCGAGCTCGGCCGCGAGCGGGTTCAGGTCCACGCCGTAGCAGTTGTGCACGACGAAGTGGTACTTCACCCGCGCCCACTCCTCCTGGTACTGGTCGGCGGGGATCTGGCGCCCGAGCTCGGCTTGTTTGCGCTCGAGGTAGGCGTGGGCGAGCTGGTTGACGGCTTCGTTCAAGAAGGCGCCGGAGCCCATGGCGGGCTCGCACACGGTGAGCTCCAGGATCTCGTCGGCGGAGAGGGCGCCGTCTTTTCCGGGCTCCCCCAGGCGCTCCTTGAGCGTGTACTTGGTGAGGCAGGCGGTCAGCACCTCGGGCGTGTAGTAGCTGGCGCTGCGCTCGCGATCGCGTCCGGACAGGCGAAACAGGTAGGTGCCTTTGGCGTAGCGCACGGGCAGGCCGCGCCCGTCGCGCACCTTCTCTTCGTCCTTGTACTGATCGATGCGGCTCGCCGGCACGAAGTAGGTGCGCGCGCTCGGGTCGTGCACCTCATTGGCGGCGCGGACCTCGTAGAGCTCCTCCGCGGCGAAGAAGCCGGTGTACGAGAGCAGGCCTTCGTACACGGCGCCGAGCTGGTTGATGCCGAGCTGCGCGTAGGAGATGCGCCCGCGCTCCTTGCCGCGGCCCTCGCGCGACAGGGACAAAAGCTGCAGCACCTCTTGCAGCACGAAGTTTCGGAACTTCACGCCCCGGAGCAGCGGCGTGCGCGCCTCGTCGAACAGGGCGCTGCGCAGGCCGGGCAACAAGAAGGTCTCGTGGATGGGCTCGCCGTACCCGAGCGCGAGCTGCTCCTTGCCGTGGCCGCGCTGCACGATGTGAAACAGCCGCCGCAAGCTCGCGTCCAGATAGTAGCCGTCGCGCGCTTCGGGCGTGGTCAGCGGGACCAGCTCGAGCTCCCGCAGGGTCTCCAGGCTATAGCCCTCGCGGTAGGCATCGGAGCCCATCGGCACCACCCCGAGCTCGGCGCCGCGTGCTTCGACGTAGAACAGGAAGAGCATTCGGTAGAGGTAGGTGACGCATTCCCGCGTCAGCTCGCGGGCGAGCTCCTCGTTGTTGAAGACGCCTTCTTTGCTGGTGGTGCGCTTGTAGTGGATGGCCTCGTTGCCGAGCAGCTCGATGGCTTGCTGCGCGCCGAACTTCAGATCCGTGGAGACGGCGAAGGCGTGCTTGTGGCTGTTCTCGTCCAGCGTCTCGAGCAGGCTCTGGCCGCTCTCCGGGACCAGCACGCGGTGGTGCAGCAGGCCCGCCACCGCGCGCAGCGCCTGCGGATCGCGCAGCCCGAACAACCGCCCGAGCTGAAAGTGCAGGTAGCGCCCCTGCGGCCATTTGTTGCGATCCAGCAAGAAGACGTCGCCGCCCGCCAAGAACAGCACCCAGCGCGGCGGGTGTTCGGAACGGAAGAGGTCCCCGTCGAAGAGCTCGGCCCAGCTCGCTTCCGGGAGCTTGAGGTCCGTGTCATCGCGGAGGGCCTCCGGGAGCTGCTCGCGCAGGGGCAGCTCCGCGAACGGATCCGCGTCGTCGTCGCTGGCGGCAAACGGCGCTTCGACCACCCAGAGGTAAGGCCGCTGCTGCTGGGTGATGCTCAGGGCGACGGGCACGGCGCTGTCGTCACCCAGGGGCTCAACCGCGGGGGCGCGCGTGTAGCCGAGCGCGTCGAGCAGGTGCGCGTGAAAGTCTTGCGCAAGCTCCAGGCGCACGGCGCTGTCGCCTTCACCCGTGGCGCGGCTGACGGCCTTGAAGTAGCGCTCGGCCAGCGCGGCGAGGCGCTTGGGGGGCGCCTTGGGGCCGCCGTCCTTCTCGGCCTGCGACCAGGCGCCGAAGGTCTGCTTCAGGTCGGACTCGAGCAGCGCCTCCAGGTAGTGCTGCGAGAAGAACTCGCCGACGTTGACGATGCCGGACAGGTCGAGCGCCATCAGCGGGCCTCCGGGCGGGTGAGCACGACGGCCAGGCGCAGGTAGGGCTGGTCGGAGGTGGTCATGGAGTCGGTCAGCCAGGTCTGGCGGGAGCGCATCAGCTCCGTCAGCTCGTGCCGGCGCTGCTCGAGCCGCTTTTTGACGTCGGCGCGCAGGGTGCGGCCCGCTTGGGTGGCGCGTTGCTCCTGTTCGTCTAGTCTCGACAGCGAGAGGGCGTGCCAGCTCTTGATGCGCGCGTGCGCGGCCTCCAGCTCCGGGCGCAGGCGCTCCGCGCGGACCTGGCGGAGGGCCCGCATGTGCTCGGCGGCGAGCGCCACCGCGCGGCCGCGCAACGGGGCGAAGGGCTCGACGTCGATCGCCCGGCCGTCGTTGACGAGGGCCTGGTCCAGGCCCGTGGCGGCCGCGAGCTCGAGGAAGGGGACGACGGCGGCCGCGTCTTTGGCGAAGCGCACGCCGAACCAATCCACCACCAGCGGCTGGCTGCGCCGGTTGGACATGACGCCTTGGAAGATGAACGCGCTCTCGCCAGGGTCGAGGCCGCGCTGCACCTTGAGCACGGGCGCCTCGTGGCGGCGAAAGTGCGCGACGAGCCGATCATTGAGCCACTCCAAGATGGGGTGCTGTTCCCAGAGGAGCTGCCACTCCGGGAAGCGCCCCGGATCTTTGCGCGCGACGGCGAGCGCGTGCTGCACGACCGTGCGGTTGGCGCTGAGCTTGAACTCCCAGCCCCCGTCTTGCAGCTCGGGTGGCAGGTAGCGGTAGCGCCGGCGCAGATCCTCGGGCGCTTGCACGACGGCGCCGCTCAGGTGCTCCTGCCAGCTCGGGAGCGAAATGCGTTGCTCATCGGGCACGAGCTCGCCCTGCGCGGCGACCAGCTCCGCGAAGGCCTCGCGCAGGTAGCTGAGATCGTCGGGGTAGAGGCGCAGCGGTTCGGCCGTCGGCGGCGCTTCGTCGTCCGCCTGGCTGGCGGCGAGCAGCGCCTGAAAGAAGTCGTGCTCAGCAGGCTTCTCCGGGAGGATCTGTTCCGGCGACTCATGGCGGGCGATGCCTTCGGCGACCCGCTCGGCTTCTGCTTCGGCATCGTGGAGCCCCATCAACCAGCGCACGTCCCCGAGGTTCTTGTGGGCGGCCGCTTCCTTTTCGATGAGCAGGTCCAAAACCCGGAGATCGCCGCGCAGGTTGGGGTCGTCGGGGACGGACAGCAGGTAGTGGATCTCCGGTTCGTGCTGCTGGCCGTAGCGATCGATGCGGCCGTTGCGCTGCTCGAGCGTGATCAGCGACCAGGGGATGTCGTAGTGCACCATGCGGTGGCAGTAGTGGTGCAGGTTGATGCCCTCGGAGGCGGCGTCGGAGGCGAGCAGCACGCGCACCTTGGAGCTCTCGCTGCCGAAGTCTTTCACCAGCTGCTGCTGGCGCTGGTCATCGAGCGTGCCGTGAAAGACGGCGACCTGATTGGCGCCGAGCTTCAGGCGCGCGCGGAGCTCGGTTTCGAGCATGCCCAGGGTGTGAATGCGCTCGGAGAAGACGACGACCCGGTTGTCTTCCTTCGCGTCGGCGACCTTCATCTGCTCGAGCAGCGCGAGCAGGCGCTCGAGCTTGCTGTTCTGCTTCGGGGGCACCTGCTTCGCGAGCTTTTCGAGCTGTTCGATCTGATCGCGGTCGTGGGCGGCGGCGTCCTCGTCGCGCGGGGTCTTCAGGTGCGGGTGCTTGAGGCGCTCTTGCAGCGTGGAGCGCAGGGCCTCGGGCGACGACAGGAAGGCTTTCAAGAGCAGCGTTCGGAACAGGATCCCGCGGTTGCCGCGCTGCTGATGGATGGTGCGAAATTCCGCCTTCGCGAGCGCAGCGAACACGGCGTTCTCTTCCGGCGCCGCGTCGATGCGGTGGAGCTCCAGCTTGCGCTCCCGGAAGGAGTCCCGCACCTCGTCGGCGACGTCCTTCTTGAAGCGTCGCACGTACAGGCCCTGCACGTCTTCTTTGGAGTAGTTCGATGGATCGGCCACCGCGGTCGGCTCGAGCAGGTTCATCAAGCTGGCAAAGCTCTCCGGCTTGCCATCGTGGGGCGTGGCCGAGGTGAGGATCAGCGCATCGCTGGTGCGCGCCAAGAGCTGCGCTAGCCGCGAGCGCTGCGAGCCGCGGCCGGACGCCGTGCGAGCGCGCAAGGCCACGTGCTGGCACTCATCGATGACGATGGCGTCCCAGTGGCAAGCCTCGAGAAAGCGCCGGTACTTCTCGTCCTTCTTGAGCGTGTCGATCGAGATGATGGCCCGGTCGAAGTAGTAAAATGGGTTGTGGTTCGCCGGGATCTTGCGCTGCACCCGCTGCAGACCGACCGAATCCAGCCGCACCAGCGGGATCGTGAAGCGCGCCCACAGCTCCTGCTGAAACTGCTCGAGCACGCTCTTGAGAGCGACGACCAGAATGCGGCGTCCCCGGCCGCGCCGGATCAACTCCGAGAGCAAGATACCCACCTCGACGGTTTTGCCGAGACCTACGGCATCCGCGATCAAGATGCGCGGCCGCGGTTGCGACAGCGCCTTCGCCGCGGGCACGAGCTGGTACGGCGCCGCGTTCATCGCCCCCCGGTGCCCGACGTACAGCCGATCGTCGGTCGGTGGCGACTGCCTGAGCAAGCTCTCCAGATAGAGCTTCGTGCGCCGGTACTGCGGCGACGGATCCGCCACGAACGCCGTGTCCTCCGGCTTGAGCACCCGTACTTCGTCCAGATCCGTCAGGAAGATCGCGGTCTTGTTCCGGACCAGCTCCGACAGCCCGGTGACGTGCACCGCCGTGTGGCTCGTGGACGTCGGCTCCGCGCGCCGCACCATCCACTCCTCCCCCCGCACCTCCACCCGCGCACCGGGCGCGTACGTGGCCTGCAGAGTGGGCTGATGGTCGCGCGCGCGACGGCGCAGGCGGGGGCGAGGCATGGAAACACCCGAGGGTAACCCGCTAGCCGCGTAGGGGGGGCTCTGATCTTGCCTTCGACAGAACCTCTCCGGCGGCCCAGGAACGCAGCAGATTGGCCTTGCAATATAACTGAACGCAAGTACAGTGGCTCGCGATGAGGGGACGCCGCAAGTCTGGAGGAGATCGCGCGCATCGGTTCGGGGGGAGCTGGACGAGCCGCAAGTTGGACGTGCTCGCGCGCTACTTAGAAGCGTACGCCACCGCGCTGAGCAGACAGACCTTTCGCAAGGGCTTCGTCGACGCATTCGCGGGAACGGGCTACCGCGATGCGCGGAGAGCGGCGGACACGCCCGAATCACAGACCCTGTTGTTTCCGGATCTCGCGGAGAAGGAGCCTCAGGAACTACTCGATGGTTCGGCGAGGCTGGCGCTCAAGACCGAGCCGCCGTTCGATCGCTACGTGTTCATCGATAGCAACCCCGCGCACTGCGCACATCTCGAAAAGTTGAAGGCGGAGTTTCCCCACCGCGCCAGTCGGATGGAGATCCAACAGGGCGACGCAAACGAAAGGATTCAAGCCCTCTGCGGCTGCGAACCGTGGAGCTCCGATAGAGCCGTGCTGTTTCTTGATCCGTACGGCATGCAGGTCGAGTGGGAGACGATTGAAGCAATCGCGGCCACGAGGGCCATCGACCTGTGGTTGTTGTTTCCCCTTGGTATGGGTGTCAACCGTCTCCTCACGAAGTCTGGCGACATTCCGGAGGGCTGGCGGCAGCGGCTGAACCTGTTGCTCGGCACGGAAGACTGGTATGACGAGTTTTACAAGGTCGAGGCTACGCCGACCTTGTTCGGCAGCGACCAGGAGCGCGTCGTCAAGGCTACAATGGAAACGATCGGCCGCTACTTCAACCAGCGATTGAAGAGCATTTTTGCCGGGGTCGCGGACGAACCGGGAGTTCTGAGGAACTCGTCGAACAATCCCCTCTACCTGCTGTGCTTTGCCGTCGCCAACGAGCGAGGCAGGGACATCGCATTGCGGATCGCCGAACACATCCTCGGAGACGTGCGCTGATGGCTCATGGCTCAGGCATCGAGTGGACCGAGTCTACCTGGAACCCGGTGACCGGTTGCACCAAGATCAGTCCGGGCTGCAAGCATTGCTACGCGGAGCGCATGGCGGAGCGGCTGCAAGCGATGGGGCAGGCCAACTACGCCAATGGCTTCGCCTTGACGTTGCAGCCGCATATGCTCGAGCTTCCGCTTCGCTGGAAAAAGCCTCAGACGATCTTCGTGAACTCGATGAGCGACCTTTTTCACGATGACGTGCCTGTCGCCTACGTTCGCAGCGTATTCGAGGTCATGGCGCGGGCGCATTGGCACCGGTTTCAGGTTCTGACCAAGCGCGCTGAGCGACTTGCCGCCGTCGGTGGCGAGTTGCGCTGGACGGAAAACATCTGGATGGGCGTCAGCGTCGAGAACGACAAGTACCGCCATCGCATTGACGAGCTCCGCCGCACCGAGGCGCGCATCAAGTTCCTTTCGCTGGAGCCGCTCTTGGGTCCGCTGGTCGATCTTGATCTCCGGGGCATCGATTGGGTGATAGTTGGCGGGGAATCCGGTCCCAAGGCGCGCCCCATCGATCCCGCGTGGGTCACCGACCTGCGCGATCAGTGCCGGCGCGCGAGCGTGCCGTTCTTCTTCAAGCAGTGGGGAGGTAAGAACAAGAAGAAGACCGGACGATTGCTGGAAGGGCGGACGTGGGATCAGATGCCGGCGGTCTGAGCAAGTCCCAGGAACTAGCGTCCATACCTGAAGCTCCGGATTCGGCAGGTCGCTGCTACGATAGCGTCATGCCCACCGCACCTCCGGCCCTGTTCGTCGCCTGGCGCGACCCGGGAAGCCACCGCATCTTCGCGGTGGGGAGACTCTTGCGGATCAGCCAGCCGTTCGACGGCTACGAGTTTGCGTACATTCAGGGCGCCATCGACGCGGCCGCGGTCGGCTTCGTCCCGTTTCTGGCGTTCCCTGACCTCGGGGAGGTGTATCGCTCGAGCGAGCTGCCGCCGTTTTTCAAAAACCGCGTCTTGTCGCCGTCCAGGCCGGACTATGGCGAGTACGTGGAGACGCTCGCGCTCGATCCGGCGACTGCGGATCCAGTGACGATCCTCGCCATCAGCGGCGGCGGTCGGGCGACGGACAAGATCGAGGTCTTCCCCGATCTGGTGCGCGACGCTGAGACGGGCCAGGTTGGAACCCGGTTCCTCGTGCGCGGCGTCCAGTACGTGCCCGGTGCGGAGGAGCACATCGTCCGGCTCGAAGTCGGCGAGAGGCTCTTCTGCATGCTCGATGTGCAGAACCCGGTGAACCCGGAGGCGATCGCGCTTCGCACCGCGAAGCAAGAAGTCGTGGGGTTTCTTCCGGATTACCTCGCCAAGGATGTTCACCTGCTCCTGAAGGAGGACCCTGAGCTGCTCGTGCGCGTCGAGCGGATCAACCTGCCGCCGGCTCCGAGGCACCATCGGCTGCTCTGCTCGCTCAAAGCTCGTGCCGGGCAGGCGGTGAGCGGATACGGAGCGGAGACGTTTCGTCCAATTTCGCCGAACGCGACGCACCTCGTTGACACAGCGCCGACGCCGGAGCCTCCGATGGTCGCGTCTGGTTAGGGCGCGCGGGGCCAGCGTCCGTGTCCGCGTGCTTGGGGTGCGATCGCCTTAGTCTTCGTAGCGGAACGTTCGAATGCGACAGGTTGCCTTTCGAACCCAACTTGGGAGCTTGCCTGTGAGCTTCCTCTTCTTGGGAGTCTCCGACAAAAGCGCGATGGCAGAGTCGCTCTTTGTTGCATAGCTGACGAGTTGTCCTCGCACAAGGTACGCGACGAGCACCCCAACCACCTCGCCCCGGGTCGTGACCAGCGGTCCGCCGGAACTGCCACTGTGAAGCGGTAGCTGCACCTGCAGTTGGTTTGCATCCCCTTCAAACCCGGACATGGCGCTGATCACCCCGTCTGCATACTTCGGTTCGGCTCCCATGACGTCTGGCTTTGGAAAGCCAACGGTGCTCACCTTGTCCCCAGGGGAGACGGTCGCGCTCGGGACGAGCGGCAAAAAGTCCGGCGTGGGTTCGTCGACCTTCAGGTGTGCCACGTCGGTCGCCGCAGAGCTGGACTTGAGGCGCGCCACCATGGGCTCTCGCTCCTCGAAGTAGACCTGGTACTGGGAGGCCCGTTCCAAGACGTGGGCTGCGGTCATGATGTCGCCGCTCGGGCTGATGGCAAAGCACGTGCCGGACCCGATGGGGACGAGCCGGGGATCTCGATCGGGGAGATTGATGATGAACACATTGGTCGGCGCCGCCGGGTCGCCTTCTTTCTTGGCGGGCGCACGCGACGGCGGCTCGGCCTGAGGTTTCGCCTGCGCCGTCGCGATCGTGGCGGCCGGTAGGTTCGGGATCTGGGGGCTGCCCTTGGAGGGCTCCAGGGATCGAGCGGACAAGGCTGCCGTGGAGTACGAGCTCAGGAGCCGTTGCGCTTCGAGCTCCGCTTCCAGGTGGGCATGGCGCAGCTCGGCGTGGCGTTCGCGTCCGTCTTCCCAGCTCGGGCTTGTCTGCTGAGTTTCTCGAAGCCATAGCGCTGCTTCTGAGCCCCCAGCACCGTTCGCGTCGATGGCGAGCAGGTCAGGCAGGCCAGCGTCGTTCTCCGCGACCTTCACGAAGTAGAACCGACCGGGAGCGAGGTCCGCCCGCAGGGCGGCGACGCCGTCCGCAACGCTCCAGAATACGTGTTTCCCGGGGCGAACCCGAGCCACCGAGTACGTTCGGCGCTTCAGGCTCACGATGTAGTTGCCGCTTCCACTGTAGACGTCGATGGGGCGCCGAGTCCCGGTCGCCTCCGGGCGCACGAAGACAATGGTTGCGAGGCGCGGATCGGGAGCGAGCAACTCGACCGGAGTCGACGGCGCGGGGCTCGCCTGCAACCCATCCACCCCGTGCTCCTCGGTGAGGAGGTGGTCAGTCTCGAGCTCCGGGGCGTAGGCGCCCAGCGCCTGGCTCGACCAAATCGCCATTCGGTCGGCGCCGTAGTCCGGATGGCGGCGGGCGAACTGATCCCTCCCGTGGTCGAGCTCCGCGGTCAGGCGCTCAGCGGCGCCGAGGCCACGAATCACTTGATTCCAATGATCAGTGTGTGGGTAGGCGGTGGTCATGCGAACCCGGCCTCCAGGTGTCGGACAGACCTCCACCACACCGATTTTGCCTGCTGGGAGCCGACTGCGGATGGCCGCGCCATCACCCGGGCGCTCGCCGAAGGACCAGAAAACGTGCTCACCCGCCGGGACGTTCTGTACGAAGTAGCTACCTCTTCGAAGCTCGCCCAAAACCCCCTGCTTCGCGTGTCCGATGGCGACGTAGCGGGGGCCAGCACAATCCGCCGGTCGATAGAACGCGACCGCAGGGTAGCGCCCACGGGGTGCATCGGGGAGGCCTGGCTCGGCCTTGCGCATCAAGGCCGAGCGCGCGCACGACAGGGCGAGCATTCCGCTGATCCAAGGGACAAGAACCCTCATATGCGCAGCCTTTCCTTGCTGGTTGCCTGTGTCAACGCTCCCCATCATGGCCCTCGCTGCCGCGGCGATCACGACCCCAACCGCTCCCCCACCGCTCGCAGGACCTGCTGGTCATCGCTCAGCCCACCGATGCCGAAGTCGTCCTCGCCGTCCTCCGGGATCACGAAGTAGCGTACGCCGGCTTGGGCCACCCGGCGCTTCTCCGGGGACCACTCGGGCCAGCGGGATAGCCAGGCCAGGCACTGCTCGGCGAGCTGCTTTGCCAGGTTGATGTCGGCGAACTCGTTGACCTGGAACTCGCGCTCGAAGTCTTCGACGTGCTCGGTGATTTCGCGCTGGAGGCGCTCGACGGGGAGCTCGGGCTCGTTCAAGAGCTCCTCGAAGAGCTGCTTGGCTTCGGCGGGGATGCCGACGACGCTCTCGGACAGAGCGCGCGACGGGGGCGGCGCGGAGTCGCTGCTCTTCGGGCGGATTCGATCGTTTTCGACGTGCAGGCCGAGCTTGGCACACTCGGAGAGCAGGGCCGGTCCGGCGAGCGGCTTGCTGAAGAGCGCGGTGAGCTCCTCGTTCAGATGGGCCACGCTGATCGAGCCGCGCTCGTCGACCAGGCGGCGCAACAGGCCGGCGCGGGTGGGGGCGCGCACGTCGTCCCAGTCGCTGAGGCCGATGCCGCCCGCTCGCGTGACATGCAGGCGCGGTTCGTTCCGGAGCACCGATGCGACCAGCTGGGGGGACCAGCCGGCGTGCAGCGTCGAGAGCTGCAGGACGAGCTGCTCGGCTTGAAACGCGGTCAGCCCCTTTTGGGATTGCTCGAGGCGCTCGACGACGGCATCTGCGGCCTCGGCGATCGAGGCGGCGCCGCCCGGGACATCACGCTCGAGCAGGCCGTGCGAGTCCCCGTCGAGCTTCACGAAGGGGCTGTAAAGGAGGGTCATCCTCAGCGTGCCTTCTGCGATATCGGTGGCCCGCGTGGCAAGGGCGCGCAGCTCGTCGAGGGGCAGGGGACGCCCGGCCTCCTGAAGAAGGTCGTAGAGGTGATCGGCGACCTGGATGCGCTCGGCGCCGGCGCCCTCGTCGAGGAGGCTGACGCGGAGACGGCCGAGGTAGCGCACCTGATCGCTCTCGCGCAGCAGGCTGGCCAGCGGCCAATGTTTCAGCCAGTCAGGCAGCTCGACGGATTCGCCGACGGCCTCCCACAGCTCGGGGACGAGCCACTGCCTGCCGGGCGGCCCCTCCTTCATGATTTCGATGCAGCGTGGCACGAGGCGTGCCTGCCAGGCCTCGAAATCAGGGAAGTGCTGTCTCAGGCCGACCAGGCCGCGCTTGAAGAACAGCACACCGTCAGGCAGGTGGCCGCGCCCAAAGCGCTCTTCGATCTCGGCGACGCGCACGGGCTCGGGGGCGCCGCGCAAAAAGGCGAGGACCTCCTGCGTGCGGTTGCGATCCGACCCGAGCACGTTGTAGCGGTCGGCGGGGTCAAAGACGAACTGCTCTTCGATCTCCTCGGTGAGGAGCTCGCGCACCGGGCCGCCAAGCTCCTTCGTGGCGCTGCCGATGAGCTCGTGCACCGCTTCGAGACGTACGGGGAACGCGAGCTCCCGGACCTGCGCGTGTAGCCGGGAGCGAACCCCCTCCAGCGTGGTCTGGTCGAACGACGCGACGCACGGCTCGCCGTTGATCTCGACGACGTGATACTGCCCATCCAGGACGCGCGAGAACAGGTAGCGCACCGTCGCGAGGTGGTCGCGCATCCCGCGCCACCACGGGTCTTCCTCCAAGAGATCCAGCGGCAGGCTGCGAGAGCCGGCGAGGGCTGCATCCAAGCGAGTGCGCACCTCGGACAGCCAGCGCCGCTGCCGTCCGAGGGACTCCACCGCGCGCGCTTCGAGCTGGCGCACGCGCTCGCGCGTCACGCCGAGCATCTCGCCGAGCGACTCGAGCGTCTCCGGCTCGCCCATCACACCCGCCCGGCGAGAGACGATCAGGCGCAGCATGGGTTCCAGCGCCTGTAGCCGGCGCCTCCAGCCGTCCATGAACGAGCTGTCCTCGGGTCTCCGTTGCGCCTGGTCGATGAAATCGGCGACCGCTGCGAGGGTCGTTTTTAGCGAGGTGCGACCCAGGTTTGGGGCGCCGGTCAGCGTGCTGCCCGGTTGGGCGAGAAGCTGCTCGATGGTCGTGAGGTCATGTTGCTCGCAATACGCGCGCATCCGGCTTGGAAGCTCAATCTCGATCAGCGGCGTTGACCAGAACGCTTCGGGGACACTGCTCAGCGCACGATCCCATGCCGAAACGCCCGACGCCGAGGCCGGTGCCTCGGTCGACTCCGGCGGCGCATCGGCGGGGGTTTGTTTGGGGCCCTCGAGCGCTCGCCAAGCGTCCTCCCACTCCTGCCCGACGGCTTGCTCGAGAGCGGCCCGGGTTTCCCTGACCGAGCGCCGGCCGATGTTGCGCTGTGCCGCGAACACGTCGGGGTGCCACGCCAACAGCTCACCGATCGTGTGAACCCCCACCTGCTCAGCCCAGTTGAAGGTGCGCGTCGGCAAGTCCAGGCTCGTGAGGGGCCTGTGGAGGGCAGGCTGGTCGCTCGCCTGCTCTGAGGGGCTCGGCTCGGGCGGCGCCGGTTCATGAACGTCCGGCGACGCTGTCGCTTGACCATCCGCCGCGCCCGGTTCGGAGCTCGGCGCTTCGACGGTGGTTGAGGCTGCGGTTTCCGGCGCTTCGACGGTGGTTGGGGCTGCGGTTTCCGAGACAGGTTCCTCAACGGATTGCTCAGTAGCGACACCGCTGTCCTGAGCGACGTCCACCAATTGCTCGGTGGGGGGCAGGAGCTGGATGGTGCCAGCCCCGATCCGCCGAACGAAGCCCTGCCGGATCGCGCTGTTGATCGCGCTCTTGATGCCGCGTTCGACGCGGCCACCTCGGCGAAGCCGCTGGTGCTGCAAACCATAGTAGTCGACGGCGTAGTCTGCCGCTGCCCGCATCGCCGACTCACGATCGATCGGCTCTGCTGGAAGCGCGTTCAGGAGGCAATCGCGCCAGTACTCGCGCGGGAACCGGTCCGCCTCTGGAAGGATCGCGCGGACGTGTAGGCGGCGGGGTCGATCGAACCGCCCCGCGCGGATCCCACGCCCGATGGCCCCTTCGATCGCGGTAAACACGGCCCCGCCCCGGCGCAGGCGCTGGTAGCTGACGTACCCCTGTTCGCGGAGGCTCCGGCTGGCGGTACGCACGGCGTCCTCTAGCTCCAGCGGGCCCGACCCAATCAGCGCATCCCAGACCAGTCCGACTTGCGCTTCCTCTCCCTGCTCCGTGAACTCTGAGACGCTCGGCCGATCGTCGCGCTCCTCACTCTCGAGGTGCTCGAACATTTGCCGCACCCGCTGCACCTCCAGCGCAAACGCAACGAGCGCTTCCGCGCGGCCGGGCAGGTCGAGCGCCGTGACCAGGGCCACGCGGAGCTCTTCTTCTGCCTCGGGGTCCCAGACCTCGAGCTTCTGGCAGCGTGTGTTCTTCCAGAATTGTTCGTTGATGGAGCGCGGGCGAGCGCGAAGCACTCCGCGATGGGCCAGCACTCCCGCGCCGGTCGACGCATCTCGTGCGAGCATGCCGGCATAGCGGTGGTCATTCGGATCGAGCGGCACGCTGAACTCCACCTCGGTGCGCAGCTCGTCCGCGGAAGCGTCCACCGGACCGAGCAGAAAGCGAAACCGGTCTTCCAGGTGCTCGACCGCCAGCCACCAACCAGGACCCAAAGACCGCTGCACCGGCAGCTCTAGCTTCTCATCACCAAGGAGCACGACCGCCGATTCAGAGCCCGTGGCCACCGAATCACGAAACTCCGTGAGCCACTTCAGTCGGAGCTCCGGGTCGAGGACCCGCTCGAGCTTTCGCGCGCTCGTGAGCTGGGCCAGCGGGAGACCGCGCGGCGCGCCTGCAAGAAGGCGCCCGAGTTCTTCGGCCGTCACCACGGTGGTGGACGCGGTCCAGATCTGCATGAGGCGGCGCAGCCTCTCGGTGGAAGGGCTGCTCGGCTCCAAAGTGAGGCCGACCACCAGGCACGGATCCCCTTCGACCGCCGCGAGCGCGCCGTATCCCAGGAACGCCTGGCACTTCGAGGGCGAATCGCACACCACGACATCAGCGTGCAGCGCGCCGGTCGGCGCGGGCGCGTGCTTCAGGTTCGGCAAGCTAGCCAGCGCTCGCAGCAGTGTCGGTCCCGCCTCGCCGCCAAGGCAGACCTGAAGCTTGTCGGCATGCCCCACCAAGCTCGGCCAGAGCCCAGCGCCCTCGCTACCCCGAGCGCCCACGAAGATCGACGCCGCATCGCGTGCCGCCGCCGCCAGCGCTTGGTGAAATTCCGCGCCGTCCAGATAGATCTGCTGCATGTCGGTCACCCCAACCTGAAATCTCGGTTCCTGGCAAAAGCCAGAGGTCTACAAGCCTTCGAGACTACCGCAGCCGGCGCGACGATCTGAATCTGGGCAGATAATCAGTGTGTCAAACCGTGTCCGAGCGCTGGGCGACCCGCGTTTCTCCGGGGAACTGACCGTCTGCGGAACACTGATGAGCGTCATTCCGCGGAGCTCGCGCGATCGCGTAGGGTTGACGGTCGAGCTCCGGGGCGTACAGGAGCGCACCGGCATCGCTGAAGGGCCAGACGCAACCATGTTCCTTGCCTTCGTGCACCGCAAGATTGGTCTCGAGGCTAGGAAGAGCGCCGCCTGAGCGAGCTCTTGGGGAAGGCCAGTCCGAACCAGCGGGGACGAGCGCCGCCATCGCTTGTTTGCCAGTGCCCCGAGCTTGGCAATGGCGCCGTTGGGCTGAACGCCAGCCGGCTTTGCTGGGCGCCCGCGTCACCGCTGCGGCCGCGCCAACTTCCACAACATCGCCACCACGCGATCCAGCAGCCGAGCCGCCGCCGCCGCGTCCTGCTTCGCGACGTACCCCCACGCGATCGCGACGGCCAGGGCCGCGCGCACCTCGTTTGCGGAGCCTTGCGCGGATTCGTAGCGAAGGCGGCGGTTGCCGGCGTGGTTCCCGTGGCCTTCGGCGATGTTCAACACCACGCTCGACGCCGCGCGCACGAGCTGGTTCGCCAGGTCGCGATCGAAGGTCTTGATCCGGACCACCAGGGGTTTCCAGTCCCAGCTCCTGCGCCTTTTTGGGGCTCACTGCAGGAGCCCCAAAAACGAAGCCGAAAGAGCAGCGCCGCCCCAAGCCGTCGCCCAAGCGTCCGGAGCGCTGCAGGCGCCAGTGCCAGCCCGAAGGGCTGGCGCGCGCCTGCAAGAAGCCGTCGCAGAGCTTGCCGTATCCGACGCCGTGACAGCGCCCGGGGCCGGCGTCCGCGTCCGGGGCCGGTGTCCGCGTCCGGGGCCGGTGTCCGCGTCCGGTTCCAGTTCCGGTATCCGGTTCCGGTTTCCGGTTTCCGGTTTCCGGTTTCCGGTTTCCGGCCCCGGTCGCGGGCTCGGCAAAACCGAGTACGTCATCCTCCCCAAGGCGGAATGTCTCCGCCTGCAAAGCCTGGCCGGCGTCCCTAGCGCGGCTCGTACTCGCCTTGTGGCTGGCGTGCGAAGCTGGGGTCGCGGATAGCTCCGGCGGTCGACTCAACCCATCCGGGAGGCCACTGGGATTGGCGCTGGTCGGACGTCTGCCACTCGATCGTGACGTGAACGTGGTAGCGATCCGGTCGCCCGGGGATTTGGATGCGCAGCGATCTGCTTTCGTCGGTCGTCGTATCGATTTGCATCTTGTTCACGCGTAGCCTCCGTGGTTCCCCGGCAGCACTCCGTCGAGCAGGCTCCCGCGCCGATCGGCCCGGCGTCCTCCGGGGGTGCGACTGCAGGGCGCCTGCGTCATTGCTCGTTGGCCGCTCTCAAAACCTGAGCGATGAGCTCACCATCGTACCAAATACCGACAGCTTGCAGGCGGTCGAGCACTGGCCGCACAGACGGCAGTAGCCCCTCGCGTTTGGCCCGTAGAATCAGCCCGAGCGTCCCCACTACGGTTAGCCCAACGGCTGCTGCCAAACGTCTCCCGGCGCGCTCGTCGATGCACACGGTACCAATCCCCTCGTCGAGAGCGAGCTGGATGACGGCTGCTTCTCCCGCATCGAGGACCGCTAGCGAGACCGGACTGGCGGCGTTTCGCAGAGGAACAATCGCGAGCCATGCCGCTCGGATCTCCACATGTCCCTGGGCGGCACCTTCGTCGAGCTCGGCTCTTACCGCGGGCGGGCAAACGAAGTGGTATGGGAGCTCCCCAATCACCTCCGCTAGCTGGGCCTTCGCGATGGCGATCAGCGGACCGGTATTGATGACAATGCGATCAGTCATCCGCCGCGAACCGAAGCTCGTCTTCCGCGTCCTCCGCCCGAAGGTTGCTGACTGGGACGCCGAGTCGCGGTAGCTCCATCAAGAACTCGACGCGCCGGCGGCCGCAGAGGCTCGCCGCCTTGCCGGAGGAGAGCCTCCCCAGCTCGTAGAGCTTGGCCGCCAGGAGCAGGCGCGCCTCTTTCGAGAATTCCTGCGGTGACAGCCCCAGCCCCGCAAGGATGTCATCCCCGACCTCTATCGTGATTTGCCGTGTCACCAATGAAGATCATGCATCGGATCCACCTTGTTTGCCAGTACCACGAGCTCCGCGATGTCGCCGTTGGGCCAGATGGTCTGAACGCCAGCCGGCTTTGCTGGGCGCCCGCGTCACCGCTGCGGCCGCGCCAACTTCCACAACATCGCCACCACGCGATCCAGCAACCGCTCCGCCGTCGCGGCGTCCTGCTCCGCGACGTACCCCCACGCGATCGCGACGGCCAGGGCCGCGCGCACCTCGTTTGCGGAGCCTTGCGCGGACTCGTAGCGAAGGCGGCGGTTGCCGGCGCGGTTCCCGTGGCCTTCGGCGATGTTCAGCACCACGCTCGACGCCGCGCGCACGAGCTGGTTCGCCAGGTCGCGATCGAAGGTCTTGATCCGGACCACCAGGGGTTTCAGTTCGCGAATGGCTTCCGGTCCCAGCTCCTGCACCTGCAACATTTTCTTTTCCCTTTCGGCTTCGTTTTTGGGGCTCACTTCAAG
>JAEZYZ010000041.1 GCA_023418705.1 Pseudomonadota bacterium | reverse complement strand
CGAGCTAGGCCATGATCGATCTGCCGGCGGATGGAAAGAACTTTCAAATTTATGGAGCAAAGTGGATCACTTACACCGCTCCCTGAACCGCTCCCTCGGCTCTCGGCGCCGAGGGCTGAACGGTTACCGCTGATGCAGCTGCTTGCGGACGGGTCGTTTGCGGAGCGAGAACGGCCAACGTATGATGAGCTCCTCGGGCTTGGGGGCGTACCGCCCGGGCCCGTCTGCGCAAGGCCTCGGCGTCCAATGGGTTGCTGACCATGGCAGAAGCGCACGCCGGCCGTCCGGCGTCGAAACGACCTGGCGAAACAGGCCGCAAGCGAGGACGCCGCTCTCTGCGGGGTGAGGTGATGCCGCTAGTGCTGTGACTGGCAGACGAAGCAGTTCGTGCCGCGGCAGTCGTCCCGGGCGACACAGCTACCTAGCTTGCCCGGGGCAAACTCACAGCGCTGGCCGACCTTCGCGCACTCAGCCGGCTTCGATTCTGGCTGCTCGTCGTCGATCCGCTCGGGACAACCCGTGAGCAACAGCGTGGCAGCGATCCAAGCAATGCGCATGCGGGATCCTACTCGCTCCCGTCGGGGGACGCTCGGCGAATCGTAGCGGGCTGCGCGCTCAAGCCAGTGACGCCCGAGTGCTGGTCAGCCGAACGATCCAACGCCAGTGGGGTGCGCCCGCTCAGCGGCCGTCGTTGGCGGCGTAGCGGCGTGGGGGTTCGAGCTCGGCGCGGATGCGGTGCACGGCCTCGCTGTGGAGCTGGCAGGCCCGCGACTCCGTCACCCCCAGGACCTCCCCGATTTCCCGAAAGCTGCAGTCCTCCTGGTAGTACAAGCCGAGCACCAGCTGCAGGCGCTCCGGAAGATTTTGGATGGCGCGGCTGACCAGATCCATCATCTGGTGACGCGCGGCCATCAGCTCCGGCGACGGGGTGTCGAAGGGCAGGTCGACGAGCTCCGTCAGCTCGAGTCGGGCGAACCCCGCGTCGCTGATGTCGGAGAGCAGCTGGTGGTACTCCGGCACCTTCAGGCCCAGCTCCGCGGCGAGCTCCTCTTCTTCCGGGGCCCGTCCGAAGCGGGCGGTCAGCCGCGCGGTGGCTTCGGTGATCCGCCGGGAGGCGCCCCGCAGCTTGCGCGAGAGCGGGTCGAGCATGCGCAAGTAGTCCAGGATCGCACCCCGTACCCGGTGCGAGGCGTAGGCCTCGAACTGCTCCTCGTCCATTTGCGGCGTGCGGCGGCTCAGCGCCTCGGCGAGGCCCATCCAGCCGACGCTCAAGAGATCATCGAGCGTCACCGACGCGGGCAAGGTGCGGAGCGCCTTCATCGCGATGCGCCGGACGAGCGGCATGTAGCGCTCGTAGACTTGTTGCTCCGCCGCCTGATGGAGTCGTTGGTCGTTCGAGGTCGCCACGAGCATCGCGCCTGGGTAGGAACCTTTCACGAGTCGCCGCCGAGCAGGGCACCGAGGATGGAGTCCGCGGCTGCTCCCCGCACGTCCTCCGGGACGCGCGGGCCATCGCACTCGTAGACCACGGGGAGCTGGCCCTTGAGCGCGGCCTGCACCGCGCCGCCGATCCGCTGGGTCTCGTCGAGCTTCGTCAGCACGATGCCGCTCGGCGCCGCGGGCTCGTAGAGGCTGAGCACGTTCTCCGCGTCCTCTGCCCGCAGCCAGGCGGGGATGGTCAACAGCACGTGCCGCTCTCGAGACGCCGCGTCGACCATGCCCGGCCACCGCCAGACGTGCTGCGACTCGCCGGCGTGCCTTCCGGGGGTGTCGACGAGCAGAAGATCCGCCCGCGATCCGGCCGAGAGCTCCGCGAGCTCACGGGCGTTGCGCGCGACGCCGAGCGGGATGCCGAGCAGCGCGGCATAGCGTTGCCACTGCTCCACGGCCCCGACCCGGAAGGTGTCGAGCGTGATGACCGCGACGCTGCGGCCGTGGTCGAGGCGTGCCCGAGCCGCGAGCTTGGCGAGCGTGGTGGTCTTGCCCGCGCCCGTCGGACCGATGCAGGTGACGATTTGCCGTCCCTGGTTGGCGAGGCCCGGCAGCACACTGAGCTTGGCCTTGAGCCGCTCTTTCAGCCAGGCCCGCAGTGCCTCGCGGCCCTTGCGCGCCGGCTTCGTGGCCCCGGTGCCGAGCTCACGCAAGATCGGGCCCGCGAAGCCGGCGGCGATCAGCATGGTGGCGGCTTGTTCTCGAGGTGTCCGAGACGCGCTCAGCTCCTCCAGCATGGTGCGTAGGTTGGCGAGCTCGCGCTCGACGTCTTGGTGGCTCAGGCCGGAGCCCGAGGGAGGCAGGGCGCGTGTCGCAGCGGCCGTGCGCGGAGCGCGCGCCGCCGCGGCGCGCTCGCTGCCGCTGCCGGAGAAGCCCCAAGGGGAGCTGGTCGGCGCCGAGGCGATGATCTCGACGAAGCCCGTCCCGAGCCCCCCGCCCTTCGCCGGCGAGACGTGCCGCGTCCTCTCGATCATCGCCTCCGGCCCGAGCGCGGATCGAACCGCGTTCAGCGCCTCCTTCATGTCTGCTCCTCGAAACGTCTGGTGTTGCACGGGTCATCCTCCTCGCGGGTCAGCCGGCGGCGGCACCGGATTCGAAGCCCACCGACTCGAACGGCCGGATCGCCGCGTTCGGCTCGAGCTCCCTGAAAGACAAAACCGACAAGTTGGCGCAACGCCGCTCGGCGAACGCGCGCAGGTAGCGCCGAATGTCGGGGCTGGTGATGGCGCAGGGCGTCCGCCCGCTCGCCTGCATGCGCTGGACGGCGGCTTCCAGCGCGAGGCCGAGCCGCTGCGCTTGCTCGGGGTCGAGCGCGCCGCCGCGACCGGACGCGATTTCCCGGAGCGACCGCCGGAACATGTCCTCGACGGCGGGATCGAGCACCAGCGCCGCCACGACGCCGTCCGAACCGGTGAAGGCGGCGGTGATCTGGCGCGACAGCCGCTGGCGCACCATCTCTGTCAGCTGCTCCCCGTCGCGCACGGCCGGCGCGAGCTCGATCAAGCTCTCGATGATGGTCCGGAGGTCACGGATCGAGATGCCCTCCCGCAGCAAGTTGCGCAAAACCTTCAGCATCTCACCGAACGAGAGCAAATTCGGGACCAGATCATCGACCAGCTTGGGGGTGGTCTTCGAGAACACCTCGAACAGGTGCGCGAGCTCCGCGCGACCGAGGATGTTGTGGGAATTGGCGCGGACGACCTCCGACAAGTGGGTCGCGACGACGGTGGCGTGGTCGACGACCGTGTAGCCCAGCGCCTCGGCCAGCTCCCGGTCGCGCTGAACGATCCAGCGGGCGGGGGTGCCGAAGGCGGGGTCGGTGGTGCTCTCCCCGTCGATCGGGGGCGCGGAGCCAGAGGCGTCGAGGGCCAGGAGCCGCCCGGCGCGCGTCGTGCCCGAGGCGATTTCGGTGCCGAGCATCATGAAGCGGTAGGCGCCCGGCGAAAGCTGCAGATTGTCGCGGATGTGCACCGGCGGGATGACGATGCCGAGATCGAGGGCGATCTGGCGGCGGAGGGCGGCGATGCGCTCGACCAGCGTGCCCCCCATCTGCGGGTCGACGGCGTGGACCAGCTCGTAGCCGACCTCGAGCGCCATCACGTCGAGGGCCAGCGCGCCGTCGACGTCTTCGCCGGATCCGAGCTTCGGTTGCTGCGCCTGCTCGTCGTCGGGCTCGGCGTCTGACGGGACGGGGACGACCTTTCTCCTCGCGACGTAGGCCAGGCCGCCTGCCAACGCCAAGAAGGGCACCGCTGGCATGCCGGGCATGAGCGCCATGAGCGTCAACACCCCGGCGGTCGCGGCGACGGCCCGCTGACTACCGAGCAGCTGCTCCCGCAGGGCGCGGCCGAGCTGATCGCCGGTGGCCGAGCGGGTCACGACCACGCCCGCGGCCGTCGAGATGAGGAGCGCCGGCATCTGGGAGACCAGCGCGTCGCCCACGGACAAAATCGAGAAGGTCTCTGCCGCCTCCGCCAGCGAGAGGCCGTTGGACAGGCCGAGCAGCAGCCCGCCCACCAGGTTGATGGCCGTGATCAACAAGCCGGCGATCGCGTCGCCTTTGACGAACTTGCTGGCGCCGTCCATCGAGCCGAAAAAATCCGCCTCCCGCTCGACGGCTTTCCGCCGCTCGCGGGCGACGTCGGCGCTGATCGTGCCGGAGTTCATGTCGGCGTCGATGGCCATCTGCTTGCCGGGCATGCCGTCCAGGGCAAACCGGGCCGCGACCTCTGCGACGCGCCCGGCGCCCTTGGTGATGACGACGAAGTTGATGACCACCAAGATCAAGAAGACGACGAGGCCAACGACCACGTTGCCTTCGATCACGAACTTCCCGAACGTCTCGATCACCCGGCCAGCAGCCCCCTGGCCCTCGTGCCCCTTGAGGAGAATGAGCCGGGTGGTGGCGACGTTCAGCGACAGCCGGAGCAGCGTGGCCACCAGGATCACGGCGGGGAACGCGCTGAACTCGAGCGGCTCCTGCATGAACAGGCCGATCAAGAACACGCCGATGGAGACCGCCAGGCTGACCGCGAGCAGGGAGTCGATCATGAACTCCGGCAGCGGCAGCACCATCATCAGCACGATGGCGACGATGGCGAGCGGGACGACCATGTCGGTCATCACGCTGGAGCGGGTCGGAGCGGCAGCGGTAGCCACGGTCGCCCACTTGCCAATGTCGTGCCAGCGCATGGCCGCCAGCCGGCTCCTTTGGAGCGCGCGAAATCACAGCAGAGTCCATGGCGACGAGCTCCCCTGTTTTTGTTCACAGGAAGTGCGGAAGGACGGAAGATTTTTGAGGGAATTTGGCGGGTGAGCCCGATGCGATCCTGGCATCCGGGGTTCACCACGGTGTCGGGATCACGACGCTCGAGGTCGAAACTCCAATTGGGGACCGCCGACGTCGGTGCCTCTTCCGCTCGTCCGCTCTTCCTGTGCCCGATCTCCGATCTAGCCCCGCCGACGCTCCTCGAGGGCGCGTGGGGAGCGCCAAGGAATCGGCGCTCGGGAGCGGCAGTGCGACACCGATTTGACGCACGATTCGGAGCCGGTGCGCACGGGCTACGCCCGGATGCCGCGCTGTTTCAGGCGGTAGACCATCGCCAGCACCTCGGCCACCGCGGCATACATGTCGACCGGGATGGTGCGGCCGGCCTTGACGTGCTTGGCGAGCGCGCGGGCGAGGGGCTTGTTCTCGATGATGGGGATGCCGTGCTCCTTGGCGAGCTCTCGGATGTATAGTGCGACCTCGTCGTACCCCTTGGCCGCCACCACCGGGGCGCCCTCTTTTGCCCGGTACCGCAGGGCGACCGAGATGTGCGTCGGGTTGGTGACGATGACGTCCGAGCTCTTGACCTCCTTGGCGAGGCCGCGCCTCGCCAACTCGCGAGCTCGCGCGCGCATCCGGGCCTTGACCTTCGGGTCGCCCTCCTGCTGGTGCAGCTCGTCCTTGAGCTCCTGGCGGCTCATGCGGATCTGCTTCTCGTGCTTGAACCAGTTGTAGCCGTAGTCGACGGCCGCCAGAACCGTCAGCGCGAGGATGGACCACATCGACAGGCGCACCGCGACCTTCAGCACCTCCCGTACCCCCGCACCCAGGTCCGCCCGGAGCAGGCGCGTCAGCTCCGGCAGCGCGTCCGACAGCACGGAGTAGGCGACCCACCCCACCACCAACACGCGCGCCAGCGACAACACCGTGTTGGCCATGGCGGCCTGCGGCGAAAAGAGCTGCTTGAGCTTGCCGAACGGCTCGAGGCGCTCCCACTTCGGCAAGGCAAGCTCCGGCTTCGGGTGCCACCCCGCCTCGACCAGGCCGGCGACGAGGCCCGCGAGCGCCGCCGCGCCGCCGAGCGGGAGGATCACGACGCTCAGCGTGATCAGCAGCTCGTGCCCCACCCGACGAATATCCAGGCCGACGACCTCGCCCGCGCCGAAGCAATGCAGGGTGAAGATCCGCATGGCCGAGACGATCGCCGGCGCCATCCCGAGCAGACACAGCAGCACCGCCGCCGAGGCCGCCACCGCGCCAGCGTCCTTCGACCGTGGGAATTGACCTTCGTCGCGCGCCTTGCGCCGCCGTTCTGGGGTCGCTTCTTCTGTCTTGTCGCTCGGATCGGTGTCGCTCACGCTAGCTCCCCCGCTGCAGGCTCATCAGCACCGCCTCGATCCGGGTCAGGACCCGCGACAGCTCCGAGGAGAGCCCCTGCGCGATGTCGGGCAGCACCAAGATCAGCACGGCGCCGCCGACCATCAGGGTGACCGTGAATCCCACATTGAACACCTGCATCGACGGCGCCGCCCTGGCGACGAACGCCAGCGCGATTTGCGTCATGAACAGGACCGCGATCAGCGGCAGCGCGAAGCGCACGCCCGTCAACAGCGCGCCGGCGGTCATCGCCAGCAGCGGCTCCAAGGCCAGGCCCGGGGAGACCGCCGCCCCAATGGGAAACACGGCGAAGCTCGAGAGCAGCGCGGCGATGAGCTCGCGGTGCACCCCCGCCAGCACCGCCAGCAGCACCGCCAGGTTGCGGAGCAACGCCGAGAGCGCGTTCTGATTGGACGAGGTCATCGGGTCGAAGATCTGGGCCACCCCGAGGCCCCAAATCGGCGCCACCACCTCGGCGGCGATCTCCGCGACGCTGATGGCGAGACGCACGACGAACCCCATCGCGACGCCCAGGAGCAGCTCTGACCCGGTGGCGAGCAGCAGCTGCCCGTCCCCGAGCGCCGTCGCACCGAGGGCGCCGGTGGATCCATACGCCAACAGGCCAAACATGAGCACGAGCACCGCCTTGAAGCGGGCGGGCGCGTGGGTCCACGGCATGGGGGCGACGATGACCACCCCCGCGCTGCGTGTGCACGCCAGGAAGAACATCAAGAGCTCGGTGCGCAGCAGCGTCTCGAACATGGCGACGGCGCCTACTTCACCACGTCAGCGATCCCGGAGATGGTGCGGTGGGTGTACTCGACCAGCTGGCCAAGGGTCCAGGAGCCGAGCACCACGACGGTGGCGCCGATCGCGATGAGCTTCATCACGAAGCTGATGCTCGCCTCGTTGATCTGCGTCGCGGCTTGCAGCACGCCCACGATCACGCCGACCAAGAGCGCCACCAGCAGCATCGGGCCGGCCACCTTCGCGGCGACGAGCAGGGCGCCGATGAACAGCTCGTTGGCGGCAGCCGTGCTCATGCGAAGCTCCGCAGCAGGGAGCCGACCACCAGGTTCCAGCCGTCGACCAGGACGAACAACAGCAGCTTGATGGGCAACGCCAGGGTCGTGGGGGGCACCATCATCATGCCCATGCTCATCAAGAGGGAGGCGACGGCCAGGTCGACCACCAAAAACGGCAGCAAAATCATCACGCCCATCTGGAAGGCGGTGGTGAGCTCGGAGATGGCGAACGCCGGCATCGCCAGGCGCATGCTGACTTCGTCCGGCTGGCTTGGCAGCGGCGTGTTCGTCGCGGAGTAGAACAGCCGCAGATCCTCTTCGCGCGTCTGGCGCAGCATGAAGCGCTTGAGTGGGACCGACGCGCGTTCGAGCGCTTCCATCTCGGTGATTTCTTCGCGCAGGTACGGCTCGTAGGCCGCCACCTTCACCTGGTCCCAGACGGGGCTCATGGTGAACAGCGAGATGAACAGCGACAGGCCGATGATCACCTGATTGGGCGGCGTCTGCGGCGCTCCGAGGCCCTGACGGATGAACGACAGCACCACCACGGTTCGCACGAACGAGGTGGTGGTCAGGATGATCGCGGGCAGCACCGCCAGCAGCGTGAGCGCCAGCAGGATCTTCAGCGAAGGCGCCAGCTGCTGCCCTTCGAACACCTCGGCCGCCGCGGGCATCATGGGCGGCGCTGCAGGCGTGCCACCAGCCCGGCGGCCTGCCCCTCCACGTCGATGAACGGGTCCACGGGGCGCGCGCTGCGCTGGAACACGTCGGTGGTCTTGCCCGCGATCTGGGCGGCCGCGGACGACGACGGCGCGTCATTGGCGGCCCGCGGAGCGCCGAGGGCGTTGAACAACACGTCCTTGAAGCTCTTGGCCGGCGCGGGCAACGCCGCTGCCGGGCTCGGCGCGGGCAGCGGCTCGAGCTCCACCCCGTCTTCGAGCCACCCGAGTGAGTTGACCGAATGCTCGGTGACGCCGAGGAGCAGGAGCTTGCCGCCGATCGAGGCGACGACCGCCTGCGCTTTCGGCCCGACCTGAGCGGACGCCACCACCCTGAGCTGCGAGAGCTCTGCCGGGATGCCCGCGCGCCGGCGTCGCTTCTGGTACACCGCGCCCACGCCCAGCGCGGCGAGCAGCAACCCGGCCACCGGCAACCCGAGCGGCATTCCGGTGTCGGACGCCGTGGCACCCGAGGACCGAGCGCTCTGGCGCAGCCACGATCCCGCGGCGCCCGCCGAGGCGTCCGGCTCCGACGCGACCGCGGGCGGCGCGGCGGCCGGGGCCCCCTGATCCGCAGCGGCGGGCTCGGCGAACGGATCCTCCTCGCCTTCGAGCATCTCCACTTCCGCGGCGACCGGCTCTTCGGCGAGCAGCACACCGGGCGTCAACGCGCTGACGCCCATCGCCAAAGCCGCGACGGCGCCGCGGATCATTCGACACCCCCACGCGGCTCGTCGAGGACCATGACCTCGGTGAGGCGGATGCCGTACCGCTCACCCACGACCACCGCCTCGCCGCGCGCGACGAGGCGATTGTTGACGTAGATGTCGAGCGGATCGCCGTTCAGCTTGTCGAGCTCGAGCACGGAGCCGGGACCGAGCCGCAAGACTTCGCCAATTTTGGCGTGTTTGCGGCCGAGCTCGACCGTCAGCTCGACCGGCACGTCCATGACGAAGCCGAGGCTGTCGATGCTGCGCAGGGCGGGCGCCGGCGTGGGCTCGGCCACCGCGGCCTGCATGGGGGTCAACGATCCGTCAGCGCCGGCGGGCCGCTGGGGCTTGGGGTTGGCGTCGCTCATGCGAGCCTGCCTATTCAAGCTTCGTGCCGTGCTCGACGATCGCCGGCGCTACTCGCGGCCTTTGATTTCGATCGCCATCTGCCCGCGCGAGACCACGGGGCGCCCGGTGAACTTCACGAGGCCGGCGACGCGCACCCGGACCGGATCGTCGATCGCGGTCGGCAAGCGGAGCACTTGTCCTACCTGTAGGGACAACACGTGCCGCAGCCCCATCGTCAGCGAGCCGAGCTGGGCGACGAGCTCCACCGGCACCTCCCCAAGCGCCTCTGCCATGCGAGGGTCGGCCGTCTGCGGCTGCTCTTCTTCGTGCTCACGGACGGCGACCTCGAGCGCGTCGGCGCTGACGGCGAGGCTGATGGTCGCCGCGGGGTCAAGACCTTCGAGCATGCAGTCGACGCGCAAGCCGTCGCGCCCCTGTTCCTGGGCGTCCCCCGCGCTCCTGGCGTGCGCGGAGAGGATCCGCAGCGTCAGGCCAGCTTCTTCGCGCACGGCGCTCGCGAAGTCTTCGGCCAAGGAGCGGGCCACGCGCGAGATCAGCGCCCGCTGCGCCAGCGTGAGCTCGGCGCCGAGCGTCGCCTTGCCGGCCAGGGCGCCCCCCAAGGCTCCATCCAACAGAATCTGTAGGGCCGCGGCGTTGAGGATGAGCGCTCCCCACGCGCTCGTCTCCTCCGCCTCCAGCTGCACCACGAACTCCGGTCCGTGGCCGTTCGGCGGCAGCATGGTGTCGACGATGGCCACCGAGCGCGGCAAGAGCCGGGCCTTTCGTCGAACCAAAAAGGGCAGCGTGCGCCGCGCGGCGCGCGCAAAGCGTTGCGCGACCAGTGCCATCGCCTGCATCCCGGAGCGGAGCTGCCGCTCACGGCCGGTCAGGTCCAGCGCGCGTGGCGCGGACACCTCCCGGCGGCGCGGCGCCTGCCGCGCTTGCGGCGTGTCTTCATGCGTCGCGGCCACCGTCGCGGCGAAGGGAGGGTCGGAGCGGTTCATTGCGCCACGTAATCCGTCACCAGGATGCGCCGCACCCGCTGCTTGCCCATGGCGGCGACGACCTTCTCGCTGAGCAGCTTCGATATCTCTTCGAAGCGCTTGGGATCCGTCAGCCCTTCGAAGCTCTGGGCGCGCAGGTAGGCGATCGCCGCTTCGCGCCCTCGAGGCGCGATCGGCTTCATGTCCGTCTCCTTCATGCCGTCCGCGAGCTCCGCGGAGAGCCCCACCTTCAGGTGGTGCACGCCCCCCTGCTCGTCGCGCACGTCCACGACGATGGGCGCGAACGAATAGGTGTCGGTGGCGATGGGATCCGCTTCGGCGGCTTTGGCCTGCGCGGGCGCCGGCGCCGGCGAAGCGCTCAACAGCTTGGGTGCGAGCAGCCCTCCGGCCGCCCCGGCGCCCATGATGAGCGCCGAGGCAACCAGGATGACCGCGAGCCGCCGTCGCGGCTTCTTCTCCACCACAATCTCGGACGAATCTTCGTCTTCTCGTTTCATTCAACACCTCCGAATTGGTGCTGCGCGACTCGTCCCCGTCCAAACATCGACGATCTACTATCAGCGCTTGATGTTGATGAGCTCCTGAAGCATCTCGTCCGCCGTCGTGATTGTCTTGGAGTTCGCGGAGAAAGAGCGCTGGTGCTGGATGAGGCCCACGAACTCTTCGGCCAGATCGACGTTCGAGCTCTCGAGCGCACCAGCGGCGATCGCTCCGCGTCCGCCGCTGCCGGCGGTCCCCATGGCGGCGGCACCGCTCTCGCGCGTGTCGATCCACAGGTTCTGACCCGCGCGGCCGAGGCCGTCGTTCGAGCGGAACTTCGCCACGGCGAGCTGGCCGATCGCCAGCTTCTGCCCGTTGGTGTACAGGCCCATGACGACGCCCTGGCCGTCGACGGCCACGCCCGCGAAGTCACCGGAGGAGTAGCCGTCCTGCGACTGGCTGGAGACGTTCGAGGGAGAGCCGAACTGGGTCATCCCGTCGAGGCCCGTTCCGCCGCCGGCGATGGGCGTGCCGAAGTTGAACGTGACCACCTGACCGCCGGTCGCCCCCGCAAAGTCCACGGTCGCGGTGTTGCCGCCGACCGTGTCCAGCGCGCCGTCCGTCGTGAAGGTCAGCGTGCCAGTGCCGACTTCGACGTTGGTGCCGGCCGCCGGCGGGTTGGTCTCGTCGCCCGAGACGAGCGCGTGCCACTCCCAGGCGTTGTCGGCGGTCTTCCGGAAATAGACGTCCATGGTGTGGGCGTTGCCGAGCGAGTCGTGGACCGTCATGGTCGACGAGAAGTTCGAGGTGTTGGCAGGATCTTGGGCGTCCCACGCCAGCGTCGGCACCGTGCTCGAGGAGTCGAGGTTCGCGGTGATGGCGGCGTTCTCGGTCGCGTTCGGTGGGATGGCCGCGGTCGGCGCCTGCAGCGAAGAGATGGACGCGGAGAAGGTGCCATCCGGGTTGGCGGCGTAGCCCTGCACCTGAAGGCCGCTCGCGTTCACGAGGTAGCCCGAGTTGTCGATCTTGAACTGACCGGCGCGGGTGTAGAAGTTGCCGGTCACACCGTCGACGCTGCCCTGGACGACGAAGAAGCCGTCGCCGTTGAGCGCCAGATCGGTGGCGATGCCGGTGTTGGCCAGCGAGCCCTGGGTAAACATCTGCTGGATGTCGCCGACCCTCACCCCAGAGCCGGGGAGCGCCGAAGCGGTGCCGGCCAAGATCGAATGGCCCAGCACATCCTGGAAGATGACGCGTTGTCCTTTGAAGCCGACGGTGTTGACGTTGGCGATGTTGTCACCGACGACGCCGAGGGCTTCACCCTCCGCACGTAGGCCGGAGACGCCCGAATACATTGCGCGCAAGACCATGGTTTTCTCCTAGTTGACGGGGTTTTCTTTTACTTGTTCGTTGTGGTGGTTGGAGCATCGACCCGAAGCAGGTCAGACACGGGAACTGAAACACCGGTATCGAGGTGCAGGACCGGGTAGCCTTGTTCGAAGGAGACACCCTTCACGAGACCCGACGTCTCTTGGGCGACCAGCACCGGTTCATCGGCGGCGCTGCGAGCTTCCACCGAGACGCGGTAGGCGCCCGCAGGCTGGACGATGCCGGCGTTGTCCCGGCCGTCCCAGTTGAAGCGAACGATGCCAGCGGACTTGGCGCCCAGGTCGACCGTGCGGACTTCACGGCCGTTTTGATCACGGACGACGACCAGGGTCTTTTCGCTGTCGCCGCTCAGGGTGAAGCTCACCGGCGCGCCGACGCCGGTGCCGTCGGTGGTGACCATCGAGCCGCGCACGGTCGCCTGCTTGCCGACCAGGCCCGTGACCTCGGTGTTGGCGAGGCCGCGCGACTGGGTCATCAGCAGATCCAGGCGGTCGTTGATCCCCATCGTTTGCTCGAGGGAGGAGAACTGCGCGAGCTCTGCGACGAACTGGGTGTTGTCTTGCGGCTTGAGCGGGTCCTGGTTTCGGAGCTGCGCCACCAACAGCTTCAAGAAGTCGTCCCGGTTCAGGGCCTTCTCGGCGCCGGTGGTCAGCCCGATGCCGCCGGTGGTGGCGGCGCTGCTGCCGTTGATTGCATCGACCATCATCTCACCCAATCACGTTCAGGCGTTTGCCTCGTCTGCGCCGCTCTTCGGCGGTCGCGTCGTGTCCGGGGCGCCCAGCCATGGGCTCCCGCTTCGAACGTCCATCAGCAAGAACGGTGCCGACCTGATCCATGGCGACCAGGCGCACCTTCGCGACGTTCAGACCAGCGCTTCGGAGCGCCTCTTCGAGCCGGTGTGCTTCCGACGAGAGCGCTCCGGCGGCCTGCTGATTGCCGACGCCGATCACGACCCGAAGGGCGCCCTGATCGCGGTCGACCACCAGCGAAAGGGGGCCCAGATCACCCCCATCCAGTTGCAGGCGGAGCACGTCCGGGGTGTCGCTCGAGCTACCGGTCGTCACCCGCGCCGCGCTGCCCGCGCTCGCGAGGGGCTCTCCGTTCGGGGCGCCAGGATCTCCCGGGAGCGTCACGCCACCGGCGATCGGTGTCGATTCGTTGACGCTGGTCCCCAGCGTCGGCGGCTGTGGCAGCGGGCGGAGGTTGGACGCCAGCACCGCCGCCCATTGCTCCACGGCGTCGAGGGTGGCCTGACGCGACCCTTCGCGGTCGGATGGGTTCTCGTTCGGGCCGAGCCGCTTCAGGGTCGGTTCGTCCATCACGACTGCCTCGTGCGCCGGAAGCGGTTGGCCGCCAGCTCGTCGTGCAGCCGGTTCTGCCGGCGCTCTTGCTCGGCGGTCTCCTGGCTTGCCAGCCGCTGGTCGAGCTTGTCCAGGCGCTTGAGCTTGCTGTGGGCCTCGACCAAGGACGCGCGGGCGGCGTCCACTTCCCGCTCGGCGCTGCTCGCCTCGACCAGCGCCGTCTCCAGGCCCGCCGAGCGCGCCAGGAGCCACTCCTGCGCGTCCGAGAAATCAGCGGCGTTGAGCTCGGCGCGAGCGAGCTCCGCGCGGCGCTCCACGGCCTGGCGCAGCTTGTCGCGCTCCGCCTCGGCCTGCCGGGCTGCTGCCTGAGCGGCGGCCCTGCGCTGCTCGAGGTGCGTGCGCCGCTCGTCGAGCTCGCGCTGCCGGATGGCGACGATCTTCCGGATGCGGTCGCGCCGCGGGCTCATGTCCGGTGGACCTCCGCCAGGCGAGACAGCACCGCGAGCCGGGCGCGCGTCTCGGTGGGCGCGGTCTTATCATCCACACGTTGCTTCAAGAAGGCCTCCACTTGCGGCAGCGCCTTGAGCGCGCGGTCGATGCGCGCGTCGCTGCCGGGCTGGTAGGCGCCCACCTGGATCAGGTCGGCGGCCTCGCGGTGGGCGGAGAGCAAATCGCGTACCGCCGCCGCGGCGCGCAGGTCAGCCTCTTCCGCGACGTCTTGGGCGAGCCGGCTGATGCTCTGCAGCACGTCGATGGCAGGGAAGTGGCCCTTTTCGGCGAGACCGCGCGACAGCACCAGGTGTCCGTCGAGGATGCCGCGGATGGCATCGGCGACCGGATCGGACATGTCATCCCCTTCGACGAGCACGGTGTACAGGGCGGTGATGGTGCCCTCGTGACCGCTGGTGCCGGCTCGCTCGAGCAGGCGCGGCAGCGCCGCGAACACGCTCGGCGGGTAGCCTTTGGTGGCGGGCGGCTCGCCCGCGGCGAGCGCCGCCTCACGCAGCGCCATCGCGTACCGGGTCACCGAGTCCATCACCAGAAGCACGGATTTGCCCTGATCGCGGAAGTACTCGGCGATGCTCGTGGCCGCCTCGGCGCCGCGCGCGCGGACCAACGGTGGCTGATCGCTGGTCGCGGCCACGACCACCGAGCGGGCGAGGCCCTCCGGCCCGAGCGCGGTGCGGATGAAGTCGTTCAGCTCGCGCCCGCGCTCCCCGACCAGCCCGATCACGTTGACGTCGGCCTGCGACGAGCGGCAGATCATGCCGATCAGCGTGCTCTTGCCCACACCCGCCCCGGCGAAGATGCCCAGACGCTGCCCCACCCCGAGCGGCATCATCGCGTCGATCGCGCGAACGCCCGTCGCGAACCGCGCGTCAATGGGGCGCCGGTCGAAGGGCGACGGCGGCGACGAATGCAGCGAGCGGGGATCGGTGTGCTTGAACTCGGACTTGCCGTCGATGGGACGCCCGAACGCGTCGACGACCCGCCCCAGCATCTCGCGGCTGACGGCGATCGCCGCGCCGCTGCCGCTGCGGCGCACGCGCGCGCCCGGGCGCACGCCCGCGAGCGGCCCGAGCGGGGTGGCCAGCAACCGATTGGAGCGAAAGCCGACCACCTCGACGTCCAACGCGCTGCCCCCAGGCGATTCGACGTGCAGCGTCTCGCCGACCGCGGCGCGCAGGCCACCCACCTCGACGATCAGGCCCACGACCTCCAGGACCACGCCTTCCGGACGGTGAACCGCGGCCTTGCCCGAGCGGGCGATCAGCTGCTCGATGCGTTCCATGCCTTGCTCTTTCACTCGCCTCCGGCCAGGTCCAAGGACTCCAGGAGGGTCCGAAGCCGGGTCTCGATGGATTCGTCGACGCTGCCGAGCTCGGTCTCGACCCAGCAATCGTAGGGGCCGAGCTCGGCGTCGACGTACACCTCCACCCGCACGCCGCCCGACACCTGGCGCTTCAAGAGCTCTGCGCTCTCCGCGAAGCCGGCGCCGATCCGCACGATCACCTGGTCGCGGAGGGTGAGGCTCTCCAGCGCTTCGCGGACGAGCGGCACGGCGACGGAGGGATCGGCGGCCACCTGCTTGCCGATGACCCGCCTGGCCAAGGCGATCGCCAGGGCGACGGCCGCGTCCGCGGCGCGGGCGTTGATTTCGATCGTCGCGAGCCCGAGCTGGTGCACGGCGCGCTGGATCTGCTCCCCGGCGCGGTCGACGGATTCTTGCAGCAGGGTCCGCTGCGCCTGCAGCGCCTCGAGCTCCACGCCGCGCAAGCTTGGGCGAAACGAAGTCCGCTCCGGGGCGTCGGCCGCCGCGGGCAACGGCGCCGGGGAACGCGAAGGCCGAGGGGGGGCCTCGGGGGCGGGCGCGCGCCGGGGCGGCGGGGGGGGGGGGGCGCCCCGCGCCCCCGCGAGCGA
>JAEZYZ010000461.1 GCA_023418705.1 Pseudomonadota bacterium | reverse complement strand
ATCGGGGACCGACGACGTCGGTCCCCCGTTCCGCCCTTCCGATCCTTACTGTGACCCATCTCCGGTTTAGACCCGTCGACGCACGACGCTAGCTCGGTGGTGAGATGCGTTTTCACTGACTCGAGGCGGGCCGAAGGCCCCGATGATATCCCGATGGGCGAGCTCAGATCCGCATCTTCGCCGCGCGTTCCGGGGTGACCTTCGCGCGAGCGACCATTGCGTCGAGCCCCCGATGGGCTAGGTTTTTTCAAGCGGTTGTGGGTCGTGATGGCGTTTTCCGATCAGATTTCCATTCGAGGCTTGCAGGTCGATTGCGTCGTCGGCGTCTACGCGAGTGAACGCGATCTGCTGCAGCCGCTCGTGCTCGACGTCGATTTGACGCTCGACACCGAGCGGGCTGCGACCAGCGGCCGCATCTCCCACACCGTCGACTATGACGCGCTCTCCTCCCAGCTCGCGTTCGTGCTCCAGAGCTGCCGGTTCGGGCTGTTGGAGACGGCGGCGCACGCCCTGGCGCGCTACCTGCTCGCGCCGCCGGCGCCCGACGAGCGGCGGGCGCCGATCGTCAGAGCCCGCTTGCGCCTCGTCAAGCCGGCCGCTCTCCGCGGCGGCGCGGTCGCCAGCGTGGGCATCGAGCGCGAGGCGTCGTGGGTGAAAATGAAGCAGGAGTCCAAGGCGTTCGGCACGGTGGACGTCGTGTTCGAGACCTCCGACGCTGGCATGTACCGGCTCAACGTGTATCCCGGCAAGAGCATCCCACTGCACGTGCACCAGGTGATGCAGGAATCGGAGATGGTGCTCGGCGACGGACTTTTATGTCAGGGGCGCCCCGTCGCCCCCGGCACCGTGCACCGCTGGCCGCACGGCGCCGCCCACACCTACGAGAACCCGACCGATCGCGTCCTGACCATCCTGTGCGTCGATCGACCTCGCTTCATCGAGGAGGACGAGGTGCCGGTCCAGGGCGAGCCGGCGGCCGTGGCGCCCGAGCCGGGCTACCCCCGCTGACCGCGGTCAGTTGTCACGGCTGGCCGAGGCGCGCCCCCGCTCCGGCGCTTCGCCAGGACCCGAGTAGTCGACCCAATAGGCGGAGTACGACCGCACGTCGAGGTGCACGAAGCTCGAGTTCGGGTAGTACCCGACGCCGACGTTGCGGAGCGTGCGCAGGTAGTCGCGCAGCACCTCGTTCGGGACCCCGACGATGCGAAAGTCGATGGCTTGCCCGTGCTTGTGCCGTGAATCCTTGACCCAGGACTTGGTGCGGTAGCCGCTCACCACTTCGATGGTGCGCCCGCCGAACTGGTCGCTGACCCGCGCGATCAGCTGCACCAGCCGCCGATCGATCAAGTGGCCGCGCTGTCGCGCCAGCAAGACCCGCGACACGGCTCGCCGAGCGCCGCCGAGCACCTGATTTTTCGGTCCGATGACGTAGCCCGTCCAGCGCTCGCGGTAGCCGCGCAGGCTGATGTAGCCGCGCTTTTTCGGCGGGCGGCTGTAGGCTTCCCAGCTCGGCGCCGCCGCTTTGGCCGAGCGGGCGGGGGGAGGGCTCTTCGTCGCGGGCGCCTGCGCGTCCGCGCGCCCCTCGACCCCGGGGATGACCAGCCGTTGCCCCGGCTTGATGACGCTCTTGCGGCCGATGCCGTTGGCCTGGCAGATCGCGTCCACCGTGACGCCGTAGCGCTTGGCGATCGAGCCAAGGCGCTGCCCGCGGATCACGGTGTGCACCTGAGCTGCCGGCGCCTTGGATTTTCCCCGCCCGCTGGTGTCCCGCTTGCGCGACGTTTTTTCGGCGCGGGCCTTGCCGCCACGCCCCGGGATCACGAGCTTTTGACCCGGACGGATGATGGAGCGGCGGCTGATGCCGTTTTCGGCGCAGAGCGCCTCGATGCTCACGTTGTAGCGCTTGGCGATCGACCCCAGGCGCTGCCCCTTCTGCACGATGTGCACGCGCTCGGACGCACCGGCGGGCGCCGCGGTGAGCAGCAACGCGACGAGCAGCAGCGGGACGAGTCGGACCAGGCGCACCGGGAAAGCCTTGATCCCTCGGGCGCGCGCGTAAAGCCGAAAAAGCGCCCGGTTTCGACCGCTCGAGGCCCAGAGCTTGCTTTCGGTGCGGGCTCGACCCGGCGCGGCCGCCGCGAAAGGCCCGCGGCGGGGGGTATCGGGGCGCCCATAGCAATGGACAACCGTGCGGGGTCTTTTAGACTCCGCCGCCGAACCCATGGCTGACCAAAGCGAACATTTGCCTCCGGAGACGCCCGCCGTCGGGGAGCCGCAGGGCGCCGAATCGGACCAGCAAATCGTCGTTGCGCGGCTGGTGTATCCGTCGCGCCTGCCCATCATCCCGTTGCCGACGCGGCCTGCCTTCCCGCGCATGGTGATGCCCTTCGCCGTCGAGACGCCGGCGTTGATGGCGCTGGTGAAGGACGCGGTCGAGACACAGGGCCGACTGGTGGGGCTCTGCTATGCCCGCGGCGAGGACACCGGGCCCGACGGCAGCGCTGGCGAGGGGACCGAACCGAACGGCGAGAGCTGGCGCGCCCCGAGCGATCTGGCGGACCTGCACCGCGTCGGGGTGATCGCGCAGATCCTGAAAGCGGAGCGCAACAAGAACGGCACGTTGACCGTGCTGTTCGGCACGCTGGATCGCATGCAGATCAAGCGTCGCGTCGCCCGTGAGCCGTACTTGATCGCAGAGGTCGAGTACCTCTACGAGGCCAAGACCCCGGCGACGGACGAGCTCAAAGCGTACGTGCTCGCGGTGATCAACTCGATCAAGGATCTCGTCCAGCTCAACCCGCTCTTCAAGGAGGAGCTGAACCTGCTGCTCGCGCAGGGCAACTTCGAAGAGCCCGCGCGTCTGGCCGATCTGGCGGCCTTCATGACCAGCGCGAGCGGTGACCGCCTGCAGGAGGTGCTCGAGGCGCTGGACGTCAAGGGGCGGCTCGAGCGGGTCCTCTCGCTGCTGAAGGACGAGCTGAACATCTCGCGCCTGCAGACCAAGCTGCGGCAGCAGCTCGAGGAGCAGGTCAGCAAGCAGCAGCGCGAGTTTTTCCTGCGCGAGCAGCTGAAGGCGATCAAGCGCGAGCTTGGCCTCGAGAAAGACGACAAGGAGACCGAAATCCAGCGCTTCACCGAGCGGCTCGCGACGCGCCGGCCATCGGACGAAGCCCGCGAGCGGATCGAGGACGAAATCAGCAAGCTCAGCCTGCTGGAGCCCGCTTCCCCCGAGTACACGGTGACGCGCAACTACCTCGACTGGCTCACGGTGCTGCCGTGGGGCATCACCAGCGAGGCCGAGGTCACGCTGGAGAACGCGCGAGAGAAGCTGGACGAGAACCACTACGGCCTCGGTGACGTCAAGGAACGGATCCTGGAGTTCGTGGCCGCCGGCCTCTTGAAGGGGTCCTTCTCCGGATCGATCATCTTGCTCGTGGGGCCGCCCGGCGTCGGCAAGACGAGCATCGGGCGCTCGATCGGGGCCAGCCTGGGTCGGCCCTTCTATCGGTTCTCGCTGGGCGGCATGCGGGACGAGGCGGAGATCAAAGGACACCGCCGGACGTACATCGGAGCGATGCCCGGCAAGTTCATCCAGGCCATGCGGGTGGTGAAGACGGCCGATCCGGTCATCATGCTCGACGAAATCGACAAGGTCGGCGCAAGCTTCCGCGGCGATCCGGCCTCCGCGCTGCTCGAGGCGCTCGACCCCGAGCAGAACCGGGAGTTTCTCGATCACTACCTCGACGTGCGCTTCGACCTGTCGAACGTGCTGTTCATCTGCACGGCCAACCAGCTCGACACCATCCCGCCGCCGCTGCTCGATCGGATGGAGGTGATCAAGCTGAGCGGCTACCTGCTAGAGGAGAAGCTCGAGATCGCCCAGCGCTACCTCATCCCGCGCGAGATCGCGTCGCTCAAGCTCACGAAGGGGCGGATCAGCATCACCAAGGCCGCCCTGCGCGAGCTGATCGACGGCTACGCTCGGGACGCCGGCGTGCGCAGCCTCGAGCAGCTGATCAAGAAGATCATCCGCAAGAGCGCGGTGACGGTGCTCGAGAAGAACCCCGACAAGATCGTGATCGGCCCCGAGCAGATCGAGGAGCTGCTCGGCAAGCGGCTGTTCCGGGACGAGGCCCTGTACCGCACCCCCGTGCCCGGCGTGGTGATGGGCCTGGCCTGGACCAGCATGGGGGGCGACACGCTGTACGTGGAGGCGACCAAGATCAAGTCTGGCAAGGCCGGCTTCAAGCAAACCGGTCAGCTCGGCAAGGTGATGGTCGAATCCTCGGAGATCGCCTACACCGTGGCGCGCGCGCTGTGTGCGGAGCGGGAGGATTGTCGCAGCTTCTTCGAGGAGCACTCCGTCCACCTGCACGTGCCCGCGGGCGCCACGCCGAAGGACGGCCCCTCCGCCGGCATCACCATGGCGAGCGCCCTGTACACCCTCGCGCGCGGCAAGGCGATCAAGGCCGGCTACGCGATGACCGGCGAGCTCAACCTGAGCGGCCATGTGCTGCCGGTCGGCGGCATCAAGGAGAAGCTCATCGCCGCCAAGCGCGCCAAGGTGAAGCACGTCGTCTTGCCGAAGGGCAACGAACGAGATCACGCCGAGCTCCCCGAGCACGTGCGCAAAGGGCTCAAGGTCCACTTCGTCGAGACGTTCGACGAGGTGCGGCAGCTCTGCTTGGACTGAGGCGGCCGCGCCGGGCACGACACGGGCACGCCGGCGACGCGCTCGAGACGCACGAAGCCGGCGCGCGCGATGGTCGGCAGCTTGCTCGCAGGTTGCGGCGCCCGCGTGCTCGGAAGAAGGTTCGATGGGGCCGAGCTCAACCGAATTTATTCTTGGGGCTGGATCGGTGAGACAGCGTCGCTGTCGCGGTCATCATTTCGGTTGACCGGTCAGATTCGATGCGTACAGTTTACACGGGCGGGGCCATTATCCTTCCTTCGGCTTGGAGTAGACGTGAAAACTCTTCTTTGCTTGGTAGCTGCCGGCGTCCTGCTGGGGCTTGGATGTAGTGAGTCAAACGGGAACGGCGCGGGTCGGGATGAAGACGCCGCCACAACGTCCGATACCGATGGCGGCGCTGCTCGTTCCGACGCCTCCGTCGACGCCGAGTCTCCGGCCGACTACGAGATCTGCGACGGCTCCGACCGGCTGAGGTTCGCGTACCAGATGACCGGAGGGGGAATGGTCTACCCCGGCGACGCGCCCATCACTCAGAACGGTCACTTCTACTTGTTCGTCGACGGAAAGTGCACGTACTACGTCTACGGCCGCTTCGATGTGCAACTGTCGACCCCAACGCTGGCGACGCACTCGGGCAAGCTGAACGGCGACGAAGCGGAGACGCTGGCGAGGTTGAGCTCGCTCGAGGACTTTGACGGTGGCGTCTACGTGCGCAATCTGAGCGATGCCCCCGACGTCGTCTTTTGGCGACAAGACGCTCGCGTGGACTTGGTATCGCAGGGCCCGGCCACATCAGGGGAAACGGACGAGAGTGCGCTCCTGGCGCAGCGAAGCTCGGAGCTCGTCGAGTTCATGCGTGGGATCTACCTCGCGGGGTCCCCGCTGACGGGCCCCATCCGGTTGATCGCCGTGGAGCAGCCGCCGGACCACGTCGATCCGTCGGTGCCGCGGGTGACCTGGCCCTTGGACACCCCGCTGCATCAGGTCGCCGTCGGCTACGACGAGGGCGCCGTGGAAGCCGATGAGAGCTTCTTGATCGAGAACGATCCCGGGCTTGCGACGTTGCGCTCCTATAGAGAGCAGGTGCTCTCCCGGATTCCACAGCTGTTGTTCGTCGATAGCGGCGACTTGACCTATTCGGTGCACTTTCGCGATGTGCTGCCGTTCGAGGATGAAGAAGGCTTCGTGCGACTGGAGTGACGACGTGATGCAGGGGGGGATTGGCGTTCGGAGACGCCGCACCGCCCGCTCAGTCGCAGCCGACCCGTACGGTCGAGACCGAGAGGTCGTCGATCACCAGGCCTTCGAACGGCTCGCCGTAGGTCTGCATGCCCGCTTTCAGGTAGCTGACCTTGGAGTTCGACAGGATCGTGTCGTGCGACTGCATGTGCACCAGCATCGACTGCAGCTGGCCGTCGACGTAGAGCTGGCTCCGGAGCGCCGCCTCGCCGCCGTCGGTCTGATCCACGCTGACCTCCAGGCAGTACCACTGATCGGGGCTCGGCTTGAGGCCGGTGCAACCGGTGAACTCACCGCCGGGTCCGTTCAGCGCGCCGAGCTCGAACCCCTGGTGGGGGCCGTTTGGACCGGGGCAGGAGCTGTCGCCGCGGTAGCCGATGCGGAGCTCGTTCGAGTCGCCCGGTTCCGGGCCGAGCTCGAAGAAGGTGACCTCGTGGTGCATGTCGACGGGGCCCGAGATCTTGATCCTGGCCGTGACCCAGAACTGTGGGAGCTCCCCGATGTCGGTGTAGGGCGCGCAGTAGTTCGTGCCGGTGGACGCACCCGACGAGAAGAAGCCCTTCGAGCCCTCGTAGCCCGTGCCCGCCTGCACCGCGAGCTGATACCCGGTCGGGAGCGAGCCGCACATTTCCCACGGAGCGCCGGGCGGCCCTCCCTCGGCGTCGGCTTCGAAGTCCGCACACAAAACATCCGCCTGCTGACAGCCGCCTCCAGGCGTGCCACCCCCGGTGCCGCCTGTGCCCGGCATGGCGCCACCGGTGCCGCCGGTCGCGCCGCCCGTGCCCGGTGTCGTGCCGCCGGTGCCGCCGGTCGTTCCTGCGGCGCCTCCCGTCGCGACGCCGCCGGTGCCGCCTGCCCCGCCAACGCCAGGGGCCACGCCACCGGTTCCGGGAGCGGCGCCACCGCTGCCGCCAGCGCCGCCGCTCGTCATATTGGTGCCGCCCGACCCCGGTGAGGAGCCGCCGCTGCCGCCGTTGGCGTCGTTCCCGCTGTCGCTCGCCGAGCAACCGAGGGACGCGAGGCTGGCGATCAGGCCACCCATCAGGGCGTGGCGGAGCGGGAGAGCAGATCGGGTGCGAAAAGAAATGACGTTCATCATGGTGAGGCTCGGGAGCGGGACCATAGCCTCTCGAGCATCGGATTGCACCTGCGCTCCCGGGTTCGATGAGTGCAGACGGAAACTTTACGATGATGGCGTAGCGTTCCCGTCGGTTGCCTCGGGCCCGCCGCGGCGAGCGCGCTGATCAATGGGTCACATCGGGACCCCTATGGTTCTGTTCGAAGCACCGGGACCCTGATCGGCTCCCGCCAAGGCTTGGGGGCCGTCGCGTCAGGAGCGTCGCGACTTGGACTTGGACTTGGCAGGCCGCCGGCTGGTCTTCTTCTTGGCGGACGACTTGGCGGACGACTTGGCGGACGACGCCCGACCCGCGCTGGCCTTCTTGCCGCGACCCGATGCCGCGCGGGAGCCCCCGAGCAGCTTCTGGACCTCGTTCCAGCGCTCCGGGTTCTTCATCAAAGCCATCCAGAGCGGCACCGGCAGGTGTTCGGCTGCCGCCATCCAGCGGTGCCGATCCGTGCCGTGCACGCCGAGGATATCGGCGATCTCTTCGAGTCGCCCGAGCCCGATCCCCTTGCTGAGACCGCTCTCGAGCATGCCTATGTAGTGCACCGATCGGAGCCCGAGCGCAGCCGCCAGGTCCCGCTGCCGTAGACCGCGGGCCATGCGTTGCGCACGGATGAGCCGACCGATGTTTCGCATTTTTGAGTTGGAGGACATCCTTACTAGTTTGCCTTTAGTTGGGGCCGCTTGTCGAGATCATACGTGGGGGATACGATCCGATTTTCTCAGGCCAACGGTTTGTCTTAGCGGGGAATGTAGGCAAAGGGTCTCCCCCGTGTATCAGCTCACAGGAGACCCTGATGCGTGAACACCTCTTCGAGCAGAGAGAGCGGCATGTTGCCTGCCTCGAGGAAGACGCGGTGAAAGGTGCGCTCGAGGTCGACCCCTCGCTCGTGAGGGGTATTTGCGCGAAAAACCTTGGATTTTAGCTGGTGGACGAGCTGGTTTCCGGTCAGGTAGCAGAGCGGGTAGCCGCGTTCTTGCGAGTACCAGTTGAGCTCGGCGTCGACGCGTCCAGGGACGAAACCGGTCACTTTGGAGAGCAGACTCGCCGCAGCGCGAAACGGATCTGGATCGGATAGATCGCACCCTGCACCGATATCCAGATAGTCGCGCGCACCGGTCATGAAGAAGAGATCGATGGCGACCCTCGCCGCCAGGCGACTGATGTCTCGTTTGCCGACGAAACGTGCTTCGGTCTGCAGCTCCTCGAGATAGCCGACGTCCAGCATGTAGTCTTCGAGCATCGTCGTCCAACCCTCCGCTTGGTCCATGGCCTCGAAGTGGCGGCGGATCACCGAAGGGTGCGAGGCGGCGGTGGCGAGCTGTAGGTGATGGCCCGGTATCCCCTCGTGGATCATCATCGCGGGGATGCTGAGCTCGGTGTGCTCCGGCAAGAGCTCGTGAGAGAGGGTGAGGTACACCAGGCTGCGCTTCGTGCCGGCCCGAAACGGCGGCGGGGGCAGCATCGCTCCGGCGGGGATGCTCGGTTCCATGAACGAGGGGGTTCGTAGGATCGACAGGTCTTGGTCGGGCGGGATGGGGAACAGCTGGCGCGCCTCGACGAAGGCGAGCACGCGCTCGCGCTCGCGCTCGTAGCGTTCGAGGATGTCTTCCAGTCTGCCGCTCGGCAGCGGGACGGCGAACCGCTCTTGAAGGAAGGCTTCGAGCCGTTCCACGGAGGTGTCCGGGCCGAGCCGGTACTTCTCGGCGAGCTGGACGCGCAGCGCTTCGATGGTCTCGCTGGTTTCGGCCAAAAACTTCTTGGCGATCGCGTGCAGCGTGGAAAAGTCGAGGTCGATGCCGCGCAGCTCCACGGTCCGGCGCGCGTCGGCTTCCGACAGGTGGAGGCCGGCTCCGGCGGGCATCGCCGCCAGCCGAGCGCCGTACGCTTCGAGCGCCTGCTCGGCGGCGGCGCGGGCCCGCAGCAGCCGTTGCCGGTCGGCGAACGTCACCGCGTCGCTCCAGGCGACGACGCTGTCGAACAGCTGAGGCAACCCCGCGACCTTTTTCAGGTCCATCTGCTTCCAGCGCGCGAGCGGCAGGCTGAGACGTTCGAGCATGGCGTCCAAGAAGCGCGGGACGGCCTCGAGACGGGTCGTGATGTCGAGCAGCCGCTCCGCTGCCGGGCGCGGGTCGTTGATGAAGAGCTGGAAGATCCCATCGCCGATCTCGTCGCCGGCGTTCGGCAGCTGCTCGAGCCGCAAGCGGTCGTTGAACCGATGCGTCAGCGCGTGGACCTCTGCTTCCAACATCAAGCGTGCCAGCTTGCTGTCGAGGCGCTGCTCGAAATCGAGCGTCCCGGGATCGATCCCACCCAGCTCCGAGAGCAGCCGCTCGGCCTCGGACGCGACGCTGGCCGCGTGCGCCAGGGACGGGTCGGGCAGGCTGCCGAGGTCGCCTGGGATGCCCAGGGTGACGCGGCGGTTGGGATCGATGGAGAAGTGATGATGAAAGCGCTCGGCAAACTCTGAGAAACGGGTCACGTCGACTCCTCGGGCGGCTCGGGCGCGGCCAGGCCTTCGGCGCGGGGGCACGGCGTGGGGCGCGCGGGCGCACTGTTGCACGGACGCAGGCGAGCGGGCAGCTCCGTTCGCACGCGCACGATCTGCACGTCGGGTCGTCTGCCACCCTTTGCCGCAGCGACTAAAAAATTTCCCGACGGAGCGAAGGGAGCCCCGCTTGCCTCGAGGGCGCGGCGTTCTTATCGCCGAGGGGTGGCGCTTGGGAGAGCCCCGAGGAGGTAGCATGCGGCGGCGGAGCAACGGCAACGGCAACGGACGGGACGGCAACGGACGGGACGGCAACGGCGGGCGCGGCAGCGGCGAGCGGCGCGTTCGCTACGCCGTCGTCGGGCTCGGGCACATCAGCCAGGTCGCCGTGCTGCCGGCGTTCGATCAGGCCGAGAACTCCGAGCTTGTCGCGCTGGTCTCGGACAACGCCGAGAAGCGCGCCGCGCTCAGCCGGCGCCACGGCGTCGACCGTTGCACCGACTACGAGGGCTACGACGAGCTCCTGCGGAGCGGCGCCGTAGACGCGGTCTACCTCGGGGTGCCCAACCACCTGCACTGCGACTACGCGGTGCGCGCGGCCAGGGCCGGCGTGCACGTGCTGTGCGAGAAACCCATGGCGGTGACCGAGGCCGAGTGCGAGCAAATGATCCGCGCGGCCGACGAGGGCGGTGTCCAGCTGATGGTCGCCTACCGGCTGCACTTCGAGAGCGCCAACCTGGAGGCGATCGAGCTCATCCGCCGCGGCGAGCTCGGCGAGGTGCGCCTGTTCGAGTCCGTGTTCACCCAGGACGTCAAACCGGGTGACGTGCGGCTGATGCCGATCGAAAAGGGGGGCGGCAGCGTGTACGACATGGGCGTCTATTGCATCAACGCCGCGCGCTACCTGCTGCAGGACGAACCAGAGCAGGTCGTGGCCCAGAGCGTGAAGGGCCGCGATGAGCGCTTCGGCAACGCGGACGAGATGACGAGCGCCGTCTTGCGGTTTCCCGGTGGGCGGCTGGCGAGCTTCGTCTGCAGCTTCGGGGCGCACGCCATCTCGAGCTATCGGGTGGTGGGGACGCGGGCGGAGCTGCGCATGGATCCGGCGTATCCGTACGCTACGCACACCGGCTACGAGCTGTTCGCGGACGGCGACCGGCGCCAGCGCCGGATCGAAAAGCGAGACCAGTTCGCTCCCGAGCTCATCCACTTCTCCGACTGCGTCCTTCGGGACGAGCGCCCGGAGCCGGACGGAGAAGAGGGCTTGGCCGACGTCCGGATCATCCGCGCCGTCTACGAAGCCGCCCGCACGGGTCGGGCGCAAAAAATCGAGCGCGTGGCGCGCCACCGCCGTCCGGGCCTGGATCTGGAGATGAGGATCCCCGGCATCTCCAAGCCGGAGGAGGTCCAGGCGTCGGGCCCGAGCCGCAACTGAGCCGGCTCCGCCCGGATAGCCCGACCCGCGCGCGCCGGCAGCGACATCTGCGGGAACAGTCAGGCAGAGCGTTCCTGGTCCGGAGAAAATTGTTTTCAGAACGGTAGCTGAGAAATCTTGGACGATTTCCGGGTTGCAGTGGCACTGATCCCTGCAAGATCATGACCGTGCAACGCATCGTTTTCCGAGGTTTTCCCTTTCTCACCGCCCTGGCCGGCGCAGCGCTGCTGACGGGCTGCCCCGGCTCGCTCGATCCGACCGTGGAGGAGTGCTTCAACAACGGCACCTGCGGCAGCGCTACCGGCACGGGCGGCACCGGCGCCGGGGGCACGGGCGGCGCGGGGGGCTCGGGCGGCGCCGCCGGGCCCTGCGACGCTCCGACGATGGTGTTCAACAAGCTCTACGGGACCGGAGCGGCCGCGATCACCTGCACGACCGTCGGCTGCCACGCGAGCGAAACGACCCAAGGCATGCTCGACATGACCACCAACTTCCCCCAGGGCTACTTCGACGTGCCTGGCAGCGGGCCCGGCTGCGGGGACTACCTGGTGATCGACACGCAAAATCCCCAAGAGAGCCTCCTGTACTTGAAGATGTTCGCGACCAGCGCGCCGGAGTTTCCGAGCGGCTGCGGCTTCGCCATGCCCTACACCGGCACGTACCTGACCCAAGGCGCCCCCGTCGAGGATCGGGAGTGTGTGCTCGAGTGGCTGGAGTCGATCACGGCGCCGGCGGGCACCGGCGGCACACCGGGAGCGGGCGGCACACCAGGCACCGGCGGCACGCCGGGCACCGGCGGCATCCCTGACGATGGCGGCACCGGTGGCACACCGGGCACCGGCGGGACGCCGAGCACCGGCGGCACGGGCGGCACCTGAGCCCTCTCGGCCCCGGAGAGGGAGATCACGGCGGCTCGCCGGGGCGAGTCGCCGCGTCCGGCGCACGGTGATAGCCTTCTCGGACTTCGAGGAGGGCATATGACCCGCAAGCTTTTATTTCTTCTTCTCCTCGTCGCCGGCTGCGGCGGTCGTACGGAGAGCGATTTTTCGCCGCCCGGCGCGGGCGCCGCGCCATCGGGGGGCAGCGGCAACTCGGGCGGCAGCGGCAACTCTGGTGGCAGCGGGGGCGGCAGCTCGACGGGGGGAGGCGGCGGCGTCCTCGAGCTGGAGAAATCCTTGTGCCGCAGGGTGTCCGCGCTCGCCTGCCTCGGGAGCAACGAAGAGCGCTGCCTGCGCGACATTCAGCGAGACGGCGCGGAGTTTCAGGCGGCCGGCTGCGGCGATCGCTATCTCGACCTCTTGTCGTGCTTCAACGGCGCAGAGCTAGCGTGCGATAGCGCCGGTGACCTCGGCTTGCCCCCGAGGTGTGAGCAGGCCGCGCTCAGCTTGTTCGTCTGCATGGATCGCACCGCCGAGCCGTCGCAACCGGTCGAGCCGTCGCCCTGCCAGATGTCGGTCGGCAACGACGGCGGGACACTGACGTGCTCGATGGTCTGTCGGCACTTGTCGGTGACCTGCAGCGGCTCATCCGGGGACCTGAGCTGCGTGTGTGGCGGGCCAAATCCGGGGAGCATGTTCCAGATTGGCGATTGCGATGAGCTGCCGAAGGTCGCAGAGTCCTTTTGTGGCTGAGCGAACGAGCTTTCGATGAAAATGAAGCGATTCGACGTGGGCGCTGCGATCGCGGGCGGCCGGCGCAACTTCATTCGGGACCTGTGGGATCGTTGCGCCCCGCTGCCTGGGGGCCACCGCCTGTTCAGCCGCGTCATCGGTTGGGCGGTGCCATACACCGCCACGATCCACCCGGAGGTGGTGGTGCTCACCCGCGGCCGCTCGGAGGTCTTGCTGAAAGACCGACGCCGCTTTAGAAATCATCTGAACAGCCTGCACGCGATCGCGCTCGCGAATTTGGCCGAGCTCGCTGGCAACCTGGCGCTCGCCTACTCGATGCCCGATGACGCTCGCTTCATCGTCAGCCGCATCGACGTGGAGTACCTGAAGAAGGCGCGCGGCACGATCCGCGCCGTCTGCACCTGCCCGGTCCCGGAGAGCTCGGAGCGCCGCGAATACGAGGTGGCGGTCTCGCTCCGCGACCCGCAAGGCGAAGAAGTTGCGCGCACCCGACTGACCACCTTGATCGGTCCAAAGCCAGCCTGAGCATCCCGGTTTCCACTCTCGCTGTTCCGCCGCCGGCCACGCGTCTCGTGCGGAAGCTGCATCGAAGTTTTCGCAACGCTTTCGGGCTACGCTTGGCCGTCGAAAAGGAGTAAGCCTGGCGCGTCATGTCCGTGCCACAGACTTTTCCAGAAACCTCCTATCCCAAGCGCCTGATCAAGGTCCTTCTGCTGGAGAACATCCACGAGAGCGCTCACCAGCTGATCCGCACGGAAGGCTTCGATCTCGAGGTCGTCCCGAGCGCGTTGAAGGAACCCGAGCTCATCGAGCGCATCCGTGACGTGCACCTCATCGGCATCCGCAGCAAGACCCGCATCACCGAGGCGGTGCTGGCGAACGCGCGGCGCCTGTTGTCGGTGGGCTGTTTCTGCATCGGGACCAACCAGGTCGACCTCGACGCCGCCAATCGTCGGGGCATCCCGGTGTTCAATGCTCCGTTCAGCAACACCCGCAGCGTCGCCGAGATGGTGATGAGCGAGGTGGTCGCGCTCTCTCGCCAGCTTGGCGATCGCAACCGTGAGATGCACGAGGGCAACTGGCAGAAGACGGCCAAGGGCTGCCACGAGATCCGCGGCAAGACCATCGGCATCATCGGCTACGGCCGCATCGGCACTCAGGTCGGTGTGCTGGCCGAGGCGCTGGGGATGCGCGTGCTCTTCTACGACATCGCCGCGCGGCTGCCGATCGGCAACAACCAGGCGGTGGAGAGCTTGGGCGAGCTGCTCGGCAAGTCCGATTTCGTCACCTTGCACGTGCCGGCGACACCGCAGACCAAAGGCATGATGGACAAGGGCGCCCTGCTCAGCATGAAGCCTGGCTCGCACCTGTTGAACCTCAGCCGCGGCTCGGTGGTCGACATCGAAGCGTTGGCCGAAGCCCTGAAGAGCGGTCACCTCGCCGGCGCCGCGATCGACGTGTACCCGCGGGAGCCGGAGGGCAACGGGCACGGCTTCGAGTCGCCGCTGCGCGGCTTGCCGAACGTGCTCTTGTCGCCCCACATCGGCGGCTCGACCCAGGAGGCCCAAGAGAACATCGGTCGCGAGGTGGGTGGGGTGCTGATCAAGTTCGTCAACTCCGGCACGACCACCGGCGCCGTCAACTTCCCGCAGGTGGAGCCGCCCGCCCAAGAGGGCCGGCACCGCATCCTCAACGTTCACCGCAACGTCCCCGGTGTGCTCAGCCGCATCAACAAGATCGTCAGCGACGCGCACGCGAACATCGAGAGCCAGGTGCTCGCCACCGATCCGAACATCGGCTACCTCATCATGGATCTGAACCAGAGCGTCTCCGAAGAGGTGCGCGCACACGTCGCGGCGCTCGACACCAGCATCCGAACGCGCATCCTCTACTGAGACCCAGCGCGAGCCCCGGGGGGGGCGGGATCGGAGATTTTTCACAGGAAGACCGGAAGAGCGGAAGGGGGACCCACGTCGTCGATCCCCAAGTGGAGTTTCGATCTCGAGCGGCGCGACTCGCCACCGTGGGGGATACCGGCCGCGAGGATCGCGTCGAGCCCAACCGTCGAACTCCCAAAAACTCTTCCGTCCTTCCGCCCTTCCTGTGAACAAAATAGCGGAGCTCGTCGCGTTGGATTCCCCGTGCTTTCGAGCGCGCCGAGCCTCTCCGCCCGTCGGCCCTTCCAAAGATTCCCGCGAGCGGAGGTTCAGAACAGCAGCGAGACGCCGATCGTGCTGTTCGGGTAGCCGAAGCGCGCCGTGAGCGCGACGCGGTCGCTGAACGAGAAGCGCCCGCCGCCGTACACCGCCGGGCGCACCCAGGTGTCGTCGTGCAGCAGGACGGCGAAGCCCGGCTCGACGAACGCGGCGATGGTCGGTGAAAACCAGAGGCTGTACTGCAGCACGAACGGGAGCCAGACGTGGCTCTCGGAGCTCAACGCCACGAAGTCGACCCCCGCGCCGACCCCGAAGCTGTCGTTCAGCGGTTTCACCAGGTTGTTCAGCAGCACGATGCTGGCGCGCGCCCCGATCCCGAGCCCCGGCGCGCTCGGCCCCGGGGGGTCGAGCAGACCGAGCACGAGGTGCCCCTCGAGATCCACCAAGTGGCGTGGGTGCGGCTCGGGGCCGCGGAAGTAGGGCGGCTCTTCTTCCGGCGCCGTGAAGCGCACGCTGCCCTGGGCGCCGGCGGCGAGCTTCGTGCTCTGGGTCAGCGGCTCGCCTTCCTTCAGCGTCGCCGTGACCGCGATCTCCCCGGGGGGCACCGCGACGGGCGTCCGGAGCTCGTCGGGTTGGTAGGGGGTGTCGCCGACCTTCAAGCTCTGGACGGCGTCTCTCTGGTCGCCCAGATCGACGGTCAAGAGCGCGACCTGCGGGCGGAGCTCCTTCTGCAGCTCGGCCGCGGCCTGCTCGGTCTGCTCGTACGCCGGATCTTTGCTTTTGATGGCCGCGGCTTCTCGCCGGGTCAGCGTGAGCTCGTTGTAGGCCTCCGCAGGACGGTTGAGCTTGACCAGCGCTCGGGCCGCCATCAGCCGCGAGTTTGGGCTGGCGACCACGGCGTGCGACGCTCGGAACAGCTGCAGCGCCTCGGCGAAGTCGCCCATCTCGAACTCTTCGAGCGCCACGACGTACTTGTCTTGCGCCTCCTGCTTCTGTTCCGCGGTCGCCTCGAGCACGGAGGCGCCAGCCGCCTGCGCCGTGGGAACGATGGCCGAGATCAGCGCGGCCAGGGCCACGCCGCCCCACGCTCTGCGGAGCGCCCGGCGTTGGTCGAAGGTCGAGTCGTCGCGACGAAGCTCGGGGGTCAGTGGCTGTGCTCGGCGCATGGGCTCCCTCCACGGGACGCTATAACGATCCGCCCCGAGCACCAAAGTACTTTGAAGCGCGGCCAGATCACTCGCCGGGCGCAGGCGAAGCGGGCGTCTCGAGATCGGCGCAGCAGCGGAACCCCGCTTCGTAGCCGTAGTCGTGTTCCTTGTGAAACTCTACCGTAGGACGGCAGCGGTTGCGCACCGGGCCCCACCACCCGCCTTTCAGCCCGCTGCGGTGGGGCGGCGGTTTGTGCTCGCGCTCGACCCACTCGTTCACGTTGCCGTTCATGTCCACGACGCCCGCCCAGCTGATGCAGCTCTCGCGGGCGCCGATCGCGTGGCGCTGGTCGAGCCGCTCGAGCTCCGCCGAGCAGCGCTCGTCCTTCAGGCAAGCCTCGTAGGTGAGCATGCGCTTGCTGTGGTCGGGGTAGCGGTATTCGCGATCGATGTTGCACTTCTCCGCGTCGCGCACGAAGCCGTTGACGTAGGGCCTCATCTCGGGCCCTTCGCAGGCGAAGTTGAACTCGTCCACGGTGCAGAGGCGCTTGCCCTGCTCGGCGCACAGCTTGCGGGCCTCCAGCCACGAGGTCAGCACCCGGGGCAGCTCGCCTTTTCGGTTCGGGTACTCGTACCGATCGATGCAGAAGGCGAGCTCTCGGCGCTCCTTGGAGACGCAACGCGAGGGCTCCTTGTAGCGCAGGCAGCGCTCGCTCACCGTCTTGCTGCCCTTGTTGTTCGCGTACTCCGGGTGGTGCTCGAGGCACTGTTGCACCACCGCCGGGCAATAGCTGCCCTCGACCCGCAGCATGCCCTCGGGACAGCCGTCGCGTTTCGGTTCGGGGGTGGGTGGCTCGGCATCGCTGGGCGGCTGGGCCG
>JAEZYZ010000450.1 GCA_023418705.1 Pseudomonadota bacterium | reverse complement strand
GACCAGGCCCATCACGAGTTTGCTACGCATGGTCGGCCAAGCCTAAGGCCGTTTCCGCGAACGCGGAAGCGTCCTGCAGCCCCGGGACGAGGGGTGACGGCGTGCCCGCCACCCCTCCCGGGCCTGTCACTGCCGCGAGACGACGTGTGGCTCGCGGGCCAGGTCAGCGAGGTAGTCGACCAGGGAGATCCCGCCGGCCATCACCTTGCTCCGCGCGTCTTTCGCGCGACAGCTCCCGTCGCTACCGTAGACGTAGCGCTCGAGCGTCGCCGACACGCAGGAGAGCACCTCGGGGTCTTGGGCCACCAAGGTCATGAGCTCTTCCTGGCCATTGACGAGGGCGTTGTCGAGCAGGGCGACGGTCGCGCTGGCGTCGACGGGGAAGCTCCCCGCCTTCGTCTGCTCTTCCGTCCGGAAGCGCCCCACGTGATCGAACTGCTCGAAGGCGAAGCCGAGCGGATCGAAGTTGGCGTGACAGGCCTGACACCCGCCTTGGAGGTGGGAGTTCTCGAGCCGCTCGCGCGTGGTGTTTCCCTGGATGTCGTCGCGGGTCAAATCGAAGTTGATCGCCTCGGGCAGGCCGGGCACCTGGCAATACAGGCGCTTGAACAGCAAGAGACCGCGCCGGGTCGGCGAGGTGATCTCGACCGAGGCCATGCTGGTGAGCACCGAGCCCTGAGCGAAGAGGCCCAACCCGTGCGCCCGCGGGACCTCGCTGCCGCCGCCGCTGAACAGGTCGCCGGTGCCGCCGCTGAAGCCGTAGTACGCAGCGAGCTCGGTGTCCGCGATGGTGTAGTTCGCCGTCATCAGGTCGGAAATGCTCATCAGGCGCCCGAAGATCGCGTCTTCGATGAAGCGCTGCGTCTCGAGCACCATCTTCGAGCGGACCGTCGTGAAGTTCGACGGCGCGTTGGCGCGGTTGGCGCTGGCGGCGGAGCCGTACCACAGCCACTCGGTGAAGAACTGCTGCACCACTTGCCGTCCGCCCGGCGTCATCAAGAGCGCGCGGGCCTCTGCGACCCGGGCCTCCGGATCGGCCAGGCCGCCGCTGACCGCCAGATCGATGAGGGCCTGTGAGGGCGGGCTCGCCGAGTAGTTGTACGCGAGCTGGCTCGCGACCTCGTACGGCGTGAGCTGCCCGCCCTCCCCCAGCTCGCTCCGGTACACCGTGTGCGGCGACTGGATCAACGCGACCAGCGTCCACTTCAGGCCGGTGGCGAAATCGGAGCGCCCCGAGACGCTCTGGAAGAGCGTCAGGTAGCGGCTGCGCTCGGCCTCCGCCAGCGGACGGCGGAACAGCGCGCTGCCGTATTGATCGATGAACTGCGTCGCGCACGCGGCGTCCGCCTGCGTGGCGCACGGCAACGTCGAGGAGAGCGACGCCGCGCTGGTGACGATGTCCGCGATCTCCTCGGCCCGGTCCAAGACGGCCTCGGTCACCTGCGACCCCATCATCAAGGTGGCGGCGTCGTTCGACAGCCGCACCTCTCCCTGGGCGTCCGCCGGCAAATCCGTGGCCACCTGGGGCGCGACCGACGGGAACACCGCGGCGTGGGTGTTGAGCATTTCCTGGCGCGTCAGGCGCCGCAGCAAGCGCTGGCCAGGCACCGAGGCGGCGCAAGCGTCCGGATGCTCCGGCAGGCCCGGGTTGCCGGCCGTGCTGCCGCCCGTGGCGCCGCTGCCGCCGGTGCCCCCGCCGGCTCCCCCGGTGCCGGTGATGCCGCCGCTGCCCCCAGGGTTTTCACCAGGACCTTCGCCGCCACCCGCCTGGCCGCATGCGCCGAGCCAGAACGCGGTCAAGACCGCGGTGAACGTCGATAGACGCGAGGAGAAACGCTGGTACCGACTCATGCCAAGATCTCCCCGAAGGCTCGATTGCCGCTGCCGCCAAAGGAGCTCACGTTGACGCCCATGGCGTGGGCAATCGTGAGCAGCAGATCCGCGATCGGGCGATTGTCGCAGGTGACGAGCGATCCCGGCTTCAAGGCGCCGCCGCCGCCGCCGAGGATGAGCGCGGGGTAATACTGCAGCTGATCCTGGTCTTGCGCTCCGATCCACATCCGCTCGAGCTTCTTGCCGTGCAGCTGCCCGTCGGCGATCTCGCTGCAGACGTAGATCAACGTGTTGTCGAGGACGGTGTGGTCGGGATCGAAGGGGTCGGGTTGGTTCAAGATCTCACAGATGCGGGCCACGCGCTCCATGAACCACCGCTGAGCGGTCGCGAAATCGAGGCGCATTGGGTTCTGCAGGTCCGTCATCAGCGACTGGTGCGAGATCCCCAGGTGGTGCGGCTCCGTGGGGCGGTGGGGCAGCACGGTCGGCAGCGGGATGTCGGCGCTGGCCCACATGTTTTGGAGCGTGACCACCTGCGCGTGGCCGCACAGCAGCGAGTAGGCGGCCATCTCGGCCTGCGCGACGGCTATCTTCTCGAAATGCTGCCCTTCACGCCAGTAGCGCGGCTCCCACTCCTGCTTGCCGACGTCGGCCGTGCGCAGCTCGTCGATGTGGGGCACGACCGGCGCGGCCTCGCAGCCTTGACCCACCGGGAACCCGCCGCCGCCGCTCTTGAGCTTCTCGAGCGCCGTCAAATGGGCGGATAGTTTGTTCTCTTCTTGGGTGAGGCCCGTTACCTGCTGCCGCAGCGCCGAGACCTCTTCGATGGTCAGGCTGAGCGCCTCGGTTCGGAACTCCGCAGAGAGATCCGTCCCGGTGCTCGGGCTCGGGTTCGGCTGGATGCTGCCGAACATCTGATCGTAGAGGGCGACCACGTCGTCCTTGGCGATGATCCAGTCCGATTCGTCGCGGACCAGGACGCCGTTGGTCGTGTCGAGGGTCTCGTTGTGGCGGCTGACGGCCCCCAAAAACAGAGCGTTTACGCCGAGCTCGCGGGCGATCAGCTGGTCGATCGAGGGGCCGAGCGCGTTGCCGGTGAGGATCTGGCCGATCGAGTCGTGCGTCCCGAACTCGCCGGCTTGGTACAGCCCCCGCACCACATGCAGCATCGGGCGGTAGGGCTCGAGCGGGCTCAAGAGGTTGAAGCCGCTGCGCGTCTCGAACGTGTAGTCCGGGTTGACGTGGACGCGCGTCTGGGGCGCCTCCACGTTCTGACCGAAGTCGGCGAACTCACCGCCGGCGGTCAGGTAGGGCTGCATGTCCATGTGCTCGTTCGGCACGCCGTGGGGCATGTAGTAAATGAGCAGCCGCTTGGGGCGCGGCCCGGGCGCCGCAGAGACCATTTTCGAGAAATGCAAAGCCAACGGCGCGCTCAGGCCCAGGCCGAGCGCGCGCATGAAGGTTCGACGCTGCAACTTCGCTTCACTTTTCATCCAAGAGATCTCCCGAAGGGTACGCGCACAACCCCCAAACAGATTTGGCGTGACGACTCGGCCAGCGCAACCGAAATGCGGCGCGGAGCGTCACGTCGAGCCGGGCTGAATTTCACTCGAGCGAGCAAATTCGACCGCGCCGCGAATTGTCGGCGCCGACTCTGCTTTTCGCTCACGCGGTCGTCATTTTCGCGCCCGATCGAATGGACAGGGGAACCCCGGTCATTCCGATCGCCGTGGACGCAAGGAACGCTGCCGCGCCGCGCGAGCGCGGCGAGCGCCTCCCGGCGCGCTGCACGCGCTAGCCAGCGACGAGCGAGCGCGGCAAGCGCCCCGGGCGCGAGACAAACCGCGGTCATACCCGAAGCATCACCACACCCGCGCCCGCCCTCGCACCCTTACCCCGTTGCTGCGTCTCGGCAACGTCAAGTATCCTGTCTGACTCGTGAGTCGTCAGCCTCCCCCCCCCGACGAAGACGGCCACACGCTGACGATGGCCAGGCCCGCTCCTGTCGCGGAGCGGCTGTCCACGTACATCGTCGAGGTGCTCGAGGGCCCCGATCAAGGCAAGCGCTACGATCTCGACGCCTCCCACCCGGCCCGGGTGCTGATCGGCCAGAGCCCGCTTTGTGAGGTTTGCCTCCACGACCGGCAGGTGTCCCGGCGACACGTCGCGCTCGAGCTCGAGACGGGCGGCGTCCGGCTTTCGGATCTCGACTCCACCAACGGCACGACCGTCAACGGCGTCCAGGTCACTCAGGCTCTGCTGAAGGGGGAGGAGATCATCCGCGTCGGCGGGACGGTGATCCGCCTCTGCCGCACCGACGTCTCCCACCACGCGCAGCGCTCGAACGAGCAGGCGTTCGGGCGCCTGATCGGCGGCAGCCTGGCGATGCAGCGGCTCTACCCGCTGTTGCAGCGCCTCGCCAAGAGCTCGGTGGCGGTCTTGATCGAGGGCGAGACCGGCACCGGCAAGGAGCTACTCGCCGAGAGCCTGCACGAGCAGGGGCCGCGGGCCAAGGCGCCGTTCGTCGTGTTCGATTGTTCGTCCACGCCGGCTCACTTGGTCGAGAGCGCGCTCTTCGGCCAAGAGCAAGGCGCCTACGGCGGCAGCGGCGCACCGCGCGGCGGTCTGCTGGAACAAGCCGACGGCGGCAGCCTGTTCATCGACGAGATCGCCGATCTCGATCTGGCGGTGCAACCGAAGCTGCTGCGAGTGCTCGAGCGCGGTCAGTTCCGCCGGGTGGGGGGCGAGCGCCTGCACACCGTCGACGTCCGGATCCTCGCGGCGACCAGCCGCGATCTGGAGCGCGAGATCCAGGAGGGGCGCTTCCGCGACGATCTATTCTATCGCCTGGCCGTGGCGCGGATCGAGCTGCCGCCGCTGCGGCGGCGCAAGGGCGAGCTCCCGCTGCTCGCGCGGCATTTCTGGAAGGAGCTCGGCGGAGAGCGCCAGATGCCAAGCTCGCTGCTGCACCGCCTCGAGACCTACGACTGGCCGGGCAACGTGCGCGAGCTCAGAAATCACATCGCGCGGCACCTGGCGCTCGGGGAGCTGGCGGAGGTGGGCTTCGCCACCCGCGAGCCATCGGAGCCGCCGCCGTCGGCCAGCGCCGCGGGGGGTGACTGGCTCGACCGCATCATCGCCGAGCGGTTGCCGCTCGCGCGCGCACGGCAGCGCGTGCTCGACGAGTTCTTGAATCGCTACGTGTCCGCCGTGCTGGCGGACCACGGCGGCAACGTCTCCCGCGCGGCGGCGGCCTCGGGCATCGCGCGCCGCTATTTCCAGATCATCCGCGCGCGCCTGAGCAACCCCCCGGGTCCGGAACGCGGGGGCTGAAGGCGCCGTTCGAGGGCCCGACCGCGCCCGCGAGCGATTCGAGGAGCGATCCGACGGCCGCGCCGTGCTACAGAGGCGCGCATGAACGCCCGCATCGTGCTCCTCCCCGGAGATGGAATCGGTCCGGAAATCGTCGAACAGGCGCGCCGCGTGCTGGATGCCGTGGCCGCTCGGCAAGGCCACCGGTTCGAGTACGCCACGCACCTCATCGGCGGCGCGGCGATCGACGCCACGGGGCAGCCGCTGCCCGACGAGACCGCCGCCGCCTGCAAAGCGGCCGACGCCGTGCTCCTCGGGGCCGTCGGCGGGCCGAAGTGGGACGATCCGAAGGCCAAGGTGCGGCCGGAGCAGGGCTTGCTTGGCATCCGCAAGGCGCTCGGGCTGTTCGCGAACCTGCGACCGGTGACCACGCACCCGGAGCTGCTGGACAACTCGCCGCTCAAGGCCGATCGCATCCAGGGCGTCGACCTCTTGATCGTGCGGGAGCTGACCGGCGGCCTGTACTTCGGCCAGCCGCGCCTGCGCGAGCAGACGCAGAGCGGGTGGCGCGCCGTCGACACGCTCGAATACACCGAACAGGAGATCAGCAGGGTCGTGCGGCTCGCCTTCACCATCGCACGCGGCCGGCGCAAGCTGCTCACCAGCGTCGACAAAGCCAACGTGCTCGACTCGTCCCGTCTGTGGCGGCAGATCACGATGGAAGTGGCGCAGGACTTCAGCGACGTGAAGCTCGAGCACCAGCTCGTCGATTCGTGCGCCATGCGCCTGGTGACGAACCCGGCGAGCTTCGACGTGATCGTGACCGAGAACATGTTCGGCGACATCCTGTCGGACGAAGCCGCGGTGCTGACCGGGTCGCTCGGGATGCTGCCGAGCGCCTCGCTCGGTGAGGGTCGGCTCGGCTTGTACGAGCCCATCCACGGCTCGGCGCCCGACATCGCGGGGCGAGGCGTGGCCAACCCGCTCGGGACGATCTTGAGCGCGGCCATGCTGCTCCGGCACAGCCTCGGTCTTGCGAGCGAGGCGGCACGCATCGAGGAGGCCGTGAGCGCGGCGCTCCGCGCCGGCGTCAAGACCGGCGATTTGGGCGGGAAAGAGGGTGTTTCGACCGCGCGCATGGGCGACGCGGTGATCGAGCGGCTGGCCTGAGGCCGCCGCACCATTGTTGGCGCGCCCCCCCGGCTGGTTTGTGCTTAGATGACCGGCGACCGGCGCCGGCCGGTCCCCTTGCTCGAGGAAAGTGCACGATGCGTCCGTCGCTCCTTGGTTTCCTGTTCCCGCTCGTGGTCGCGACCGCTGCCAGCGCCGAAGAGCCCGTCGCTTCCGGGACCGAAAGCGCTGGAGCGCCCAGCATCGCCACCGATCCGGGCGCGGCCACCACGCTGCGCTTCGATCCGGCCGGCTTCGATGCGCAAGCGCAGGGCGAGCTCGGCGGCGACGCCGCGCCGGAGCGAGTGGCGCCCGAGGTGCGGCTGGGCGTCGGCATGTCGCTGCCCACCTTCGACACGACCCTCGCCGATCGCTTCACCCCGGGCTACAGCTTCGCGGGCGAGGTCGGCGCTCGAACCGGCCGCTGGCACGCCACGCTCGGCTTCGGGTACGCGCGCCTGTTCATGCAGCAGGAGGTCTCTGGCCTGGTCGCCGATGAGGAAGAAGAGCCGGCCCCAGGCGATCCCGACGAGTCGCCAACGTTGGGGTTGTTCGAGCTGTTCGCGAACGCCCGGTTCGATTTGCTCGACAGCGAGATCCGGCCGTACGTCCTCGGAGGCGGCGGCATCGTCTATGAATCGCCTTCGGGAGGGGCCGAGCGCCAGCAGGGCCTGGAAGACCGGGTCGTGCCGGCGCTGCAAATCGGTGCGGGTGCCACCGAGACCAGCGGTCCCTTCGGCATCTTCCTGCAGGCCCGCATGGCGCTCCTGATCCGCGACGAGTCGGTGGCGCCCGTGACGATGGTCAGCGCAGGCGCAGAGCTTTAGCGCCACCTTCGCTCGCCGCGGCGAAGGCGACGTAGCGCCCGTCGTGGGAGAGGCTGACGTCCAGCGCGACCGGCAGATCATCGAGCGTGAGCCGCGGGGGCGCAAAACCGTCCCAACGCCGCGGATCGGGATCGCGGACCACCGCGAGCCTTGCGGGCTCCACCCTCAACCGGCGCCCGAGCTCGGCGACCACTAGCCGGCGCACGTCCGCCGAGCTCGCGTCGGGGTCCCCCCAGCCCAGCGCGTGCAGCGGATGGGCAGAGGGCGTGCACACGATCGCGTGGACGGCCGCTGGGCGCTCGACCACCACGAGCTCGAACGTGTGCCCGCCATGCTGGATCGAGCGCAGATCCGACGCGACCTCGAACGCCGCTGGCACGAAGGCCAGGCTGCCGCGGAGCTTCGTGACCAGCTTGTAGGCGGCCTCCTTGGCCGCGAACAGGGTCCACGCCAGGCGGCGATCGAAGGCTCGTTGACAGAGCAGCGCGCGCTCCGTCGGGGCGCAGACCCGCTCGAAGAAGCGCGGGTGCGGCGGCGGATCGAGGGCGCGTTCGAGGTCGACCACGTCGTTGCCGACCAGGGGGCGCCCCGACGCCACGAGCTCAGCTCTTGCTCGCCAGGATCAGCTGGACCGCGTCTCCGATGGTCCGGACGTTGTCCGCGTCTTCGTCGCGCACCTCGATGTCGAAGCGATCTTCGAGCTCGAGCACGATGTCCACCAGCCGGGCCGAGTTGACCTTCAGGTCCTTCAGGATCGAGGTCTCGGGACCGATGCTGGAGAGAGCCTCCTGGTTTTTGACGAAGGGTTTTACGATCGAGATCACTTCTTCGAGCACTCGTTGTTCGTTCACTTGGGACCTCCTCCGGGTCGCTTCAGCCGTCGAAACGGCGGAAAATCACGCAGCCGTTCACGTCCCCGAACCCGAAGCTGGCCTTGGCCATCAGCTTCAGATCGGGCACCTCCCGTGTCCGGTGCACCACGCTGTCGGCGAAGGGTCGAAGCTGCGGGTGCAGGTCGTCGCAGTTGAGGCTGCCGTGCACGAAGCCGCCGGCGATCTCGAGCACGGTCGCCGCGCACTCGAGCGCGCCGGCGGCGCCCAAGGCGTGGCCGATGAGCGACTTGGTCGCGTGCAGGAGCGGCAGCTTGCCCGCGGGCAGCTCGAGCGCTGCGGCCCAGTTCTGGACCTCCAACGGATCGGCGATGGTGGCGGTCAAGTGGCCGTTGATGGCGTCGATGCTGGCGGGCGAGATCTCCGCCATCGCGACCGCCTCGCGGATGCAGCGCCGCACCCCTTCGGGGTTTGGCGCCGTCATGCTGCCGCCCATCCGCTGGCCCCCGCAGTTGACGGCGCCGCCCACGATCTCGGCGTAGACCCGAGCGCCGCGGCGCTCGGCGCTCGCGAGGGTCTCGAGCACCAGCGCCGCGGCACCGGAGCTCGGCACGAACCCGCTCGCGCTGGCGCTCATCGGACGGGAGGCGCGCTCCGGGGCGTCGTTGCTGCCGCGCGCCAAGACCTTCATGGCGTCGAAGCCCGCCCAGATGTAGTGCGAGTGACCCTCCGAGCCGCCCGCCAGCATGCGCTCGGCCCGCCCCGCTCGCAGGTGATGGAAGGCTTCGATGACGGCCTCCGTCCCCGTGTTGCAGGCGCTGGAGTTGGTGCTGACGCGGTTGCCAAGGCCCAGCAGGCCAGCGACCCTGGCGCTGTTGCCGCTCGACATGACCTGCTCGACCATGCTGCTGCCGAGCCGGCTCACCTTGCCGGCGTCTGTCTTGGGGACGAGCTTCTCCGCGACCGTGTCGATGCCGCCGATGCCCGTTCCGAAGATGGCGCCGCTGTCCCAGTCCACCCGATCTTCGTCGGCCAGCGGCCGCGGCAGGCCCGCGTCCTGCCACGCGTCGAGCGCGGCGATGCCCGCGTAGATCATGTTGGTGTTCATCGCGAAGCGCTCGTCCGGACGGAAGTAGGCTTCGACGAGCTCGTCGGTCAGCTGCGGGATCCCCCCCACCTGGCAGCCGAAGCCCAGCTCCGCCAGGCGCGCCTGCCGCCGAATGCCGCTTCGGCCGGCTCGCAAGGCGTCCGCGAACGCCGCCGCGCCGTGCGCGTTCGGCGCGAGCACGCCCAAGCCGGTCACGACCACGCGGATCGCGTCAGCCACGCCGCACCCCCATGCCGCTGACCGTACCCGACGCGACCACCTCTGCGTCGCCGCGCCGCAGCGTCACCCGAGACCGCAGCACGCGGCGGCGAAAGTGAAGCTTCTCGGCCTCGACGCGCAGCGTGTCCCCCGGGAAAACGGGGAGCTCGAACTCCACGTCGGCGTGGGTGAACAAGGTGAGCGTGTCTGCCAGCTCCGAGCGAGGCACTTCCCGAGACAGCAAGTAGATCCCCAACGCGACCAGGCCGGTCTGACACATCGCCTCGAGCAGGATCACCCCCGGCGTGACCGGGTTGCCCGGAAAGTGTCCCTGGTAGAAGGCCTCGTCGCCCCGGAACGTGACCTCGCCGCGCGCCCCGTGCTCGTCGACCGAGAGCAGGCGATCGAGGAAACGAAAGGGCGCTTGTTGCGGCAGCAGCGCCAGCACCTCCTCAGGCGTCAGCATGCGCCCTCGCTCCGATCCATGAGCCCGCCGACGCTGTTCGGCGACCGCGCGGGATAGTCCGGGTAGGCGATGCCACGGAAGCTGCCGACCTTGGCGTCGTGGATGGTGTAGATCAGCGTGTCGTCGACGAAGACGCGCCCCGTTCCGATCCCGATCGCGGCGCCCGAGGCTTTCAGCAAGGCAAAGCGCCGCACGTCGACCTCGTAGCGAACGCAGCGATTGAACGGGCGGATCTGCCCGGCGAACTCCACCTCCTTGCACCCGAGGGCGCGGCCCGAGCCCACCGCGCCGCAGGTCGCGTTGTACAGGCCGAGCAGCTGCCAGATGGCGTCCACCCCAAGACACCCGGGCTGGACGGGATCCCCGCGAAAGTGGCACTGGAAGAACCACGAGCTCGGGTGGATGTCCTGTTCCCCCACGATCCGCCCGCGCGCGCCGTCGCGTGTGAGGTGGGTCACCCGATCCAGCATCAGCATCGGCGGCGCCGGCAGACGGACGAACTCCTCCGGCGGGTCGCTGATCAGGCTGCCTTGGGACAGCGCGAGCAACTCGAGCGCCGTGAACTGAGTTTTGTCCAAGAACTCTCGATACAGCATCACCTGGTCACCTCCATCTGAACGCTCCCCCAGCTCAGCCCCGATCCCACCGCCGCCAGCAACACCTCGTCCCCTGCCCGCAGGTCGTCCCAATGCTCCGACAGCACGCTGGGGGCGCCGGCCGCGCCGGTGTTGCCGTAGTCGACGACGTTGCACCAGTGCTCCTCCGGCTCGAGCTCCAGCCGGCGAGCGATGGCCTGCAGCATCAGCAGGTTGGCTTGGTGGCCCACGAAGCGCAGGCGCCTGGAACCCGGCGGACGCGCGCGGTGAGCTCGAACCAAAGGCGCGACGCAGCTGACCGTGGTCCGCACGGCGAAGTGCTGCACCGCGCTGCCCTCCTGCGCGAAGTGCCCGCCGTCCGGGATCCGCACGGCACCGTGACCTTCCGGCGACGAGGCGAACCCGGTGTGGCGGATGGCGATGCGTGAGGGGACCCGCGTCGAGACGACGGCCGCGCTGCTGCCGTCCCCCCAGAGGACCGCCGAGCTGCGGTCGGAGTAGTCGACGACCCGGGTGGTGTTCTCCGGGTTGACCACCAAGACGAAGTCGGCAAGCTCGCTCATCTGACGCAGGACGTGCAGCGCTGCCACGAAGCTCGAACACGCCGAGCCGAGATCGAAGGCCGGGCACTCGATGCCCATGGCGGCGGCGATGCGGCAGGCCTCTGCGGGAATCTTCATATCGGCAGCGCAGCCGCCCGCGATCAAAAGACCGATGTCGGAGGTTCGCAGCCCCGCGCGCGCGAGGGCGAGCTGCGCCGCGCGCCGGCCGGTCTCCACGTTGCTGTAGAGCGCGGCTTCATGCGCCGCCCGCAGATCACGGTTGCGGGTGTGACGGATGTAGTCGAGCGGCAGCACCGTCCTTCGGGTGCGGATGCCGACGCGCTCGAGGATCCACTCGTCGGTCGTGCCGATGTCGAGGGCCTCGAGGAAGGCGTTGTCGATCACGTTCTCCGGGCGGAAGTGCCCGATGCCGTGCAGAAAGAGCGTCGTCATGGGCCTGCCGCGATCCGCTCGCCGCCGTCGACGCGCAACACGGCGCCGTTCACCCAGCGCGCTTCGTCCAAGGTCAGGAGGTAGATGACGTCGGCCACGTCCTCCGGGGTGGTCAGCCGCCCCAGGGGATTTCTACCCCTGGCCGAGGCGACCATGCGCTCGTGCCCGGGGATCCGCTCGAGCGCCGGCGTGAGCGCGACCCCGGCCTGCACGACGTTGCACCGGATCCCATGCGGCCCGAGCTCCGCGGCGATGGCGCGCGCCACCGCTTCGAGCGTCGCCTTGGCGGCCGACACCGCCGCGTACCCCTGCCAGGCGACCTGGCTCCCCTCGCTGGTCAGCCCGATCACCCGGGCGTCGGCGTCGAACAGCCCGCGAGAGAACAACGCCTGGGTAAAACCGACGAGGCTGCTGCCCATGGCGTGGATGGTCTGGGCGAAGTCTTCCTCTTCCAGGCAGCTCTCGCCAGCGGACGCCGCCACGAGCGGCTTCAAATTGCCAGCGGCGATCGAGTGGAGCAGCAGGCGCACGCGCCCCTCGGGACCGAGCCGCTCGGACAGCGCGTCGAGGATCGCCTCGCGGCCCTCCGGCGTGAGGGCGTTCTCGTTGAGGGTCAAGACGGAGGTCCCCCAGCCCCGGAGCTCGTCGAACTGCTCCTCGATGCCGCGCATGGCGCCGCGACGGTCGCGGTGCACGAGCCCGAGGCTCATCCCGTGGCGCGCCAGCTTGCGCGCCGTCGCCAGGCCGAAGCCGCTCGAGCCCCCGAGGATGAGCGCCCACTGGTTCGAGGAGAACGGAGGACTCATGCTGCCAACCTTGCGCGTTCGGCGGACGCCAGCGACACGATCGAGACCACGTCGCGGCCGACGGCCTTGAAAAACGAGCGCAGCGGTCGACCGGGACCGACCTCGAAGATGCGCGCGCAGGCGCCGAGCACCTGCATGTTCGCCACCCAGCAGAGGGTGCGGCTCGCCTGAGCCGCCAGCGCCTCCACCAGCGCGGCGCGAGCCGGCTCGTGCAACGCGCCCGTGAGGTTCGAGGTCACGCGGGCGGCGGGCGCGGTGTCCGCGTTCGCCAGCGCTTCTTGCAAGCAGGCCTCGAGGGGCTCGACCACCGGCTGCATCCAGCGCGAATGGAACGGCGCGCTGACGTTCAGGTCGACGAGCTCATGCGGGAGATCCGCCAGGCGCTCGGCGAGCCGCTGCCGCGCTCGCTGCATGTCCGGGCGGCTGCCGGACAGGACCACCTGATCGGGGGAGTTGTGATTGGCGACATCGACGGGCAACGCCTGCAGCGCTCGCAACCGCTCCCCTTCCCCGACCTTCGACCCGGAGACGGCCACCATGCAGCCGCTGCCCACAGGCGCCGCACGTTGCATGAGCGCGCCCCGCGCGCGCACCAGCCGGACCGCCTCGCCGAGCGGGAGAACACCCGCCGCACAGAGGGCGCTGTACTCTCCCAGGCTGTGTCCGCCAAACCGCTGCGCGCGGAGGCCGAACTCCGCCTCAAGGGCGCGGAACATGGCGATCTCCACCGTGAGGATCGCCGGCTGGGTGTACTCGGTGAGGTTCAGCCGCGGGTCGTCGTCGAAGCAGAGCGCGCGAAGATCGAGGTGCAAGGCCTCGGACGCTTCGGAGAACGTGTCCCGGGCGACCGCGAACGCTTGGTGGAAATCCCGCCCCATGCCGGGTCGTTGGCTCCCTTGTCCTGGGAACACGACCGCCGCTTCGAGGCGCTCGGGTTCGCCGCTCGACGAGCGTTCGTTCGGTGGCATCGCGAACGGAGACTACGCAAGCCAACGTCTGGATTGGGTCACGATCGCGTCGTCGTTCGGTATAACCGCGCCTTCACCTGATCGCTGTCAGATGGCGCGCCGCCAAGTTGGTCATCGGTGATACAAGCGACGACGCGCACCGAGGAGAAAGCCCCATGTTGGATCGACTCGAGGGGAGCACGGGCCCGCTGTCGCCGACGGAGAAGGTCATCCGTCGTCTTGCCCAGGAAATCAACGAACGGCCACGCCTCAAGGCGTTGGCGCAAGCGTTCAACGAAGGACCGTCTCGCTGGCTGATCGAGCTTCTGTCGCGGTCACGCATTCACCTGGTCGGGTTGGAGAAGCTGGCCGCGCTCTCGAGCGATCGCGGCGTGCTGCTCGCGGCGAATCACCGCAGCTTCTTCGATCTGCACCTGGTCGCGACCTATTTCACCCGCCACGGGCCCTCGTGTCGCCGGGCGTACTTTCCGGTGCGCTCGAGCTTTTGGTACGATCGCTTGCCTGGGGCGGCGGTGAACGCTCTGGTGACGGGCATGGTGATGTACCCGCCGATCTTTCGCGAGCCCCACAAGCGCCAGATCACGCGCCAGGGCCTCGATTTTCTGGCGCGCGAGCTCCGGCGTCCCGGCACGCTGGTCGGCATGCACCCCGAGGGGCGGCGTAGCCGCGGCTCCGATCCGTACGAGCTGCTGCCAGCCGAGCAAAGCTTCGGCAGGGTCGTGCTGAAGGCGCTGCCGCAGGTCGTCCCCGTGTTCGTCAATGGGGTCGGGGACGACCTGGCCGAAGAAGCCTGGGGGAGCGTCACGCGCCGCGGTTCGCCCATCATCATCGTGTATGGCGACCCGGTCGACGTGACGGCATTTCGTGACCTCGACGGCACGCGGTTGAAGCACCAAATCCAGGTCGGCCGCGGCGTGCTCGACCAAATCCGTCGCCTGGGAGAGACGGAGCGGAGCGCCCGCGCGTCGCTGGCGCCGGGCCGCGGCCACGACCCCGTTACCTCATGAGCGCGCGAGCGACACGAGCCGCAAGCAGAAAAACTGCCACGTCGCCCGAACGCCCTTTCTATCGCCGCAGCCGTAGCGCCGCTCGTACGTCGCGCCGATCTCTTCGAGCTGCCGTCGCCGAAGGCGGCGCTCGCCGGGGTAGCGGGATCCGCCCATGTCCCGGATCGCTCGTAGCAGGTGCGCGAACGAAGGGTAGACGATGTCGACGTCACCCTGGCTCGCATCCGCGACGTGAAAGCCGACGTCGCGCGCGGCCGCGGCGAGCTGCGAGGGCACGTGAAAGGCGGCGCCGCGTAGCTCATACGGCGCGAGCGTGTCCCAGAGCTGCTCGAGGTTTCGGGGACCGAACGTGGCGAGCAGGTAGGTGCCTCCTGGTGCGAGCAGCCGCACGGCGAGCTCGAGGTGGGGCGTCGGGTCGGCGAACCATTGGACCAGGGCGTTGCTGGCGAGGACGTCGCAGCCGAAGGCCGGCGTGGGGCTGTCGCTCTGACCGCTGGCGTCCAGGACGAGGTACTCGATCCGCTCGCCACCCAGCCGGGCCATGCGCGTCCGGCAGGCAGCCAGCATCTGCTCGGACCAATCGCTCGCGCTGAGCCACGCCGAGGGAAACCTCCGGCGCAGCTGCTCGGTGAACAGACCCGTCCCGCAACCGAGCTCCAGCACCCGACGGGGCGCGAGCTCGGCGGGGCAGAACCTGGCCAGACGCGCGGCCATCTCGCGCTGCACGTCCGCGACCTCGTCGTAGCGGGCCGCGGCGCGCCCAAACTGAAGCGCTCGGAATCCGGTGCGCACCTGCTCGTCGGTTCTCGCGGGCCCTTGCATGAACGCGCACTCTGCTGCGATCGAGGCGAAGTTCAACGTCGCCGAGCCGCCGCAGGTGACAGCGATCATTCCCGCCGCGGCAGCGGGCCTCGGTCGGGCAGCAGAGCTGCCAAACCGCGCATGATTTGCGGTGGTGCCGGGAGCGGGCGCGGGTTTTTCTCGAATGGATCTCACGAACGGGAAGGCGCGCTCTTCCGCCTCGAGGGTGTCGGGGGCGTCTCCTGCACGCAAATGGCTCGTCTGGCGTCCATTCCTGGAAAAATCTGCTGCAGGCACGGGTCGTGCTTTCAGGCGCGGCACATCGAGCTGCGATCGCTCGGACAATCACGACAAATCCATCACGCCAGGGAATCGAAAAAATGCATCAGATTCGTGCGACCTGCTTGCTCGCGCTCTGCGCTGCCTTCGCGTTCGGCTGCAACAACAGCAAGGACGCCAAGCCGGCTCAGGAGAGTCAGCAAGCCTCGGCAGCCGCAGCCACTCCTGCCGCCGTGACCCCGCAGGGCCCCAGCGCGGCGCTGCAGGCCAAGAAGCTGTTCCAGTCACGCTGCGTGGTCTGCCACGGTGACGACGGCAATGGGGACGGCCCCGGCGCCGCCGCTCTCAACCCCAAGCCGCGCGCCTTCTCCGCCAGCGACTGGCAGAGCAGCGTCACCGACGAAGACCTGACCAAGGTGATCCTGAGCGGTGGCGCTGCCGTCGGGAAGAGCCCGACGATGCCCGGAAACCCCGATCTGAAGAGCAAGCCGGAGGTGGTGGCCGAGCTGGTGAAGATCGTTCGAAACTTCAACAACTAAACGTGATCACAGCGGGGAGACGTCCGTCATGAGCAAACGTGACAAGCTACCGATCCGCCAGCAGGAACCCAACCCGCGGCGTGCCTTCCTCGGCACCTCGGTCGCCCTCGGCGCCGGGGTCCTCGGCAACGCCGTGCTCAGCGCCTGCAGCCGCGGAGAGGGGACCGCGGGCGTGGCCGAAGTCGGCTCCGGCGCGGCGACCCACCCGGGCGGCCACGCTGCCAAGACCCATGTCGCGCCCGGTGCTCTGGATGAATACTATGGCTTCTGGAGCGGCGGACAGAGCGGCGAGATCCGCGTGATCGGCATCCCCAGCATGCGCGAGCTGAAGCGCATTCCCGTGTTCAATCGGGACTCCGCCACCGGCTGGGGCGGCACCGACTTCTCCAAGCAATTGCTCAAAGACCGCGTCTCCGGTGACACGCACCACGTGCATCTCTCGTACAAGGATGGCACCTACGACGGGCGGTATGTCTTCGTCAACGACAAGGCCGCCGCCCGTCTCGCCCGCGTGGACATCGAGTCGATGGAAGTCGACCGGATCACGGAAATCCCAAACTCGCAGGGAACGCACGGCATTTTCCCGCAACGTCACAAGACGGGCTACGTATTCTGCAACGCTGAATTCAGGACTCCCCAGCCGAACGACGGGCGCGATCTGGAGGCGGCCGAGAAGTACGGCGCGCTGCACACCGCGATCGACGGGGAGTCCATGGAGGTCAAGTGGCAGGTGCTGATCGAAGGCAACCTCGACTTGGCGGCGACTGACTACGAGGGCAAGTACTCCTTCGCCACCTGCTACAACTCCGAAGGCGGCACCACGCTCGAGGGCATGATGGCCGCGGAGCGGGATTGCCTCTACGTCTTCAACATCGCCGCCATCGAGAAGGCCGTCGCTGCCGGGAACACCATCAAGATCGGCGACTCCGACGTGCCGGTCGTCGATGCCCGGGGCAAGGACAGCCAATACGTCTTGCGTGTGCCCGTGGCGAAGAGCCCACACGGCGTCAACGTGGACCCGACCGGCAGGTACGCCGTCTGCTCCGGCAAGCTGTCCCCCACCTGCACCGTGGTGGACATCCAAAAGCTCGCTGATGCGTTCGCGGGCAAGATCAAACCCCGAGATACGGTCGTCGCCGAGCCCGAAGTGGGGCTCGGTCCCCTGCACACGGCGTTCGACGGGAGGGGCAACGCCTTCACCTCGATCTTCATCGACTCCGTCGTCACGATGTGGAACATCGACAAGGCCATACGCGCCTACTCCGCCAAAGAAGGCGACAAGGCGGTCGACCCCATCCTCCAGAAGCTCGACGTGCACTACCAGGTCGGCCACCTCAACGCCAGCATGAGCGAGACGAAAGAGGCCGACGGCAAGTGGCTGATCGCGCTGTGCAAGTTCTCCAAAGATCGATTCTTGAACGTCGGCCCCCTACACAGCGAGAACGACCAACTCATCGACGTCTCGACGGGCAAGATGGAGCTCGTCCATGACGGGCCCACCTACCCGGAACCTCACGACGCCGTGATCGTGAAGAAGGAGCTGATCCACCCGCAGAAGATCCAACCGCGCAAGGCCGCCCGATTCCAGATGTACCAAGCGTGGGCCAAAGAGGACGGCGTCGACCTGACCCGCGACAACAAGGTGATCCGAAAGCCCGGGCTCGTGCGCGTCTACATGACGAGCATGGCCCCTGCGTTTGGAACGAGCGAGTTCAAGGTAAAGTCCGGCGACACCGTGCAGGTCGTCGTCACCAATCAGGACAATGTCGAGGATCTGAGCCACGGCTTCTGTCTGAGCCTGCACGACGTCAATTTCCTGGTGAACGCGCAGGACACGCAGTCGTACACGTTCAAGGCCGGAAAGCCCGGAGTGTACTGGTACTACTGCCCGTGGTTTTGCCACGCGCTGCACCTGGAGATGCGCGGACGGATGATCGTCGAAGCTTGAAGGCAGCCGATCATGCCGCACCTGGCCTATCGTGCGCTTCGTTGGTGGCTGTTGCAGGGCCTGCTGCTGTTGCTCGCCACGCCGGCGCTGGGCAAGGCCAGCTCACCCGAGCCCCTGGACTGCGGCAAGCTCGACTGCAAGACCGTCCTCCCGAAGGCCCTGCGCTTCGAAAGAGGCGCCGGGGGGGCGCCGTATTGGGTGGGGCACGACAACGATGGAGTGGTCGGCTGGGTGGGGCTGTCGACCGACGTGCTCGACGTCCCTGGCTACTCGGGCAAGCCGCTCGCCACCCTGGTGGGCCTCTCGCCGAGCGGGCACATCACCGGGGTGCGCGTGGTCCAGCACAGCGAGCCGATCCTGCTGGTCGGCATCCCGGAGAGCGCGCTCGAGCGCTTCGTCGCAAGCTACGTTGGCCGCTCCGCGAGCGACAAGGTCGTGGTCGGCAAGGCGGCGGATCCCGGGGCCGTCTCGATCGACGTGGTCTCCGGCGCCACGGTGACGGTGCTCGCGGAGAACCGCACCATCATGGAGACCGCGCGCAAGCTCGGCCAACGTGTCGGCGTCATCGCCGGAGACGTCGGCGTCCCGGGCCACTTCGTCGCGACGGAGGAGGTCTGGAGCTGGGCCCGCCTGATGAAAGAGAGGGCTTTCGGCCGCCTCACCGTCCCCGCGGAGGCGATGGGCCTGCCCCCGTCGGACGCCCCGTTCCTCGACCTGTATTTCACCATCGCCGACGCGCCGCAGATAGGCCGGTCCCTACTGGGCGATCGGGAATACGACTGGCTGAAAGACCAGCTGAAGGCGGGCGAGCACCTCGTGGTCGTGCTCGGCAACGGATCGAGCTCCTTCAAGGGGTCGGGCTTCGTGCGCGGCGGCCTGTTCGACCGCGTACGGCTCGAGCAGGGGCTGCGGTCACTGATGTTTCGGGACCGGGACTACCACAACCTGGCCGACGTGCGCGCGGCGGGCGCGCCAGCATTCAAAGAGGGTGCCGTGTTCATCGCGCGCGGCGGGCAGCTCGATCCCGGAGCCAAATACGACCTGGTATTTCTGGGCAGTCGATACGACCAGCGAGGCGGCTTCAGCCGGGATTTCCACGCCTTTCGCGCGACCCATCGCCTGCCCTCCTCCGTCTACGTTCTGGACGGCCCGGACCCCGACCAGGCCGTCTGGCGCGCGGCGTGGTCGGCGCGTCGTTGGCACGTCCTGGCCGTTTCGGCCTTTCTGCTGATCGTCGCTGGCATCTTCGCCGCTCGCCGCTTGACGACGTCGTCGATGCGTGGGTTGAAGCTGCTGCACACGCTCACGCTCCTCGCGAGCTTTGCGCTCCTCGGCCTGGTGCTGCGCGCGCAGCCGTCGGTCACGCAGCTGTTCACGCTCATCGACGGTGCGCTCGGCAGCTGGCGCTGGGGCTTGTTCTTGAGCGAGCCAGTGCTGTTCGTGACATGGATCTTCGTCGCCCTGGTCGTCGTGATCTGGGGGCGCGGCGTCTTCTGCGGCTGGACCTGCCCTTACGGCGCCTTCAACGAGCTCCTCTTTCGCCTGGGACGGCTGGTGCGGCTGCCCGAGTTCGAGCTGCCCGATCGGGCGCACCGCTGGCTGCGCCACCTGCGGTACCTGATCTTGGCGGGGTTGGTCGGCGCCTTCGTGTACTCGGCGGAGCTCGGTGAGACGCTGGCGGAGATCGAACCGTTCAAGACCACCTTCTTCGTCGCGCCCTGGACCCGCGAGTGGCTGTTCGTCGCGTGGTGGCTCGCTCTCGCCGCCGTAGCCCTGGTCTGGTATCGCCCGTTCTGTCGCTATCTGTGTCCGCTCGGTGCGGCGCTGGCTTTGCCCAGCTCTCTCCGGGCGTCGGGGCCCTATCGCCGCAGCTTCTGCAAAAACTGTAAGATCTGCGCGCGAGGCTGCGAGCCGCGCGCCATACGTCCCGACGGCTCCATCGATCCCCGCGAGTGCCTCTCGTGCATGGAGTGTGAGGCCAACTACCGCGACGAAGCGGTCTGCCCTCCCCTGATCGCGATCGATCGGCTCGTGCGCAAGCGCCCGGCGGAGCAGTTGACGCCGCAGGAGCGCGACAAGCTCACCGACCTCCACGACCGGGCCCGGACCCTTCCACCCGCTTGGACAGCGCGGCTTCGAGGGGCGCAGAAGGCGCGGCGCACGCTGCAGCAGCTCGGCGTCGTCTTCTGCTTGCTGGGCGTCGCCGACCACGCCGAGGGTGCTCGAATCCTCCTCGGGCGGGACGCGCCGAGCCTGCAATCGGCGGTGGGAGCCGCCCACCCAGGCGACGTGATCGAGGTCCCCGCGGGCGACTGGAGCGGCCCGGTCACCCTCGACAAGACCCTGATCCTCCGCGGCACCGGAGGAAGGATCGTCGGCACGGGCCAGGGAACCGTGATCCGAGTGGACGCCCCCGGCGTGGTGGTCGAACGGCTGCGGATCGAAAACAGCGGGAGCGACCTGGGCGCGCCTGACGCCTGCCTCTTCCTGACCAAAGCAGCGGCCGCGACCATCGTTCGAGAGAACGAGCTCGACCGCTGCGCCTTCGGGATATGGGTTCACGAGACGGACTCGGTACAGGTCCTGGACAACCGCGTCCACGGCACCCGAGCCGGGCACCGCTCGACCCGCGGCAACGGCATCCATCTTTTCAACGCATCGCAGCTGACGGTTCGGGGCAACCACGTCACCGACGGGCGCGATGGCATTTACGTGGCGGCCACCGAAGACAGCCTGATCGAAGACAATCTGGTCGAGAACACGCGCTACGGCGTGCACTACATGTACTCCCACCGCAATCGTCTCCGGTCGAACCGGGCGCTGCGAAACGGCGGTGGCTTCGCGTTGATGCAGAGCCGGGGCATCGTCGCCCTGGACAACGAGGCCCACGACAACGTCGAGACCGGCATCCTCTTCCGGGACGCTCAGCGCTGTACCATCTCCGGCAACGTGCTGCTCCGTAACGGCACCGGCTTCTTCTTCTACTCCAGCACCGAGAACCAGATCCGAGGCAACCTCGTTCGCCACAACCGTATCGGCGCCAAGATCTGGGCGGGAAGCCTGAGGAACGACGTCGGGGACAACGCCTTCGTCGGCAACACGGAACAGGTCATGTATGTCAGCCCCCAGGATCTCGTGTGGGGGAACGAGCGGCAGGGTAACTTCTGGAGCGACTACTTCGGGTGGGACCAGGACGCCGACGGGGTGGGGGACCGACCGTATCGGGTGGATAGCTTCAGCACGCACCTGCGGCACAAGTACCCGAGCAGCGCGCTGCTCCTGCAGAGCCCCATCCTGGAGCTCTTGGCTCACCTGTCCGACAGCTTGCCGGTGCTGAAGGTCAGCACCGTGGTGGACCGGCGGCCGCTGGTTCGTCCCGTGGGAGACTCTCCATGAGGCAGCTCCGGATCGAGCAACTGTCCGTCCGCTTCGGCAAACTGCGGGCGCTGACCGACGTGAGCCTGGGCATCGCGGCGGGTGAAGTCGTGATGCTCGCGGGGCCAAACGGCTCCGGGAAGTCCACGCTGCTGCGGGTCTTGCTCGGGCTGGTGCGCCAAGATCACGGACGCTTGGTCGTGGACGGGCGGGAGCAGTCCGTGAACAACGACTTCAAGGCCCGCCTCGGCTACCTACCGGAGGCTGTCGCCTTCTCGGAGAACCTGAGCGGCCACCAAGTGGTGACCTTTTTCGCGTCGGCGCGCGGTCTTCGTTCGAGTCGCGTGGACGAGGTCCTCGAACGTGTGGGCCTGACCCACGCCGCCAAGCGCCCCGTGCGAGGCTACTCCCGCGGCATGCGCCAGCGGCTGGGCCTGGCCGTCAGCATCTCGAGCGTACCGGAGCTCTTGATCTTGGACGAGCCGACGGGCGGCCTCGACCAGGAGGGGATTGGCGTGCTGTGGTCGTTGCTCCGCGAGTGGCGGGAGGCGGGGCGCATGGTGCTCGTCGCGACCCACGACCTGGGTCTGATGGAGCATCGGGTCGACCGCATGTGCCTGCTGCAAGCCGGCACGCTCCGAGCGGACGACACACCGGCCCGACTCCGCGACACGGCTCGACTCCCAGCGCGGCTAACGATCACCCTTCGGGCTGGGCACGACCGCATCCAGCTGTTGATCGACGAGTTGGCCCGCGCGGGCACGATCGGCCAGATCGCGCTCAGCGATGATGCCTTGAGCCTGGACGTCCAGCCCGACCGCCTGCTCGGCGTGCTGTCGGCCTGCCGCGACGCGGGGGAGGTCGTGCGCCACCTGAGGGTGGTCGAGCCAGGGCTCGAGAGGGTCTACGAGCACATGTTGACGATGGACAGTTGACGATGGGACAGGTGGCACGAGCGCTGATATGGCATGAGTTTCGGGAGCGCCTGCGCGACCGCTGGGTGCTGGTGATCGGCGCCTTGTTCGCGCTCCTCGCGTCCGGTGTGAGCCTGTACGGCCGATCGGCGGACGCGTCGGCGGGACTGGTCGGTCCTAGCCTGGTGACGCTGATCAGCCTCTTCGTGCCGCTGGTCGCGCTGGTGCTCGGCCACGACGCGATCGTCGGCGAGCGAGAGCGCAATACGCTTGGCCTGCTGCTTTCGCTGCCGATCCGCAGGGCCGAGGTGGTGGTCGCCAAGTTCTTCGGGCGCGCCGGCGCGATGATCGTGGCCACCTCCACCGGCTTGCTGGCCGCCATCCTGCTGGCCGCGCCGCCCCACCGACCCGTGCTGGCGAACCTGATCGGGCCGACCTTGCTGCTCGGAGGCGCGTTCCTGTCCGTTGGGCTGATGCTGTCCACCGCGGTCGTCCGCCAGGTGACGGCAGCGAGCCTGGTCGTCGCCATCTGGTTCTTGTTCGTGTTCTTCTACGATCTCGGCCTGCTCGGGTTGATGGTGATCACCGATGGCGGCGTCTCCGAGGGGCTGATCACGAGCCTGGTCGTCTTCAACCCCGCGGGCCTCTTCCGCCTGGAAATGCTGGCCCGCTTCGCGGGCCCGAACGCCCTCCAAGAGATGGGGATGGCCACACCGCTCCCTCCCCTAGGCCTGCGAGCCCCGGTCTGGGCAGTTTGGGTGACCGCCCCCGTCGCTCTGAGCGCGCTGTTGCTGGCTCGAGGAGAGGCCGTCCGATGAGCTACCTCCGGCGATGGTTGGTTTCGGCGCTCCTTTCCGTCGCGGCGTGCCAGGGCCAGAACGCCAGCCACGTCGCTACCCAACCGGTGAGCGCCGTGCCGATCGGGACGGCCGAGTGCGCCGCCTGCGGGATGGTCGTGGCCGAGCAGCCCGCTCCGCGCGCGCAGCTGATCCACCGGGACGGCAAGCGGGTCTTTTTCTGTTCTTTGGGGGACCTCGCTCACTACTTGCATAGCCCCTCGCCCCACGGCCCGCCGCAGGCCACCTTCGTCGAGGTGGTCGAGCCGCACGAGGTCCCCAGCGAGATCTCCAGCCAACCACGCCCGTGGCTCGAAGCAGAGCGCGCCGCCTACGTGCACGGTGTTTCGCGGCCGATGGTGATGGGGCCCGGGCTCAGCGCCTACGCCTCCTCGGACGCTGCGCAGGCCGCACTGCGCCAGCACGGCGGCCGAGAGCTCGACTGGCCGGCGCTTCGAGCGCTCGTCACCCAAGAGTAGGCTCGCCCAGCGCGTCCCCCCAAGCAAGCGGCAGCGCCGCCGCCCCCGCGCGTCACCGCGTCGGCGCGCGCGACGCCCTCAACGCAAGGCCTCGGCGGCCTCGCGGCGCCCGGGCAGCCGAGGCGTCAAATTCAAGCGCCGATTGGCCCGAGTGATGGCTCGGAAGATCCAGATCCGCCAGATGACGGGGAAGCGATCCACGTGGCCGGCGAGCAGCGACGTGACGGCTTGCCGCAGCTGCAGCGTGTCGCTCGGGTGCATCATCACCTCGGCAAACTCCGGGAGATAGAAGCCCTTGACGAAATCCTTGTACGCCGCCCAGGAGCGGCGCATGCCCCGTTCGTAGTCGATGAACAGGGCGCGGGTGAAGCGACCCGTGGCCAGGGCGAGCTCGACGGCGTCGGCGGCGGCAAAGCCGCTCTTCATGCCGAGGTAAACCCCCGTGGAGAACACCGGGTCGATGAAAGAACCGGCGTCGCCGACCGACAACCAGCGATCCCCCGTCAGCGCCGAGCACGAGTAGGAGTAGTCGGAGGCCGTCCGCACCGGCTCCACGCGCCGCGCCGATCGAAGCCGCTCGGCCAGGTACGGCGTCTCGGCGATCTGCCGCGCGAGAAAGGCCTCGTTCAGCTTCTGCCCTCGCAGCGCTCGAGCCGGCAGCACGAGCCCCACGCTCGTGCGATCGCCCTTCAAAGGAATCACCCACCACCATCCCTCCGGCACCAGCACGATCGCGATGTCCCCTTCCCGGTCGCCGCTCTCCCGCTCGGCGCCCTCGAAGTGACTGAACACGGCCGCGTTCTTCAGCTCGGGATCCATCTGACGGAGCCCGAGCCGACTGGCCACCAGCGCGCGCTGGCCGCTCGCGTCCAACAGCACCTTGGCGGTGAAGGTCAGCTCCCGACCGTCGCGCTTGGCTTCGACGCGCACGCCGCCGGCGTCGAATGAGAACGCCTTCACCTCCGTGCCCTCGAGCACCTCGGCGCCCAAGCGCCGGGCGTTGTCGAGCAAGACGGCGTCGAACTCGGCGCGATCGACCTCGAAGGCGTGGTCTTCAAGGCCAACGACCCCCTCGTTGAAGGGGTAGCGCCGCCGAAGCATCCCGTCGCCGGTGACGAACTCCGCCGCGTTCTTGCGCAGGAAGCGCCGCTCGAGCTCCGAGGTCACCCCCAGCTCGTCGAACAACGGCGTCGAGCACGGCAAGAGCGACTCGCCGATGTGGAAGCGCGGGAACACCTCCCGCTCGAGCACCAGGACCCGCCGCCCCTTCTGCGAGAGGCGGCTCGCGACCGTGCTCCCCGACGGTCCCCCTCCGATGACGATAGCGTCGTACTCCAATGGATCGTTGACCTCTGTAGCGTGCGCGCGCGGCGCGGGGGCGCGAGTATATCCGGCCCCGCTGCCGACCGCGAGCTTCTCCGAAATCGACGCCTAGCGGCGGGCACCTGCCCAGGGACGGGACGCGCGGACGGGCACTCGTCAGGGCGGGGTGCGTCCGCCGGGCCCCCTTGCGGGCGGCCTCGCGCGGTCCATTATGACCTCGTGCGGCTTCTCCAGGGCGAGGGCGACCGATGAGCACGGACGACTACGAAGAAGACGACAAGTACCACATCGCGGCAAGCTCCTCCCTCACCGCCTCCGGCACGCGCGTCCTCAAGCACGGCGACACGTTCGCGGTGTTCAACCGCTATGGTGACGTCCAAGCCACCGGACTGGGAGAGCAGGGCGTGTACCACGATGGCACGCGGTTCCTGTCGCGGCTCCGCCTGCGGCTCGGCCAACATCGCCTTTTGTTGCTGAGCTCGACCGTGCTCAAGAACAACCTGCTCTTGGCCGTGGACCTGACGAACCCCGACGTGCACGCGCGCGGCGAGCTGACGGTTCCTTACGGCACGCTCCACATCTTCCGTTCGAAGTTCTTGTGGAAGGGCACCTGCTTCGAACGCTTCCACGTGAGCAACTACGGTGAGCGCGCGATCGACATCGAGCTAAACCTCGAGTTCGATGCCGATTTCGTCGACGTGTTCGAGGTGCGCGGCACGCGACGGGACCAGCGGGGGGAGCACCTGCCGCCCGAGGTGCAGGCGGATCTCGTGCTGCTCGGCTACCGCGGGCTCGATGGCCTCGAGCGCAAGACGCGCGTGGAGTTCGCCCCGCGCCCCGACACCTGCGACGACAAACGCGCGACCTTCCGTGTCCACCTCGAGGCCGGCCAGTCCAAAGAGATCTACTCCTACGTGACGTGCTCGTACGGCGACGCCTCGAAGGTGCCCGTTTCCATCTACGAGCACGCCTACGCGGCGGCCTACGAGGTGATTCGCTCCGCCGACGCGCGCGACGCTCACATCTACACGTCGAACGAGCAGTTCAATGACTGGATCAACCGGTCCGTCGCCGATTTGCGGATGATGATCACCGAGACGGAGAAGGGCCCGTACCCCTACGCGGGCGTCCCCTGGTTCAGCACGGCGTTCGGCCGCGACGGCATCCTCACCGCGATGCAGGCCTTGTGGCTCAACCCCACGCTGAGCGCCGGCGCCTTGCGGTACCTGGCCGCGCACCAAGCCGACCGCGTCGATGAGCCCGCGGACGCCGAGCCCGGGAAGATCCTGCACGAGACGCGGCGCGGCGAGATGGCAGCCCTGAGGGAGATCCCATTCGGCAAGTACTACGGGAGCATCGACTCAACCCCGCTGTTCTTGCTGCTCGCCGCCAAGTATTTTCAACACTCGGGCGACCGGCAGCTGCTCGAAGACATCTGGCCAAACATTCTGCGAGCGCTGGAGTGGATCGATACGTACGGCGACGTGGATGGAGACGGGTTCGTCGAGTACGGCCGGCGCGCCAAGGACGGCCTCATCCAACAAGGTTGGAAGGACTCGCACGACTCGGTGTTCCACAAGGACGGTTCACCGGCGGAGGGCCCGATCGCGCTGTGTGAGGTGCAGGGCTACGTGTACGCCGCCAAAAAAGGCATCGGCAAGGTGGCCCGCCAGCTTGGCCAGGTCGAGCTCGCCGACAAGCTCGCTCGTGAGGCTCAGGAGCTGCAGCTTCGCTTCGACGAGGCGTTCTGGTGTGAGGATCTTTCGATGTACGCGCTCGCGCTCGACGGGCGCAAGCGTCGGTGTCGAGTGCGCAGCTCGAACGTCGGCCACTGCCTGTTCAGCGAGATCGCGCTGCCGCACCGGGCGGCGCACATCGCCGACCAGCTGCTCAGCGACGAGATGTTCTCCGGCTGGGGGATCCGCACGCTCGGCAAGAGCGAGCAACGCTACAACCCGATGTCCTATCACAACGGGTCGATTTGGCCCCACGACAACGCGATCGTCGCCGAAGGGCTCGCCCGCTACGGCTTCAAGGATGCGGCGGCTCGCGTGTTGACAGCGCTCTTCGACGCCAGCTTGTTCGTGGAGCTTCATCGGCTCCCGGAGCTCTATTGCGGCTTCCGGCGGCGCGGCGATCAGGGTCCGACCCTGTACCCGGTCGCTTGTTCGCCGCAGGCGTGGGCATCGGCCGCCCCGTTCCTGCTGCTCAAGGCGATCCTCGGCCTGAGCGTCGACGCGGAGGCACGACGGATCAGCTTTTACTTCCCGGTGCTCCCGCCGTTTTTGAACGAGATCTCGATCCGCGGCTTGACGGTGGGGGACGCCAGCCTCGATCTCAGGCTCCACCGATACCCGGAAGACGTGGGCATCAACGTCACCGGCCGGCGCGGGCAGGTCGAGGTGCTGGCCGTGAAGTGAGCCGCGCCTCAGTCGTCGAAGAACCTGAGGATTTCTTCGCGGCGGGCCTTGCCGTCTTCGTAGCCGAGGTCCAGCAGGCGCGCCGCGAATCCCCCGTCGAAGAGCAGGTAGGAGGCCCAATCCGCCTCCTGTTGGGGGGCCTCTCGGACCGCTCGTTGGGTGAGGTAACGCGCCAGCGGCCCCAGCTCCGAGGGGGTGATGTTGGCGCGGATGTAGTCCCCAGCCACCTTGCCGAGATCCAAGGAGGGCGTGAACACCAAGTGCTTCAGCCGCCGGTAGGGCGCCCCCCGCGTGCGATACAGCACGCGCTGCACGCGCTCGAGATCCTCTTGTGAGAGCGTTTCTTCGAGCAGCTCCATCAGCTGGTTCAGCCGGTTGAGCACGCCCAGATCGTAGGCGACCGGATCGAGCAGCAGCGCGTTGAGCAGCTTGCCCACCAGAAAGCTCGGGCTGAGGTCCGCGCCCTCGCCGTCGACCAACGCTTCGAGCGCCTCGGCCTCACTGGCGGTGACCTCGTGTCGAACCGAGATGATGAGCAGGCGCTCGGCGCCGGCCCGGATCGCCGGAGCGATCGGGGTGTTGAAGCGCAGCCCGCCGTCGCAGTAGTAGTGGGCCCCCACCCGGCGCGTCGGGAACAGAAGCGGGATCGCAGCCGACGCCAGCACGTGCTCGGCTTCGATCGGTTCGAGGCTCGTCCGGCGCCTGGGATCAGGCGACGGACGGTATTGGGACGTCGGGGCCACCTCCGCGAAAATCGTCGTGCGTCCGGAGGCGACGTGCAGCGCCGCGATCAAGAGCGCTGAGACGCGGCTCATGGCGACGTTTTCGTGCAGCCGTTCCCATTCGATGCTGCGCCGCACCACCAGCTCCAGCGCCGACGCGTCGAGCAACGAGGTGCCGGCGGACTCCGGAGTCATCAGCGAGCGCGCCGCAGAGCGGATGCGCCGCGGCCAGCGCATGAGCCCGAACGGCCGCACCCGCAAGTGCGCGTCGAGCTGCAGGCTCGACCAGATCGCCGCAAGGTCCGGGATCCCGTGATCCCCACGGTGCGCGTTCGCGGCCAGGTAGGCGGCGTTGATGGCCCCGACGGACGTGCCCGAGAGGACCCGGAACACGGGCTCCCCTTCGGGTCGACAGCCGAGCACCTCCATGATGGCCACCAGCGTCCCGACCTCGTACGCGCCGCGCATTCCACCCCCCGAGAGAACGATGCCTGTTTTGGGGGACGCCGCCGGCACTCCCCTCGATATTAGCCTGTCCTTGCCCAGGTTCGCATCCCCCATTTCGTCCGCTCGCCGAGCCTCGGGCAGCGCGCGGCCGTGGTGGTGGCGCGGTCTACATGGTAGCGCTCCAGAGATTTTCGATGCAGCACCTGCTCCCGCACGATCCGCTCCTCATATGCGGCGACCTGCCCCCCGTCGAAGGACGCCTCGGGCCCGATCCATCCGACTTTCAGGTCGACGAGCTTCCCCTGTATCCGTTCTCGGGTGAGGGAGAGCACCTGCTCGTCCGGGTGCGCAAGCGCCTCTGCACGACGCCAGAGCTGGTTGCCCGGCTCGCCCAGGCCGCCGGGGTCGCCGCCAAGGACGTGGGCATCGCGGGCATGAAGGACAAGCACGCCGTCACGAGCCAGTGGATCTCGCTGCCGAGCAAGGCGCGACCTCCGGAGACCTGGGAGCTCCCCGACGGCGTCGAGCTGCTCGAGGTCACCCGCCACGGCAACAAGCTCCGGACCGGACATCTCTCCGGCAACCGCTTTCGCCTCCGCCTGCTGGGCGTCGCTCTGGATGCCGGGGCGCGCGCCGCCCGGATTTGCCAGCGCATCGAAGAGCGGGGCCTTCCGAACTACTTCGGGGCCCAGCGGTTCGGCTACCACGGCAGCAACCTGACCCGCGCCCTCGAGTGGCTCGAGGCTTCGCAGCGGCGCCGCAGAGGTCGCGATCGCTTCCAGCACAAGCTGTACCCCAGCGTGCTCCAAGCCGAGGTCTTCAATCGCTACCTCAGCTCGCGCCTCGAGCGCGGCCTCGACCGGCTGCTCCACGGCGAGGTGGTGCGGCTCGCGGGGTCGGGCAGCCTGTTCGTGGTCGAAGATCCGGAGCGGGAACGATCGAGGCTTCTGGCGCGAGACATCTGGCTGACCGGCCCCATGTGGGGACCGCGCACGCGAGCGGCGGCAGGGGCGGCCCTGGAGCTCGAGCAGCAAGCGGCCGCGGATGCCGGGCTCTCCGAGGCGGCGCTCGGGGCGCTGTCGGCCCTGGTGCCGGGCACGCGCCGCGATCTGGTCGTGGTCCCCGAACAGCTGGTGCTCGAGTCGCCGACGCCCGGCGAGCTCGTCCTCGGCTTCGTCTTGCCGTCGGGGAGCTACGCGACCCAGCTGCTGAGGGAGCTGACGCACGCCGCGTTCTTGGGCCCGAGTGCAGCGCCGTCGACGGCGTAGCGCATCGCCCCAGCGAACCACCCAGCGCGTGGCCGCTTGACGCGGTCGATCGGGCCGCCCGCGGGGGGCAATCCGGCGTAGAGGCGCGGCTTTTTCACGCCTCCGAAGGCGGGTGCGGGTTGGCATGACCGATGCTTGATGTGGAGCATCCCCCACCTTTCGTGAGGACAAAGATCAAGATGGCAAAAACCGCAATCGACCTGCTGGAGCAAGATCATGACCGCGTGCTGCAGCTCTTGGAGCAGTTGACGGAGACCACCGATCGGGCGAGCAAGACCCGAACCGATTTGCTGAAGAAGATCGCCCTGGAGTTCGAGCTCCACACCCAGCTCGAGGAAGAGATCTTCTACCCTGCCTTCCGCGAGGCGAGCCGCGCGAAAGACGACGAGAAACTCTACTACGAGGCAGTCGAAGAGCACAACGCGGCCGCGCTGGTGCTCAAAGACTTGAAGAAGGCCGACGTCGGGTCGCCTGCTTTCGGCGGCAAGGCGAAGGTGCTCAAAGAGCTCATCTCCCACCACATCGACGAAGAGCGGGAGGAGATGTTCGCCAAGGCCAAGAAGCTCTTCAACCGCGAGGAGATGACGGAGCTTGCCGAGCGCATGGAGGAACGCAAGCGGCGCCTGATGTCGAGACGAACGAACGGCGCCGAAGCTCGCCCCCACTGAAGGGCGATTTCCGGAACGACGGACGGCTCGGTCGCGAAAGCGGCGCGGGCCGCGCCCGGACTTGCGATCCAGGCTGACGGTGGCCAAGGTTTACCAGAGGCCTCTACCGCGACGCCCCGAGTGTTCTTCGAGACCGCTCGGTCCACGAATGTCCGCCAAACCTGATACCGAGTCCGGCTCCGATACCAAGCAATCCCTCGAGCTCTATCCGACGACGGACCCTGCGCTCACTGCTGAGCGGTTGCGGGCCCTGTTGCGCGCCACCTCCCAGATCGTCTGGACGGCCGACTCCAGCGGCAGCACCGTCGCGGACTCTCCGTCCTGGCGGGAGTTCACCGGCCAAACCTACGAGCAGTGGAAGGGGATGGGGTGGCTTGACGCCGTTCACCCGGACGATCGGGAGGCCAGCCGGGCGGCCTGGCTCCAAGCGGTGCGTGAGCAGGCGGTGTATCGCGCCGAATACCGCCTCAGGCGCCGAGACGGCAGCTACAGCACGGTGTTGGCGCGTGCCGCCCCCGTGCGCGACGCGACCGGATCCATCGTCGAGTGGGTTGGCACCAACACCGACGTCAGCGACGCGCGCCACACCGAAGCGCGGCTGCGCGAGGAGATCGGCATCAACCGCACCATCTTGGCGCTGGGCGTCTCGTTCGCCCACGAGCTCGAGCCAGAGCGGCTCGTGCAGCTGGTGACCGACGAAGCCACCCGGCTGGTAGGCGCCGCCTACGGCGCCTTCTTCTTCAACCAGAAGGGCGCCGACGGAAACAGCTATCGGCTCTTCACGCTCTCCGGTGCGGACCGCGAGGTGTTCCAGCGCTTCAGGCAGCCCCGCGCGACGCCGCTTTTCGGAACGACCTTCAACGGGCAAGGTAACGTACGGCTCGACGACGTGCGGGCCGACCCGCGGTTCGGTGCCTGGGGCCCGCAACCTCGGGGACACCCGAAGGTCGTGAGCTACCTCGCGGTCCCGGTGGTGGCCCGCAGCGGTGAGGTCCTCGGAGGATTGTTCTTCGGACATCCCGAGCGCGGCCGCTTCACCCCTGCCCACGAGCAGCTCGTCAGCGGTCTGGCAGCGCAGGCGGCCGTCGCTCTGGAGAACGCTCGCCTCTACGAGGCGCTGCGGCAGAGCGAGTCCTCGGCCCGGGTCGCCTACGGGGCCGCCAAACAGGCCGAGCGGCGCAAGGACGAGTTTCTGGCGATGCTCGGTCACGAGCTCAGAAATCCTCTGGCCCCGATCCTGACGGCGCTCCAGGTGCTCGAGCTGAAGCGCAGCGGCAAACCCGCCGACCGCGAGCTCTTGGTGATCGAGCGCCAGGTCCGGCACCTGATCGGCTTGGTGGACGACTTGCTCGATGTCTCGCGCATCACCCGCGGCAAGATCAAGCTAGGCCGGGAGCGCACGCAGCTCGCCGGGATCGTCCATCGCGCGGTCGAAATGGTAAGTCCCCTGCTCGAACAGCGCTCGCACGCCCTCGAGCTCTCCGTCGCGCCTGACCTCTACGTCGACGCGGACCCGATGCGGCTCACCCAAGTGGTCGCGAACCTGCTGTCCAACGCGGCGAAGTACACCGAACCAGGGGGGCGCGTCCGCGTGGCGACCTGCCGGATCGACGGGGGCGTCGAGCTCAGGGTGCAGGACAGCGGGGTTGGCATCCCGGCGGACCTGCTGCCCCACGTCTTCGAAATGTTCACGCAAGCCGATCGTGAGCCCGACCGCAAGCCGGGGGGGCTCGGCATCGGGCTGACCATCGTGAAGAGCTTGGTTCAGCTGCACGGTGGGGAGGTCGAAGCGCGTAGCGAAGGCGCCGGGCGGGGCAGCGAGTTCGTCGTGCGCCTCCCCGAGAGCTCCGGCCCCTTGCGCAAGCTGAGCACACCGCTGCTTCCGGCGGTTCGCGTCGGTCAGCAAGCGGACGGCAACCGGCTCTTGGTCGTCGACGACAACGAAGACGCCGCCCAGGCGCTCGCCGAGGCGCTGCGCCTTTTGGGCTACGACACGCGGGTCGCTTTCGACGGGCCGACGGCGCTGCAGGTCGCCCAGCAGTTCATTCCGGGCGTCGTGGTCCTGGACATTGGGCTGCCCGTCATGGACGGCTACGAGCTCGCGTCCAGGTTGCGCGCGCTGCCGGAGCTGCACGCCGTTCGCTTGATCGCCGTGACGGGCTACGGCCAGGATGAGGACCGCCGACGATCCGCCGCCGCCGGCATCGACCTCCATTTGGTGAAGCCGATCGGCCTGAAGGAGCTGCGCGCCGCGCTCGGCCCGGCCAAGGCGCCCTGAGCTCGGCCTCAGCCGGCCTCGCGCTCCGTCTCCGGCTCCCCCGCGCCCAGCGCGACCAACAGCCGAGATCCAGTGGTCGTGATTTGCTCGTGCAGGTGGCGGCAGCGGGGTTCGACGCGCTCGACGTACTGCTCGCAGATCTCGCGCCGCTCCGGAAAGCGGCGCGCCTGCTCGAACAGGACCTCGCACACCAGGTCGTCGGCCAAGATGCGGGTGAGCCGCTCGGCGTGCAGCCGGGCGAGGGCGAAGTCTCGCCGCACGTTCCAGCTCTCCCGCAGCGCCGCCGGCCACTGGCTGAACGGGGTCTTCTGCAGGGCGCGGAACCTGCCCCCCGCCGAGCGGGCGATCAGCGCCTGCTCGGCGCCGAGCGCGAGCAACCGCACGCGGGCGACGCGGCGCTCCAGGGGATCTCGGGCCGAGACGGAGCGCCAGCGGGCCTGGGTCAGGCGGCGCAAGAAGCGGTGCGGGTTGCTCATCACGGCGCGCAGCGTGTCCTTCATCGCCATCAGGGCCTGAATCTGGCTTGTGCCCTCGTAAATGGGCAGCACCAGGACGTCGCGCAGCAACTTCTCGACCCCGTGGTCTTTCATGTACCCGTGGCCGCCGTGGATCTGCAGCGCTCGCTGACAGATGGCGACGGCGTCCTCGGCGGCCGCGTACTTCAAGAGGGGCGTGGCGCGGCGCGCTTCGTGGCGGTGACGGCGCAAGCGCCGCTGCAGCGTGCGGCGCTCCACGTCGCTCAGGTGGGGAGTGGCGTGCAGGGTCACGTCGATGCGACGCGCCAGCTCCTCGTGAAAGGCAGCGTGCATGGCGAGCGCGCGCAGGCCGCGAATGGTGGTGTGTGCCTCGTCCAGGTAGTCGGCGATCATCTCGTGCCGAGCGATCGGCAGGCCCATCGTCTGGCGGTCGTCGGCGTAGGCCTTCGAGGCGCGGTAGGCCGCCTCGCTGACGCCGATCGCCTGGAAGGCGACGCCGAGCCGGGCGCCGTTCATGAGCATCAACATTTGGGCAAAGCCCGCGCCCGGCTCGCCGATGAGCTCGGCGGGGGTGCCTTCGAAGTGCAGCGCGGCGGTGCACGAGGCGTGCTGCCCGAGCTTCTCCTCGATGCGATCGACCGCGACCGTCCGCGCTCGAGCCCCGTCCGGCTGGGCGTCGACGAAAAACATCCCGAGCCCCTTCAGCCCCTGCGAGCCGTCGTCGGTGCGCGCGATCACGAGCGCGTACCGGCCATGACCGGAGCTGATGAAACACTTCTGACCGTAGAGCCGCCACCTGCCGCTCCCATCCCGGACCGCCCGGCAGCGCAGCGCCGCCATGTCGCTCCCCGCGTGGGGCTCGGTGATGGCCATGCAGCCCCAGGCCTGACCGCCGGCAATGTCGAGGATCGGGGCGCGAAACCGGCTGTCCACCAGCTTGCCGGCGGCGTCGAACCGCGTGCTGCCCTCCCTCAGGCTGTAGAGCAGCAGCGCCACCGCGATCCCACCAAAGAAGCTGTAGTGCCCCGCCACCGCCGCGTCCGCGCGGGCCAACAGCTCCATGTTCATGAAGTACACGGCGGTGGGGACCGCAGCGCCTCCCAGCTCGTACGGCAAGCACATGCCGTGGACCTCGAGCGCTCCGAGACGATCGAAGATGCTCGTGATGCGCGCTGGCGAGCGGACGACGCCGTCGTCGAGCGCGAACCGTTCGCGGTCGAGATCTTTGGCGAAGGGCGCCACCTGCCGAGCGGCGAACGCGCCCACGAGTGACGCGGTCTCCCCGAAGATCTCCTTGAGCTCCAGCTCCCGCGCTGCCGCGTCCCCGGTGGACCAGAGCGGAGCACCGCTGCGGATCAGCGCGCCGAAATCCAGCCCCTGCTCGAGGTAGAAGGTGAGATCGGCGTTGTCTCGGAGGAAATTGCTCATGGTCCGGCGCGCCGGCAGCCGCTCGAGCGCGAGCGGCGAGTCTACGATCGCCGGCGAGGTTTTGGTGCACGCGAGCACGCGGCGGCGACGCGCTCAGGCCACCGGGCAATAGTGCTCACGCAGCAGCGAGGCGGTAAAACTCGTTCGCAGGTAAAATCCGCGCGGCAGCGCCGCCACATGGGCGCCGTCCGGGTCGAGCCCGCGCCGGCGCGCGCGGCTGCTGCTGGCCTTGGGGCGCACCTGAAGGTGTTTCCCCCAGTGACCCGTGATGGAGTCGACCTGTCCGCAACCGATGAGGCCGACCAGCTCCTCCCAATCGAAACGCAGCGCCGATTCTTGCTCGGGGCTCGGCGACCAGAGCAGCGGCTGGCCGACGCGGCGCCGAGCGATCTCGAGCTTCGGATCGGCTTCGACGGGCACCCACAGCACCCGTTCGAGCTTGCGCCGCACGCGGGAGCTCGCCCACTCCATGCCGTCGATTCGACAAAGCTCGATCGTGCAGACGAAGGTGGACTCCTTGGGCAGCCCGCGCGCATCGATCGGCAAGCTCTTCAGCTCGACGCCAAGATCCGGGAAATCCGGCTCGTCGCGGCTGCCGGCGCTCGCGCCGAGCGCGAGCTCGAGCAGCTGCCCGACCCACCCCTTCGCGCGGAGCATCTCTCGCGGCACCGCGAGCCCGAGCTGCTCGGCGAGCGCTCCAAGACGCAGGCCCGCCAAGGCGTCGGCGCGGCGCGCGAGCTCGGCTTCCGAACGGGGCGGATTCGGCGTCACGCGGCGGTTTTACCACGGGCGCACACGGGCCTTCACGCCGGGCGGTGGTCACCCCTGCGATTAGCTGGTAACGAACGCGGGGTGACTCGAGCGTTTCGCCAGAGCCGCCGCGTCGCCGCGATGGGCCTCTTCGGCGTCGCGTGCACCAGCGCTTGCTCCGAACGCGAGGAGCCGCAGGCGGCGGCGCCGAAGGCCGCGGCCCAGCCGGACGCTGCTCGCCCCCTTGCGACCGAGCACGCGGGCGAGGACGCCGGTGACGGGGGACCTCGGGCGGACGCGCCTGAGGCGGGCCCGGCGAACGTGCCCTCCGATCCGAAAGGGAACGACGAGGACGACGGCGTCCCGCGCGTGTACGCCAAGACGCGCTTCGTGTGGATCTGGCCCAATCCCAGCAGCGAAGGGCAGTGGATCGGCTTCTTGTGGACCGGGGGCTCCGTGCGGCTGCGGGACCCCGAGCCCCGCTTCGGACCGGGGTGTCGCCACTGGTACGCGGTCGAGCCGCGCGGCTACGTGTGCGTGGACGGTGACCGAGCGACGCTCGATCGAGACGATCCGGGGTATCGGTTGGCGCGTCGCTTCGCCGCGAAGCTCGATAGCCCGTGGCCACACCGCTACGGCGAATCGCTCGGCCTGCGGCGATATGCGACGCCGCCGACTCCGGAGCAGCAGCGTCTGCGTGAACCCGATCTGCGCGCCCACCTGGAACGCGTCGAGCGGGCGCGCTCGGGCGAGGTCGTCGAGGCGCTGCTCGGGGTGGATCTCGCGCGCGCCACCGGAACGCCGATCGAGATCGCGGGGCTCCCGCGCAGCGTGCACGAGCCGCGCAACAGGATCGTTCCCCGCTCCGCCGTCGCGTTCACCGATCTGGAAGTGTTCGCGCACGACCGCTCCTGGCTGCTCTCGGCCGATCTGATGTGGATGCCGAAGGATCGCATCGTCCCCTACCCGACCGTGACCTTCCGCGGCGTTGATTTACGGAAGACCGCGACGCTGCCGCTCGCGTTCTTCCGCGGGCGCGACAGACCGCGTTACGAAAAGACCCCCGAGGGCTTCGTTCGAAAGGGCGTGTTCGCGCGCCTGAGCTGGGTCGAGCTCTCCGATCGGCAGGAGCGGGTGGGCGACGACACCTACGTGCAGGTTCGCGGGTCCGAGGACTGGCTGAAGACGTCGGAGGCCGCCATCCCCGAGCCGCGGGCGACCACGCCGTGGGGGGCCGCGGTCGGCAAGCCCGACGACAGCGGCAAGACACCCGAGGGCCGAGCCACCTGGATCGAGGTCAGCATCCTCGGCGGTTGGCTCCTGGCCTACGAAGGCACCGAGCCAGTGTACGCGACGCTCATCTCACCCGGGTCCGGCGGTCTGCCGCTGCCTGGCAGGGATCCGCTCGAGACAGCAGCGACCCCGACCGGTCGGTTCACCATCAACGGCAAGTTCGCGACCGCGACCATGGTCGCACCACGCGAGCTGATCCACGGGGACGTGCCGTGGACTCAGAATTTCAGCGGCCCCTACGCCCTGCACGGCGCCTACTGGCACGACGACTTCGGGCAGCCGAAGAGTGGTGGCTGCGTCAACGTCTCACCGATCGACGGCCGCTGGTTGTTCGAGTTCACCGAACCGAAGCTACCGGAGGGCTGGCACGGCGTGCGCTGGCTGCCGCGCCTCGAGCCGTCGACGACGCTGCTCTTGCGCCGTTGACCGGACCCCGGCTACTGGACGAGCCTCCAGAGCTCGGCGAGCTCGCGCTCGAACCCGCCCGAGAGGATTGGAAACCGGCACCACGTCTTGGGATCCAGGTTGGCGTCGTCGACGTGAAACGACGGCGCGTAGCGCTCACGCTTCCACTGATTGCGGCTCCAGAGGCGAAAAAACCGCTCTACCCAAGTCGCCAGCTGGCGCGGCTCGTAGCCGGGGAAGTCACAACGCATCAAGCGGAATACTTCGGCGGGCATGCGCTTGTCGCGGATGGCGGCGCGCTCGATGGCGTCGAGCACGTCGTAGGGCATCAGGTCCGCCTCGTCGGTCTGCCCCGCCGCCGCCGGCCGCAGCTCGGCGGTGGGGGCCTGCAGCGTGACGGCTGCGAGCGCCGGGATGGCCCCGATCCCCTCCGGGCCCCGCGTCTGCAGCCAGCGCAGCCACCTCTGCAAGAACGCTTTGTCGATGCCGGCGATCGGGCTGATGCCCCCCGCCGTGTCGCCGTCCATCGTGGCATAGCCCACTGCGGCCTCGGAGCGGTTGCTGGTCGACAACAGGAGCGCCCCGAGGACGTTCGCCAAAAACCAGACGCCGGGGGCCCGGGTGCGCGCCTGGATGTTTTGCAGCGCGAGATCGTCCCGCCGCCAATCGAGCGGGCGCCCGATGGCGTCGCTGACCAGCGCCGAATACTGCTCCACCAGCGCGTCGACGTCGAGCTCCACGTGCCGCGCGCCGATCGCCTGCGCGACCGATCGCGCAGCTTCGCGAGTGGTGGCGGAGCTGTTGCGCGTCGACTGATACGCCGTCGTCAAAAGCCGTCCCACCACCGCCGTGGCGTCGCCGGCGTCTTCGAGGCCCGCCACCTGTGGCAAGCGCGCCCGGAGGCCGTCGAGCGTCAAATCACGCAGCGCGAAACGCACCATCAGCCAAACCAGACACGCGACCGCGGACGAGTCGGCTCCGCCGCTGAGCGACACCACGAACCCGAGCGCGTGCGTCTTACGCAGGTAGTCGAAGAGCCCGAGCGCGATCGCTCGCGCAAACTCCTCCTCCTTCACGAACTCCGACACCTCCCAGGGCTCTGGACGGCAGACCTCCTTCCGAGGCTCGATCGCCGGGTAGCTCAGCGGGACCCACGCGCTCTGATGCGCGCGCGTGCTGACGTGAGGACGGTAGGACGACAGCCAAGCGTGGCGTGTCCGGGTGAGGTCGACGTCCACGACCGCCGAGACGAGCTGCCAGGGCTCGTAGCGGAACCGCTCCCCAGAGGCCACGATTTCCCCGCCGGTCGCGATCAGCGCGTCCCCGTCATAGATGGCCCGCCCCGCCTCGTTGCCGACCAAGTTGGCGTAGACGTAGGTGACCCCGAAAGCCCGCGAGCCCTCGAGCACCAACCGCCGGCGAATGTCCCGCTTGCCGAACGCGAAGTGACTGGCGCTCGGGTTCAGGATCACGTCCACCGCCTCGAGCGCCAGATCCGCGCCGGGCCGCTGCGCGATCCAGGCGTCTTCGCAAATCTCGAACCCGACGCGCACCCCACCGCAGTCGAAATGCACGTCCCCCATCGGGACCTCCGAGCCTCCGATCCTCACCAGCACACGCTTGCCCCGCGGCCAGGGCTTGAACCAGCGGGGCTCGTAGTGGATGCCGTCACCCGCCAGCGCCCGCTTGGCCACGAAGCCGTGCAGCTCGCCGTCCGCCAGCAGCGCACAGACGTTGTAAATGGCTTTGTTGTGCCAGAGCGGCAGGCCGACGCAGACGGCGAGCCCCCGCGTCTGCGGCCGGATTTCATCGAGCACCTCGAGCGCGAGCCTCCGCGTGCCGGGCGACAGGAACGCGTCCTCGCAGCCATAGCCGGTGATGCACAGCTCCGGCAGACACAAGATCGAGACCCCCTGCCGGCGCGCCTCGTCGAGCGCTGCCAGGATGTTGCGCTTGTTTCCCTCCCAATCGAGCGGGGTCTGATTGAGCGTAGCGGCCGCGACGTGGATGAGGTGCATGCGTGGGATTGGGGCTCGGGGGGACGACGGCGCCGCCTGCCATGTCCGGCTCGCAGGACCACGGTCCGTCGCAGGAGCTTTATAGCTCGATCCGAGCGCGCTGCCGATCAGGCGGGGGCGGAACTCCGCCGGGTGTCGTCCGGAGCGGGGGACGTCACCTCCTGGGGGGCGAGGGGCGGCAGGCCGCGCGTCAGCCGCGACCGCCGTCGGGACTCGACGTACTCCTCTTCCTGGCGGCCTTCACCTGGACCAAGCAGCACCGCCACCCAGCGCATGTCTTCCGTATGCGCCAGCACGATCTTGACGATCATCGTCAGCGGCACCGAGAGCAGCGCCCCCGCGGGTCCCAAAATCCAACCCCAGACCACGATCGATATGGTCACCACCAACGGCGACAGCCCGACGGCCTTGCCGAGCACGCGGGGCTCGATCAGGTTGCCGATGAGGTTGTTGATCGCGGCGTAGCCCGCCAAGATCACCAGCGCCCCGCCCGGCCCCATCTGGACCCACGCCGCGGCCGTCGCTGCGCCGGTAGCGACGATGCTGCCGAACACCGGGACGAAGTTCAGCGTGAAGGACAAGAGCCCCCAGAGCACGGAGTTGTCCTGGTGCATCGCCGCCGACCACGCGCCGCACGCGATTCCGGTGGCGGCGCTGACGGCCGACTTGACCAGCAAGTACTTCTGGACCTCTTCGACCGTGTGCTGCGCGTCCTCCAGGCGCTTCGCGCGCCAGTGCAAGGCCCGCCGAAGCTTGCCCTCGAACGTGGCCGCCTCGAGCAAGATGAAGATCACCACGAAGAAGACCACGCCGATGGCCGAGAGCGCCCCCGGCACGACGAGCACCAGGTCGCTGACCAGGCTCTTGCCCGCTTCGCCCGGGTCGAACACGCTGACCACCTCGCTGAAGCGCTGCAGCCGGTGCTGGTGCATCCAAAACAGCATGTCCTGCTTCGTGCCGACCATCGCCGACTCGAGCTTCGGGAGAGAGTCGCTCAGGTTGCTCACCGCGTAGCCGACCAGGACGCTGAAGCCGGTCAGCGCCGCCAAGACGCCGAAGATCGTGGCAGTGACCGCGGCGTAGGTTGGCCAGCCCATCCGCCGCAAGGCGCTGACGATCGGGATCGTCGCCGCCGCGATGCAGGCCGCGACGAGCAGCGGCACCAGCACGGGGGCCGCCGTCTTCAGCGCCCCGATGACGATCGCCGTCGACGCCATCACCAGCATCGCCTTGGACCCGCCGCCGAGCCGCCCGTCTGCCACTCGCGGGCGACCTGCAAGGAACATGCAAGCTCCCAAGCCCTCGGTGCTCGGAATCACGCTTCGCGATCGCCTGCCAAATGGCCCCACTGTGACGCGCCCGCACAGCGCAACGGGTTGCCGTGAGGCACTGCTGCCCAACGGGAACGGGCACCGCCCCCCCGGGCCCGCGCCCGGGCCCGCGCCCGCGTCCGAAGCCCGGCCTCGGTCGTTCGGGAAGCCACTGAATGTCGGACCGTTCGGCGCACGACTCGAGCGTCGGTCTTCACGGGGGGCGGGGGCGCTCGCTTCGCTCGCTCCGGCGACGGGATCGGCGGCGCTCGCTCACGCTCGCTTCGGCGACGGGGACGGAGGCGGGGGCGCTCGCTCACGCTCGCTTCGGCGACGGGATCGGGGGCGCTCGCTTCGCTCGCTCCGGCGACGGGATCGGGGGCGCGCGCTTCGCTCGCTCCGGCGACGGGGGCGGGGGCGCTCGCTTCGCTCGCTCCGGCGACGGGATCGGG
>JAEZYZ010000435.1 GCA_023418705.1 Pseudomonadota bacterium | reverse complement strand
GGTCGCGACCGCGCGCGGGCGCCGCTCGGGCGCGCCGCCGCTCGTGTCGAGCTTGCCGCGTACCAGCGCGCCGTCGGCGATGCCGATGCGGGGGGCGGTCAGGTCCCCCACCACGCGAGCGCCGGCTTCCAGCAGGAGGGTGTCGGAGGCGTTCAGGTTGCCCGCGACGGCGCCCGCGACCGTGATGGTCGTGGCGTCGATGTCGCCGGTGACGGCCGAGCCCTCTGCCAGCGTCACGTCGCCGTCGACGCGGACCTCACCCTCGATGCGGCCCAGGATCTCGAGCGAGCCCGCGCCGCGGACGTTGCCGCGGACCAGCGTGGTCGCTGAAATGATGGATTTGACGGCCATGCGCGATCACAGCTCCATATCGACGTTGCCCTTGAACGAGGCCCCGTCGGCGATGGTCAGGCGGGCCGAGCGGACGTCCCCGATCAGCCGCCCGCCGGCCTGAAGATCGACCCGCTCGGAGGCGGTGGCGTTGCCCGTCACCTGTCCCGCGACGCTCAAAGATGCCGCCTGAATGTCGGCTTCGACCACGCCCGTCGCCGCGACCGCCACCGCGTCGCCGCTCGAGACCGTGCCGCGGACGGTGCCCTGCACGACGATCTCTTCGTCGCTCGTGAGCTCGCCTTCGATCGTCAGCCCTTCACCAATCAACGTCCCTGCCATGTGCTTCTCCACGATGATCTTGTCACGCGCGCCCTCAGCGTCGCCGCTGAGCACCGAGCTCCAGCTCGAAATCCATGTCGAGGCGCGCTCGAACCTCTGCCCCCGGCTGGACGGCGATGCGCGTGCCACGCAGCTCGCCGCTCACCACGGCGCCGCTTTGGATCACGATCGGGCCGCGCGCGTGCACGTCGCCCGTCAGCGATCCAGACAGCTCCAGCGCCTCGGCGCTGACGTTGCCCTCCACCCGACCGCCGCTGGTGATTTCGACGGCTCCGGTCACGGTGACGTCGCCGCGGACGTCGCCCTCCACTCGCAGGTCGCCTTCGCCGTGGATGCGGCCTGCCACTCGTGTGGAAGCGCCCAGCACGCTCTGATCGGAGATCCGTTTTGCCATGGGGTTTGCGGGGCGCACGCTAAATCACCGGTCCGATTTCGGCAACGCTGAAGCGAGCGCGGGCCTCCGGCGGGCGATTGTCGGCGAAATTCCTGCCCCTTTGGGCGGCGCCGCCCGCTTCGAAACCGCTCGGCGCTCATTCCGGCGACGAGGCGGACAGGATCTCGCCGGCTCGAGGCAGCGAGTGGTAGAGCCCCGCGGCGTAGAAGGCGAGGCGTCGCTCCGGGTCGAGATCGCCCGCGCGCTGCCGGGTCGCGGCGTGCAGCAGGATCGCGGCCGAGACGCTGACGTTCAGGCTCTCGACGAAGCCCCGCATGGGGATGCGGACCGAGCGGCGTGCCGCTCGGGCCAAGGCTTCGCGGATCCCGTCGTGCTCGTTGCCGAGCAGCAGGGCGAGCCGCGGGATGGTCGCCAGGTCGTCCGGCAGCAGCTCGCCCTCGGGGTGGGTGCTCACGATCTCGTAGCCGGCGCCCACCAGCTGCTCCACGGCGCCCTCCGGGGTCTGGTGCAGCGCGAGGTCGACCCAGCGCTCGGTGCCTTGGGTGACGGCTCGAGAGACCAGGAACGGCTCGTGCCGGAGCACGACATGCAGCTCCTGCACTCCGAAAGCATCGCAGGAGCGCATCACCGCGGCGCCGTTGTGCGGATCGTGCGGCGCGTCCATCACGACCACGACGCTCGCGAGCCGGCTCTTCAGCACGCTCTGGATGCGCTCTTGGCGCCGCGGCAGCACGAGCGGCTCCAAAACCCGGATGACGCCCCGGCTGGTCCAGTCTGGACCCCACGGCTGGGACCGCGGGCTGGGCTCCGGCCGCATCACGTCGTCGTGGTCGCGCTTCATGAGAGGTTCGTCGGCACGTCGAGAGACTTCGGCGGCGCCGCACACATACCAGACCGGGCCGCTCCGATCCGAGAAGCGCGCATTTTTGCCGGAATTCACGCGCGGGGCGCCACGCGACGCCGCGCCGCGGTATCGCGGGCCGGTGGAATCGGTGCTTCGACCCTTCCCGTGACGGCGCTTCGCGACTATGTTTTTCGGGCAGGTTTACCACCCGTTCGTGGAGCACAGATGGCATCCCCCAACGTTCAAGTTTTCAATGATCTGAACTTCGAGCAGGAAGTGTTGAAGTCCGAGCAACCCGTCCTGGTCGACTTCACTGCCACCTGGTGCGGCCCCTGCAAAGCGCTGGCTCCGATCGTCGATCAGGTCGCCGACGAGCTCGGGGGCAAGGTCAAGGTCGGCAAGCTCGACGTGGACGAATCTCCCATCACGGCTGGCAAATACGGCGTGCGCGGCGTGCCCACCATCATGGTCTTCAAGAATGGCGAGCGCGCGGCCCAGCACGTCGGGTTGACGACCAAGCAGAAGCTTTTGGCACTGGTCGGCGACTGAGGTTCCACCGGCTCCCGCTGGCGGTTTGGGCGCACGCGCTCACGCTGGGCGCTCAGGCCGTGCCAGGGTTGGCGCTCTATGCGCTGCTGTCCTGGCCGGGCGTGGGGCTGGTCGCGGCGCTGTGGCTGCTGAGCGCGCTGCGCCTGCGGGTGCTCGGCTTCGATCGACCGCGGCCCGCCTGGCTGGTGCGGTTCGTCGACGAGCCCGTGTTCTGGCACTGGGGCGCGGGCTTGATCGCGCTCTTGGCCTATCCGGTGGTCGCCGGTGCGCTGGCGATCTGGAGCTTCGTCGCTGGCTCGGCGAGCGCCTGGTGGGACGGGTGGGGGAGCGCCGCGGTGGTGAGCTACGGCGCGGGGTTGCTGCTGGCCGCCCACGCCCTCTGGGGGCAGCGCCTTCGCGTGCGCGTCTGCCGCGTCGAGGTGCCGATCCCTCGGCTGCCGCCGGAGCTGGACGGCTACCGGATCGTCCAGCTGTCGGATCTGCACATCGGCAGCTTCGATGGGCCGCGCCGGGCGCAGCGCTGGGTCCAGGCGGCGAACGCCGAGCGCCCGAACCTGATCGCCGTGACCGGCGATCTGGTCACCAGCGGCACGACCTTCTACGACACCGCGGCCGAGGTGCTCGGCGGTCTTCGGGCGGACGACGGCGTCTGGCTGGTGTTCGGCAACCACGATCAGTGGGACAACCGTCGGTTCGCCCGGGCGCTCTCGAGCCGCGGTGTCCGCCTGCTGCAGAACGCCTTCGAACGCGTCGCCGCCGGGCGCCTGGTCGTGGCGGGCGTGGACGATGCGTACACGGGCAAGAGCGATCTCGATCGCACCCTGGACGGCCGCAGCGCGCGCGAGCCCACGGTCCTGCTCTCGCACTATCCCGACTTCTTCGAGCCCGCCGCCGAGCGCGGCGTCGACTTGGTGCTGAGCGGGCACACCCACGGCGGGCAGTTCGCGGTGCCGTTCTTGGCCGAGCGCTTCAGTCTCGCGCGGCTGCTCGGGCGGCGCGGCCGCGGGCTGTTCCGGCAGGGCGCGAGCTTTCTGTACGTCAGCGCCGGCCTCGGCACCACCGGGCCGCCGCTCAGGATCGGGGTTCCGCCGGAAATCGCGGTGTTGGTACTGCGGGCGCCTGCCGGCTCGATTGACTAAGCTTCGCCCCAGATGCGCTCGCCGGCTGCCGCTTGCTCCGGACGCCGCCCCCGCGCGGCGCGCGGGATCGTTGCCTTGCTCTTCGGCGCGGCGCTCCTGGGCTGCGCCGCCGAGCGCGGGCAGCGACGCCAGCGGCCGTCGCTGCTGTCTTCCGTCCCCGTGTCGCCCGCCTACCCCTCGCCGGGCGTGTGGCGCTACCACCCGCGCGAGCCGGCCGCGTTCCGCGCCGAGCTCGCCCTGCCGGGCGGCGGCACCCTGTACGCCGGCGCACGGGGCGAGCGCTGGCTCCACGAAGGGGAACGGTTCTCGACGGCGGCGATGCTGGCGCCCGAGGATTTGGTGGGCGTGCAGCTCGCGCCCGACAGCGGCTTCTTGTTCGTCGGCACGTCGGGCACGACCTACGAGAGCGCGACGCCGCTCGGCGACTTCACCCGCGCCAGCGCGCCCTTGGAGCGGCTCGTGCGGGTGGCCGCCGGGCCTTCGGGCATCGTCGGTATCGGCGCCGACGGCGGGTTGCGCCGCAGCGCGGACGGCGGCGCGTCGTGGGAGCGTGTCGGACCGGCAGAGACGCGCTTCTTCGATGTCGCCGTCGGGGCTGGGGCTCACGCGCTCGCCCTGGCGGTCCCGGAGGCGCTCTGGTTCTCCGAAGACGCAGGCCGAACCTGGCAGACGGCGCCGCCAGCGCCCGTCGGTGCGCGCGCGGCCCAGCGCGCCGCTGACGGTCGGCTGACGGTCGCCGGGGTGTTCGGCCCTCACGCTTGGGATCCTGCAGAGCGGCGCCTGTCGCCGGGACCGCCCGCGGAGCGCGGCGCGGGTGCGCGACCCATCCCCGACGCGACCCGGGGTCCCGATGCCGGCGCGCTCGCCGAAGGGCGCGCCATCTTCGTCGGTCATCGCTACGCGGAGCTCGAGGAGATCCCGAAGAGCGGCGGCTACCAACTGTGGAGCGGCGAGCTCGAGCAGCCGCTGACGGCTCGCCCCTTGGGCATCACGAAGGGCTGCGAACGGGTGTGGCTCGCGGCCTTCGAAGCGCGCTGGTTCATCGCCTGCTCGCGGAACCCGTCGACCGCTGCCGTGCCGGTGCCCGTTCAGATCTACGCGAGCTTCGACGACGGCAAGACCTGGGAGCGAGAGCCGCTGCGACTGCGAGCCAAGCTCTCGGAGCTGCAGCTGGCGGCGGGGGCGGACGGGGCGCTGCTGGTGACGGGCGCCTGCCTGCCGGAGCGCGCGACCTGCTCGACCGCCGGCATTTTGCAGACCTCACTCGCGTCGGCGCGGTCCTTGGCGACCGCGTCCTTCGCGACCGCCGCCGTTCCCGGTCTGAAGGGGAGCGCGTCGGGCCTGGCCTTCTCGATCGACGGGCGCACGGCGTACGCTGTCGGCTACCGCAGCAAGGACGGCAAGGCGGCGCTGTTCGTGTCCAGGGACGGCGGCAAGAACTTCGAGGTCCGCGTCTTGGATCGCGTTCCCGACGCCTTCCTCCAGGAGCCAGCGCGGTCCGAGGCGCACCGCTCGCGCGGTCCGAGCAGCAGCGTCGGGCTGCAGGCGCTCGTCCCCGCCGAGGACGGGACCGTGGCGCTGGTGCTCAGGCACGGCGACGGGCGGCTGCTGGTCGTCGCGGACGACGACGGGCGTCTTTTGTCACGCTCGGAGCCGCCCGGAGACGGTGCTCGGCTGGCCGCCGTGGGCTCGCGCGCCTTCGCCGTCGACCTCGCGGCCCGCCAGGCCTTCGAGAGCCTCGACGCCGGGGTGAGCTGGCAGCCGCTCGGCGCGCTGCCGCTCCCGCTGTGCCCCGAGGACGCCAGCTGCGATCTGCCCGTCGCTTGCACGCTGTCTGGCTGTGTGGTGGGCGACGAGCTGTCCCGAATCGGCTGGAACGGGCAGGCGAACGCGGAGGCGGGGGTGCTCGGCCCCGGGGGCGCCGAGCTCTCTGGCTTCGCCGAGCGGCGCACCCGGACGCCGCTCAGCTGCACGCTGCAGCCGGCGGCTTGGCGCGCTCTGCCCGACGCCTGGGCGCCGCCGCGCGCCGATCAGAGCGCGCTCGGGCAGGCGGCGTGGTTCAGCGTGACCAGCGACGCTCGCAAGGCGTCGGCGGGCCTCTTCGTCGCCGAGGGCGGTCCGCGGCCGAAGGTGACGCATCGCCCCCTGCTGCCGCCGGTCGAGCTCGCCGACGGCTACGCGTTCTACGTCTCCAACCAAATCGAGGGTGCGGCCGCGCTGCGCTACCGCGTCCCCGAGAGCACCGGCCGGCCGCGCCTCGCCGACGTCGAGGTGGCGTTTGCCAACCTGCTCGAAGGCCGCACGGTACGCACCGTCCTCGGTGACGGCGGCCCGTACCGCCCGGGCGACTACGAACGTCGCGGCGCGTCGGTGCAGCTCGCGCGGCCCGACCTGCTCAGCATCGGCGTGGGCGGCCTCTATCTCAGGATCCATCACGCCGACGGCTCGCGGCAGCCGACGCTCTTCATCGATGGGAGAACCATCGAGACGGTGGAGCCTGTCGATTGGCCGTCCACCGACGGCGAGATCATCCGGGAGATGGCCCACGTCGGCACCGCGCACGTGCCGATTGGCCTGCTCGACCAGGGCAGCGCGCTCCTGCGGGCACGGCGCGCTGGCGGCCGCTGGCAGTTCGACGCCTTCACGACCGGGCTTCGGGAGCCGAAGACCTTCGGGCTGATTCAATACCGCGACATTGCCTACGCCGGAGGCCGCGCGGGGCTGCACGTGATGCTGCACGGGCTGAACGACCACGGCAGCGCGCTGCTGTTTCCGTTCCGAGCGGACGGCGGCGTGACGGACCCTCCCATCGCCGTGCCGACGCAGCGCGATGCCGGCGACGTGCCGTCGGCGTGCAGCGCCGAGCAGCGAGCGAGCACGCCGCGCGTGGTCGTCCCGTTCGAGGCCGGGACGAGGCACCCCATCCTGATCAGCGACGGCGCGGAGCCGCTGCGGCTCTTGCTCAGCGCGAAGTCGGTGATGTACGGGACCCCGCGCGCGCCGTGCACGGCCGCGTTCGAGGCGGAGGTCGTGAAATTCGAAGGGGGCGGCGCGGCTCAAGGCGAACGAGCGCTGCTGTTCCCCGACGACCTGGACAACGCCTGGCTCTTCCGCATCGTCGCGGACGGGCAGGGAAGCACTCAAGTGGAGTACCGGCACATGGCGTGCCGCTTCGATCCGCAGCTGGAAGTGCCGATCGAGATCTACCGCGAGCTCGGCACGCTCGTGCGCCGCCCGCGTTGAGCCGGGTCCCGCGCGCAGTTTTGGCGTGCCCGCGCGCCCGCCCAGCCGCCCGCACGGCGCGCGCCGATTTGACGTGGTCACCGCGGGCGGTTTGAGGTAGGCGACAGCGCATGATCCCGCGCTACACACCAGCCGACGTCGCCGCGCTCTGGTCGGACGCCACGCGGTACTCGATCTGGCTCGAGGTCGAGCTCGCCGCTTGCGAGGCCATGGAAACCGCAGACCTCGTCCCGGCGGGCACCGCCGCGGCCATCCGCGCCGCGAAGATCGAGCTCGACCCGGCGGAGATCGAGGCGATCGAGCGCACCACCCGCCACGACGTGATCGCGTTCTTGACGCACGTGGAACGCTTGGCGGGGGAGCCAGCGCGCTGGCTGCACCGGGGCATGACCTCGAGCGACGTGCTCGACACGAGCCTCGCCGTGCAGCTCGTCCGAGCGGCAGACTTGCTGCTCGCGCGCTGCGATCGAGTGATCGAGGCGCTGATCCAGCGGTCCCGCGAGCACAAGGCGACGCCCATCATCGGGCGGTCGCACGGCATCCACGCCGAGCCGCTCACCTTCGGGGTCGTGCTGGCGGGGCACCTGGCGGAGTTCAAGCGAGCCCGCGGCCGCATCCAGCGCGCCCGTCACGAGGTCGCCGTGGGAAAGATCGCCGGCGCGGTCGGCTCCTACGCGCACCTCACGCCGGAGATCGAGGCCGAGGCGCTGTCGAAGCTCGGGCTGCGTCCGGAGACGGTCGCCACCCAGATCGTCCCCCGCGATCGGCACGCCGCCTTCTTCGCCGCGCTCGCGCTCGCCGCCACCGCCGTGGAGCGGCTGGCCACCAACGTCCGCCACTGGCAGCGCACGGAGCTGAACGAAGCGGAGGAGCGCTTCGCCCAGGGTCAAAAAGGATCGAGCGCGATGCCGCACAAGCGGAACCCGGTCCTCAGCGAAAACCTCTGCGGCCTGGCACGCATCGTCCGCAGCGCCATCGTCCCGGCGCTGGAGAACGTCGCGCTCTGGCACGAGCGGGACATCTCCCACTCCTCGGTCGAGCGCATGATCGCGCCGGACGCCACCGCGACCCTGGCGTTCATGTTCGACCGGACGCTGTCGGTGGTCGAAGGGCTCGTCGTCTACCCCGACAGCATGCAGCGCAACCTGGACCGCAGCGGCGGGCTGTTCTTCAGCGAAGGCGTGATGCTGGCGCTGGTCCAGAAGGGCCTGCCGCGGCAAAAGGCCTACGAGCTCGTCCAGCGCAACGCCATGAAGGCCTTCTCCGGCGAGGGCGATTTCCGGCAGCTGCTCGGCGGCGATCCCGACGTCGCGGGCAAGCTCACCCCCGCCGACCTCGACACTTGCTTCGATCTCAAGCACACGCTGCGCTGGGCGGAGCGGATCATCGAGCGCGCCGTTCACGCGCACGATTGAGAGGGGGGAGGCGCTTGGTCGATGCCACCGATCAGCCGATCTGCCACGACCCTATCGCGCTGCTGGATAAGCTCGCGCACCAGGGCTACCGCCAGCGAAGGCGAAGGCGAACGCGGACCCTCCCTCCAGGCTTGTTCCAGCAAGCTTCGCGCTTCGCGCTCGCTACCCGTTGCCTTCTTGTAGGCGTAGTCGCGCAGCAGCGTCAAGGGCACGTGCTCGGGATGGGCTGGAAGTGTGACCCGGAAGTACGTCCGTGCCTCGTCGAACTCGAACGCCGACGGCGATGAGCCGTTCTCTGCCATGCTTCGCCGGATCTTCGACAATCCGGCCCCGCGAGCCTCGGCGCGCCCCGTTCTTTCTGAATAGGTAATTTGCGTCAGCCGAGCGCCTTTTCGTACACGCCGACGATCCGGTCGACGACCTGGTCGTAGGCGTCATCGACGACCCGTCGCGAGGGATCTTCGTCGTAGTAGGCGAGGATCTCCTCGGCGCCTCGCGAAAATGGGATCGTGGCTCGGTAGCCCGGGACGAAGCGTTTGATCTTGGTGTTGTCGAAGATCATGCTGTGGGTCTTGTCGCCGAGCAGGCTGTCGCCCCAGCTCTGGTCGAAGCGGGCGATGAAATCCGACGGGACGTGCACGATCTTGGGCTCGGCGCCCGCGGCGCGCCCGAGGATGTGATGAATCTGATCCCAGGTCAGCACCTCGTCGGAGGTGATGTGGAAGGCCTCACCGATGGCCGCGTCGAGCCCGAAGAGCCCGTTGAACCCTTTGGCGAAATCGCGGTGGTGGGTGAGCACCCACAGCGAGCTGCCGTCGCCGTGCACCACGACCTTCTTGCCCCGGCGCATGCGGTCGATCACCGCGTAGCCGCCGTGCGGCGGCAAGAGCGTGCGATCGTAGGTGTGCGACGGGCGCACGATGGTGGCCGGGAAGCCCTGCTCCCGGTAGGCCCGCGTCAGCCGCTCCTCGCAGGCGATCTTGGCGCGTGAGTAGGCCCAGAATGGGTTGTGCAGCGGCGTCGCCTCCGTGACGGGGAGGTGGGTGGGCGGGGTCTTGTACGCCGACGCGGAGCTGATGAAGAGGTACTGCCGCGTGCGCCCGGAGAACAGCTCGAGGTCGATCTCGATGTGCCGCTCTTCGAACGCGACCCAGTCGACCACCACGTCGAAGCGGTGCTCCCCGAGCGCCGCGCGCGCCGAGCCCGGATCGCGGATGTCGCCGTGCAAGACCTTGGCCCGCGCCGGGACGGGGCGCGCGCTCTTGCCTCGGCACAGGAGGTACAAGTCGATGCCCTGATCGAGCGCGAGCGCGCTGCACGCCGAGCTGATGATGCCGGTCCCGCCGATGAAGAGAACTTTCATGGTTGTCGCTCCGAGCGAGCGCTCGTCTTGGGCCGGGAGGCGTGCTGCGTCAAGGCGTTGGGTCCGCGGGCGATGGTGATGCGTTCGGCGCGCGGCGCACGGCGTCGACGTCGGCGGCGTGGCGTAGTATGGACGGCGCCCACCACCCAAGACGGCACCGAACACGGAGCGACGACGAATGCAGTACCGACCCCTCGGACGAACGGGCTTTGAGGTCTCCACCATCAGCTTTGGCGCCTGGGCCATCGGCGGCACCTGGGGCTCGGTCGACGACAAGGAATCGCTGGCTGCGTTGCACCAGGCGCTCGATCTCGGCGTCAATTTCTTCGACACCGCCGACGTCTACGGCGACGGCAAGAGCGAGCGGCTCATCGCACAGCTGCGTCGCGAGCGGCGTGAGCCCTTCTACGTCGCGACCAAGGCGGGGCGCCGCCTCAGCCCGCACGTCGCCGACGGCTACAACCGCGACAACCTCGGCGCCTTCGTCGACCGCAGCCTGAAGAACCTGGAGGTCGACAGCATCGACCTCTTGCAGCTGCACTGCCCCCCGACCGACGTCTACTACCGGCCCGAGGTGTTCGGCGTCCTCGACGACCTGGTCAAGGCCGGCAAGATCCGAAACTACGGCGTGAGCGTGGAGCGGGTGGAAGAGGCGCTCAAGGCCATCGAGTACCCCGGTGTGCAGAGCGTCCAGATCATCTACAACGTCTTCCGCCAGCGCCCGGCGGAGCTCTTCTTCGCCGAGGCCAAGCGGCGCAAGGTCGGCATCCTCGCCCGGCTGCCCCTCTCTTCGGGCCTGCTCGGCGGCAAGATGTCGCGCCAGACCAAGTTCGAAGCCGACGATCACCGCGCCTTCAACCGCAAGGGAGAGGCCTTCGATCGCGGCGAGACCTTCTCCGGCGTCGACTTCGACCGAGCCCTCGATCTGGTCGAGCAGCTCCGGCCGCTGATCCCCGAGGGCGTCAGCATGGCCCAGTGGGCCCTGCGCTGGATCTTGATGAACGACGCCGTCACCTGCGCCATCCCCGGCGCCAAGCGCCCCTCCCAGGTCGAAGAGAACGCCCGCGCCGCCGATCTACCCCCCATCCCCGAAGCCGACCTGCGAACAATCGCCGAGCTCTACGCCGCCGAAATCAAGCCGCTGGTGCATCAGTACTGGTGAGCCGCCCCCGGGCGTAGCTGAGCTGGGCCCGGGGCGCGACCGGCAACTGGGTTGCTGGCGGGCGCCGTCGATCGCCAGCCGAGTTGGCGCTAGCCGCGCGCAACGGGCGCGCTTCGCGCGATTGGCGAGCTCGAACAGTTGAAGCACGAGCTTTGCTAGGCGGCCTGCATGCACCCTCGCTCCGCGCTTGCGCGCGTTTGCCTGCTGGCCTTGGTGCTTACCGTGCCCGGCGCCGCGGGCTGCACGGACGAGCCCATCAGCACGCTGCCCAACTGCCGGATCCGCAGCTACGAGACCTCCTTTCGGCCCGGAACTGCAGCGCCGGTCAACCTGCTGTTCGTCATCGACGATTCGCCGGCCGCCGCGGACAAGATCGATCTCGTGGTCGCGGGCGTGACCGACGTGATCGCGGAGCTCATCAGGCCGCGCTGCGCCTCGCCGGGCTCGGCTGACGGCCCGGACGGTGTCCGCGCTGGCGTCGGGCAGCGCTGTCCCGATGGATCGTTCGCTGCGGCTCAGCCGCTCGACGACCTGCGCGTCGCCGTCGTCAGCGCCAGTGTCGGGTTCGCGGGCGGCTGCCCCTTGCCGGAAGCTGGCGGCTCTGAGCCGGTGGTCGGCTCGGTCGCCTATGATCCGCTGGACGAGGTCCCGGGCGGCAGCGCGGACGCCGAAGCGTTCCTCCGCGATCTGGAGCGCCTCGTCCGCCGGGCGGCGGAGACCCGCTGCGCGATCCAAGCCCCGCTCGAAGCGTTCTACCGGTTCGCGGCGCAGCCGGCGCCGGTCCGCGCAGATGGCTCGCCGGACGCGGCCCTGCTCGAGCAGCGCGCGCGGTTTCTGCGCCCTTCGATGTTTACTCTGGTGCTCGTCGGTTCGAGCAATGATTGCTCGCTGCCGCCGGAAGGCGCGGCGCTTTTGGCCGATCAGCCTTCACCCGACAAGCTCGCCTGTTTCGATCAACGGCGCCGCTTCGGGCGCGAGCTGACCTATCCCGTCGAGCGCTACCGAGTGGCGCTGACCAAGGCGATGTCGTGCCCCGACTCGCCAATGGGGGACGCGGATTGCGACTGCGAGCTCGCCATCGAGAGGGGGGCTGATTGCGAGCCGGGACAGCCCGTCGGAAATCCCCTGTTCATGGACGATGGCTATGCGGTGCACCACCTCATCAGCTTGAACGGCGTGCCCTGGCAGGACGTGGTTCGGCCCGCACTTGGCGGCCGAGAGACCGTCGTCTTTTCGACCGCCGACCAGCTCAGCCAGGATCGGCGCTGGGAGGTCCTTCTCGGCGATCCCGAGCAAGGCGTACCGCCGGGTGACGCGCTGCTGCTCGAGTCGGTGGAGCCGCGGCAGGGGAACAGCCCGATCATCGGCAGTCCGCTGCTGCCGCCAGAGACACCAGGACCGCTGCATCCCGGAAACGGGCATGAGCGCCGCACCCCAGCCGGCGACGACCTGCAATACGCCTGTATCTTCCCGCTGCCGGAGCCGCGCGTGTGCAGCCAGGACGCGCCGCATTGCGACTGTGGATCGCCCGAGCGCATCGCCACCAACCCGGTGTGCCAGCATCCGGAGACCGGCGCCGAAGGCAGCACCCAATACTTCGGGAAGGCCTATCCGGGTCTACGCCAGCTAAGGCTGGCGCGAGAGCTGCGCTACGACGCGCGCGTGGGGTCGATCTGCCCGCCCAACCCCCAGGACGACGCACGCCACGACTACCTCTTCCGCCCCGCGTTCACGCCCGAGTTCGAGCGGCTCTCCGTCAGCGAGGGATTAGCTCGCTGCGGCCCGAGCCAGCTCGCGCGGAACCTGGACCCAGCGTCGTCCGAGCACGGCCAGGTGCCGTGCGCCGTCATCGCCGCGCGCGCAGCCTACCCCCACCGGCCGTGCACCTGCGAATGGCCTGGCAGTCGACCGCCGGCCGAGGCGCGCGACCGGTCGGTGCGCGAGAAGATCCGAGCGGAAGGGAGCTGCGACGGCGGCTTTCTCGGCGACTGCGACGCGATGTGCCTGTGCGAGCTCCCGCAGGCACGCGGTCCCAGCCTAAGCGCTTGTCTGACGGACCTCGACCTGCAACCCCCCGGCGCTTCGACGCCGCTGGCGGACGGCTGGTGCCACGTCGATCCAGCGCAGGGCTTCGGCAACGAGGATCTCGTCAGCCACTGCCCCCCGGCCCAGCGAGCCGCGTTTTGCTTCCCCGGACACGTCGACCTGCGGCGTCAATCGGTGTTCGTCTTCTGCCAAGCGGAGGAGTGCGTGGAGGGCGGGGCTGCGAGGTAGGTCGGATGGTGATGGAGCTTGAAGTGTCGATCCAGGCAGCATCACCCGGGCCGCCGGCAGACCTAGCGCGTGCAGGGACTCCAACCCACGCAGGCCGTGCGCCGCCCACGCCAGCGCCAGCGCCTCCGGGACCGGAAGCGCGCCGCGCTCGGTCACTTCGTCGTGGATGGTGTTTTCCATGGAGCACCTCCATGATGATGGCAGGGCGGCCATCGCCCGTCTCCAAGAAGTCATGGCCGCGAACGAGGTGACCGTGAAGCTTCACGTGGAGAATGGCAGCCTCCAGTCGCATCCGATCCCGGAGCTGAGGGAAGCGGCGTGCTGGCGAAGGAGGACCTTTGCCGCCAACCGCTCCCCTCGCGCGGGGCTCGAGCGTGAGTGAAGTGAAGCAGGATAGCGACGGGTGATCCGAACGAGCACGTGCGGTGCGCTGAAACGATACTGGGACGTCAGCGAACAGGAGACCGCTTCAAGTCTTCACCCATCCATGTCGATCGAGGTCGATCGCGGTCGATCGAGGTCGATTAAGCTTGACACGATTCGCTACCAAAGTGCCCGCTGGATCGGCGCAGCTGTCCGAAGAGCGCCGCTTGCCCGTCCAGCGGCGGATGCAGCGGCTTTTCGTGAGCCATTCGACTCGCGAGGTGTCAGCGTGGCCGCGAGCTCG
>JAEZYZ010000402.1 GCA_023418705.1 Pseudomonadota bacterium | reverse complement strand
CTCCGCATCGGCGCCGCCGGCGCCCTCCACCATGGCCGACCGCGCGTCCCCGCCCGCGCCGCCCCGTGTCCAGGCCCCGGCCGTCCCGCGGCCCGGGCCAGCCCGGGTGGACGCCGAGCTCAGCGACGCGGGCTGCCGCAAGCTGGCGGAGAGCGGCCAGATCGAGCGCGCGGTCGCGTGTTTCGAGGTCCTCGGGCAAGGGGATGGGGTGCGCGCGCAGGTGGCGCTCCACGAGGCCGCCCGGCTGGCGGCGGGCGAGCTGCGCGACCCCGACCGGGCGATGCGCTCGATCGAGCAGTTTCGCGCGCGGTTTTCCGGCGGCACCTTGTGGGCCGAGGTCGAGACGCTCCGTATCGGCTTGCTCGAACAGCTTGGCCGCTCGGAGGACGCGCTCGCGGCCAGCGAGCGGCTGTTGGCGACACCGGCGGGACGGATCGTCGCTCCCCAGCTGCGGCTCTTGCGGGGGAGGATCTACGAGCAGGTGCACCAAGACTGCGGCAAGGCGATCACCGAATACGTGGCGCTGGTTGGAGAGGCCGGGACCGAAGCCGACGCCGCCGAGCTGCGGCGCGCCCAGTGCCTGGAAAATCTCGGCCGCCACGAGGACGCCCGCTCGGCCTACCAGCGCTACCTCGAGCGGCCGAACCCGAAGTCCGCCCGTCACGTCGAGCAACGTCTGCTCGAGCTCGAGGCGGGGAAGGCTCGGTCGGGGGATTGATGGTGCGGTCGCTGGCAGCCACGACCTTCACGGGGGAGGGCGAGCGGAGCCTGCTCGACGAGTGCGTGCGCGGTGACGTCGACGCCTGGCGAGCCCTGCATGCGCAATATGCTCCGCTCGCCGCGCTGTTCCTGCGCCGCCTCGGGGTCTCCGACGCGGACTTGGAGGACGCGACCCAGGAGGTGTTCCTCCAGCTGTTCCGCTATCTGTCCCGCTTCCGGCGCGAGGCGGAGCTCAGCACCTGGCTGTACCGCCTGTGCATCTCGCAGGCGGGTCGGGTGCGGCGCCGGGTCCGTCTTGGCAAGCTCCTGTCCGGGGCGCTCGGTGTCCGCTCCGCCGAGGCGTTCGTCTCGACGCCGGGCCTCCCGGAGGAGATCGCGCGCCGCCGCATCGAAGCCGCGCTGGCGGTGCTCTCGCCTGCCGAGCGGAGCGTGTTCGTGCTCTACGAGATGCAGGGTGTGTCTGGCAAAGACATCGCGGCGATCGTCGATTGTCCCGAGGCCACGGTGTGGCGCCGGCTCCATTACGCGCGCGAGCGCTTCCGCGCCGCGCTGGCGGCGAGCGGCGTCGGTTGACCCGGCCGGGGAGGGGGCCCGGGCTCTGCCAGGCGAGACGACTGGCTGGGTGTTCAGCCGGGAGGCCGCGTAGCAAGAGCAAGGGAGCCGCACCGAACCCGCTTGGGAGCACTCGAGGCGGAGAGTTCGGCTATGCTAGAAAGCTCCTTCCACCGTTTGCTTCGAGCGTACCGATGCCGATCACCTCCCATCCGCTACCCTGGCTCGCTGCGCTCTGTTCGATGGGCGCCGTCGCGGTTTGGGCAGCGCCCGCCGGGGCCTATTGCCGCACCACCACGTGCGACCCGAGCTTCGACTCCTGCCAGGTGGTGAACGGCTGTGTGCAGGGCGGCAAGCCGCTGCGGTGGCCGGCGTCCTGTGTCTCGTTCGGCGTGCAGCGCGATGGGTCGGAGCGCCGCAACATCGACTACGCAACCGCGCTCGACGTCATCAACGCCGCGTTTCAGCGTTGGACGAGCGCCGACTGCGGCGGCGGCAGCCGGCCGTCGATCTTGCTGGAGCCCAACGGCGAGCCGATCATCTGCGCCGAGCCCCGCTACAACATCGACGCCCCGAACGCGAACGTCTGGATGTTCCGAGACCTCGCTTGGCCGTACGAGACGCCGGGGTCGGGTGAAGTGTCGACGCGCACGCTGGCGCTCACCACCGTGACGTTCAACGTGCAGACCGGCGACATCTACGACGCCGACGTGGAGATCAACTCCCGCAGCGTGCCCCTCGACGTCACCGGGGACGGCCAGGGGCTGAGCCTCGCCGCCATCGTCACGCACGAGGCGGGACACTTCTTGGGGCTCTCGCACAGCACCTCCGATGACGCGACCATGCGCCCCGCCTACGGCGAGGGGATGGAGGAGCTGTCGGCGGACGACGAGGCCGGCATTTGCGCCGTCTACCCGGCGGACGCGCCCGCGCGCTCCTGCAACTTCGCGCCGCGTCACGGCTTCTCCTCCCGCTGCTATGAAAAGGACGACGGCTGCTCGACCGTGGCTCCGGGTCGCGACCGCCGATCACCGGGCGGCCTCGCGCTCGCCATCGTCGGCCTCGGCCTGGGGTTGTTCGGCGCGCGCAAAAAGCTCGGTGCGCAGCGCACGTCGTGACGTTGCTGCAAGGTCTTTTGTTGTTCGCCGCCGGCGCCGCCGCCGCCGGGGTGAACGCCGTCGCAGGCGGTGGATCGCTGTTCTCTTTTCCCGCGGCGCTGGCCGTGGGACTGCCGCCGGTGGCCGCTTCTGCGACCAACACCGTCGCGCTGACGCCGGGCGTGCTGGCGTCCGCGTGGGCGTACCGTCGCGAGCTCGACGGCCAGCTGCGGCTCGCCGCGCTCTTGGCGGTGCCCACGGCCATCGGCGGCTTCGTCGGCGCCATCGTGCTGTTTTCGGCGCCGGACCAGGTGTTCGAAGCGCTCGTCCCCTGGCTCGTGCTGGCGGCCACGCTGGTGGTGCTCGGCAAAGATCTGATCTGGCGGCGGGTGACCACGACGGCAAAGCAGGCGCGGCCGTCGGCGCTCAGGCTGGCCGCCATCCTGTCGGTGCTGCTCCTCCTTTCGGTCTACGGGGGCTACTTCGGCGCGGGGCTCGGGATGCTTTGCCTCGCGGTGCTCGGCTGGTTGAAGCCGATGAACATCCACCAGATGAACGCGCTGAAGACGGTGATCACGTCGTCGGCGAACGCAGCGGCCGCCGGCTACTTCGTCGCGACGGGCCGTGCGCATTGGCCCGCGGCGGCCGCGCTCACGGCGGGCACGCTGCTCGGTGGCTACGTGTGCGCGGCCGGGGCTCGACGGGTGACCCCACGGCTGATCCGCGCGCTGGTGGTGACGATCGGCGGGCTTTTGACAGTCTACCTCGCGGTGCGGGCGTGGCGCTAGCCGGGGGCGCTGACCGACTGGCGGAAACCCGGGCTTTCGGGTTACGCTAAGGGCTTACGACGCATGGGATTCGAGAGTATCCGGCATCGACTGGAAATGGGTCGGCCACTGGTCGTCGATGCCGACCCGGGCGCCTCTTTCGGGGCTCGCGGCGTGGCGCTGGACTCCCCGGGTACTCTGGGGGGGCTGCTGCGTGAGCGCCCGGCGGACGTCCTCGCGCACTATCGGGCAGAGGTGCAGAGCCGCGTGGACGTGCTGTGCGCCTTGACCGCGGACACCACGCCGCGCGCCCTGGCGGAAATTGGCATGCAGCACCGCGCCGCGCTGTTGACCAGCCGCGCGGTGGACCTGGCGTTCGAGGCCTCATACGAGGCGAGCAAGCCGGTCGCGGTCGCGGGCGTGCTCGGCTCGGAGATGGTCAGCCCGATGGCAGCCGATCGCTTGCACGGGGAGCTGGTCGAGCACGCGGCGCGCCTGGCCGCCGCCGGGTGCGAGCTCATCTTGGCACGGGGTCAGGGCTCGCGGCTCGGGTTGATGGCCGCGGTGGTCGCCGCGGCCGGCACGGACCTGCCCACCTGGGCGATCGTCGAGTGTTTGCCGAGCGGCGAGGTCTCGACCAGCGGAGCGCTCGGGCCGCTGCTCGAGTCGCTGCAGGAGGCGGGCGCCAGCGCCGTCTTGTTCGAAGTGTCGGCCATGGATCAGGCGCTCGAGCTGCTCGATCGCGCCCTGCCCGTGCTCGCCGGCGGGACCCTGGCGCCGGGCATCCTGCTCGCCGCGGGCGCGCAGAGCGTGCGTGGGTTTCCCGACCTGGAGTCCGATCCGGACCCCTGGGCGCAGCGGGCGCTCGAGCTCGACGCTCACGGAGCCCGGGTCATCGGGGGTGGCGCCGGCACGACGGAGGGCCACACTGCGAGCCTTGCCCGAGCTCTCGGATCGCTGCATCCCTCGCTGCCGATCACCCGGTCCGATACGGAGATCGATCCGCTCGCCGGCTGACGACGGGCCCGTTCCGGCTTAGGACTTCTCGAAAATGTCAGCCTACGATGCGACGGGCGAGGACCGCCCGGTGAAAAGCGAGGACGAGCTCCTGGACGTTTTCCGAGCGGCCGAGAAGCCGCCCTCGGCATTTCGCATCGGGGCGGAGGCCGAGAAGTTTGGTATCCACCAGGCGACCCTCGCGCCGCTCTCGTACGCGGGGCCCTTCGGCGTGGAGCGCATCCTGCGCACGCTCGCGGCCGGGCCTTCCGGGTGGCAGCCCGAGGCCGAGACGGAGGGCGGCCCCATCATCGCGCTGCGGCGTGGCGCCGCCTCGATCACGCTCGAGCCCGGTGGTCAGTTCGAGCTCAGCGGCGCGCCGCTCGAAACCGTGCACGAGGTCGCCGAGGAGGCTCGGCAGCACCAGAGGGAGCTCGCGTCGATCAGCCGCGAGCTCGAAATCCTCTGGCTCGGCGTCGGCTTCCATCCGCTGGCGCGTCCGTCGGATCTGCCCTGGGTCCCCAAGCAGCGCTATGGGATCATGAAGAGGTACTTGCCCGAACGCGGCTCCGGCGCTCACGACATGATGCGCCGCACGGCCACCGTGCAGGTGAACCTCGACTTCGAGAACGAGCGCGCGGCGATGCGCCGGCTCGTGACCTGCTTGCGCCTCGCGCCGCTGGTGAACGCCATGACCGCGAACTCGCCGTTCATCGAAGGACGCCAGAGCGGAAAGCGGAGCCTGCGTGGCGAGGTGTGGCTGCGCATGGATCCCGAGCGCAGCGGGCTCGTGTCTCGGCTTTGGGGCCTCGCCGAGCCGCGCTACCGCGACTACGTCGAGTGGGCGCTCGACGCCGGCATGTTCCTCTTCAAGCGCGGTGATCGCGTGATCAACAACGCGGGCCAGCCGTTTCGCGAGTTCTTGAAGCACGGGTTCGAGGGACACCGCGCCAGCCTGGCGGATTTCAAGCTCCACCTGAACACGCTCTTCCCCGAGATCCGGCTGAAGAACACGCTCGAGGTCCGCCCCTGCGACAGCTTGCCGCTCGAGCTGTCGAGCGCCGTCCCTGCGCTCTTCGTGGGCTTGCTCTACGACGACCAAGCCTTCGAGCAAGCCGAGGCGCTCGCGCGTTCGCTCGAGCTCGAGGCGGTGCAAGCGGCGCGGCTCGATCTCACCGCGCACGGGCTCCGCGCCAACATCGGGAGCACCTCGGCGCAGCAGCTGGCCGAGCGCCTGATCGAGATCGCGCTCGGGGGGCTGTCACGCCGGGCCCGCACCGACGCGCTCGGGCGCGACGAAGGCGTGCACCTGCGGCCGCTCGCCGCCTTGGTCGAGCAGGGTCGGTCGCCGGCGGACTCGTTGCTCGAGGCGATCGGACCGGCGCCGACGCCCGCCCAGATCGCGCACGCTTGCCGCTGGTGACGACTCGCCGGCCGTGGCATTCGCCAGCTCGGTGAGGCGCTCCGCACCGCGCCAGCCGCTGGAGCGACGAGCGGTTTGCAGCGCAAGGCGTTCGTCGCGGAGAAGCGAGAGCGTCCCAGAGCGCCGAGGCGTGAGGGATCTCCGGTCTGGCACACCGACCGCCCCTCTAGGAGCGGCGTCGGGCGGGCGCCGCGCCGCCCGGCACGTGGCTTGCTGCCAGAAGGGGCGGAGGACTGCCCTTGTCGACCGCCCCGATGCCTTGGCCCGGCGCTTACCGTGCGCGGCGTGCCAACGCCTGGTCTGCTGTCTGGCGGGTGCTCTGGCCAGCGCTGATCGCGGCGGGCCTGCTGGCGTCGGGTCTGCGGTCGAGCGAGTGGCTGGCGGCC
>JAEZYZ010000397.1 GCA_023418705.1 Pseudomonadota bacterium | reverse complement strand
CCGCTCGCCGCGCGCCGGCACCCGCGAACGCGCGCGCCCCGGTTGCAGCGGGCAGCGCCGCGACCGAGGGTACGGCCGCCGCTGCTGGCACCGCTCCCATTCGGCCAGCGGCGACCGCGAGGCTGGCCGACGTCGAGGCGCCTGCTGCACAACACGAGCCCGTGGCACCAACGCTCCCCGGGTCCGGGTTCCAGTTCGTCGCGCGCAATCCCTATGAGTGATCGCGCGCGCCTCCACCCGCGCTGGCTGTCCTGGGCGCTGCTGGGCCTGGTCGTCGTTCAGGGCACGGCGCTGTGGCCAAGCTCTGCGTCGGCGACGCCAGCCGCGGAGATGAGCGCCGAGGGTGAGGCCGTCCCGGATCCCGACGCAGGCGACAGCGGCGCCACGCCGCACCAGCACGCGCCTGCGGACGATGCCCGCTCACGCGCGGGCCGCGCCTTCGAAGAGGGCCTGCGGTTGGCGCGCGCCGAGCACTATGAGGCAGCAAAGCGGCAGTTTTTGCACGCCTACGCGCTGGCGCCGCATCCGATCGTCGCCTACAACGCGGCCCTGGCCTGCCTCGGGCTCGGTCAAGAGCGCCAGGCGCTGGCGCTCCTCACGCTGGCGCTGGCCGAGGATGGGGGCAAGCTCAGCCCCGCCGATCGCGCCGCCATCGAGACCGCGCGCGACGCCTTGCAGAAGAAGACGTCCGCCTCCGATGACGCGCCACCTCCCGCGCCGGCGGCCACGCCCCCCGCGCGCGATCCCTCGACGGACCCGCCCTCCCATTTCGAGCCGGTCACGATCCGACCCGAGACGACGCCCAGCCCGCCGCCGAGCGCCCAGCGAACGGCGCGCTCGCAGGACCGCACGATCGGCTACCTCGTCGGCGGCTCGGGCCTGGCGCTGATCGCGGCGGCCGGCGCCTTGTATCTGTGGAACGACGAGCGCCACGACGACTGGCAGCGTGAGCAGCAGGCGCTGGAGGCTCGGCAAGCCGAGCTGATCGGCGCCGGACAATCACCGCGCCAAGATCCTGATTGGCGACGCCGCGCCAACGCCAACAACGATCTGCTGAAGTCCATCAAGACCGTGGACGCCGTCGACGCGCTGCTGCTCGCGGGCGGCGCGCTCGGGGTGGGGATCGGCGCCTACTTCGCGCTGTTCGACGACCGGGCGGAGGTCGCGGTGCGCGGGCGGCAGATGGAGCTGCGGGTTCGCTTCTGAGACACGCGCGACGATTCACTCCTCGAAGAACCGCACACTGCGTCGCCCCAGCCGGCGATACTCCGAGCCTGGTGTGGCGTCGTCGCCAATGGCCCCCACCTGGAGCGGGTCGCCATAGCCGAGCTCCCCGAACTCGTTCGTGCCCCAGCACCGGACGTCGCCGCTGACGAGCAGCGCACAGGTCGCGCTGGCGCCAGCGTAGATGGCCCGGGCGGGATCGACGCCCTCGACGCCGTCGAAGTCGCCGACGTCGACGATGCCCTGATCCGAGCGCAGGGCGTAAGCGGCCGCCGGCGTCTGGATGCCTCCGATCCCGGCGACCCCCTCCTCCGGATCCATCGCGTAGCCGAGCGCCGGACCGCGTTCGCCGAAGCACCGGATGCTCCCCTGCGCGTCGAGGGCGCACGCGTGACGCACGCCGCGCCCGAGATCGACCACGGCGAGGCTCGAGCCGAGCGCCACCGGGCCAGGCGGCGCTCCCAGAAACTCTCCTTCGAGCGCGTCCGGATAGCCGAGGCGGCTCTGAGAGTTGCGCCCCCAACAGAGCAGCGCGCCCGCATTTTCGATCACGCAAGCCGACGTCTGATTGACGAACACATCGACGATGGATCGGCGGCTCAGTCCGACGACCGGGATGTCGGGCACACGCCCCTGATCGCCGAAGCAAGGGCGCTCGTCGCCGATGTCACAGGTGCTGTCACCGATGCCGAGGGTCTTCGCCCAGTTGTCCCCCCAACAATGAACGGCGCCGTTCGCGAGCAGCGCGCAGGCGAGCTCCGCGCCGGTGGCGACCCGAACGGCATCGTCGGGCAGGGCCACGGGGCGGGTCCCGTCGACGGGCTCGTCGTCCCCGAACGCACCCGACGCGCGGTCGCCCAACGCGCCGCCCAGATCGCTGCCCCAGCAGTGCACGCGGCCAGGGCGCTCGGGCGCCGCGCTCACGATGGCGCAGGTGTTGCGAAGACCCGCCGAAATCTGCGTCACGTTCTCGAGCGGGAGATCGGGCAAAGCGGCCAACGTTTCCCCTAGGTCGTCTCCGTAGTCTTCAGTGCTGCCGATGCCGAGCTGCCCCGCGTCGTTGCGCCCCCAACAGCGGGCGCGGTGGTCCTCGAACACGGCGCAAGCGTGGTGCCAGCCGGCCGAGATCTGGACGACACTCCGCGCGCTTCCAAACTCGAGCACGCCCACCTGGCTCGGCTCGAAGACGGCGGGGTGCAGCGGACCGTATCCCAGCACTCCAGACTCGTTGCGGCCCCAGCACTTGACGGCGCCGGCCGCGAAACGAGCGCAGGTGTAGCCCCAACCGAGCGCGAGCTCCGCCACCTCGCGCGGCGCGCAGGCCTCTGGACCACACGGGGCGGCAAAATCGCGGAGCTCAAAGGGTTCACCGGAGTGGCAGCCGATGGCGGCGGCCGCACCGAGCGCCAGAAGCGGGCTGCGCACTGCGGGCCAGCCTAGCAGAAGGCCCGCGATTTCACGAGGCCGGAGGCGGTTCAAAACCGTTGACCGCGCCCGCTGCCCATCGGCAAATGGGCTCCGCGCGCATTGGAGCCTGCATGCTCGGTTTTCGGTTCGAACGATGGTTGGCTTTGTCCTTCGGCACCGCGTGGTCGGGGGCGGCCTGCGACGGATCCTTCCCGACCATTCGCGCGGGAGCGGAGGTGGCGAGCGCCGGGATGGCCGGCAGCGCCGGATCGGGGGCCGCGCATGCAGACGCCGGGGCGCACGCAGACGGCGGGGCGCACGGTGGCGCTGAGGCCGGATCGAGCTGCTCGGTCCAAAGCTGCCAGGCTGAAAAATGTGAACCCCTCTTCGGAGACGGCCGCTGCGGAGCGCCGTTCCCCCTCATCACACCCGGGGACCTCGACAGCGGCTGGGCACATCGGGTCGTCCGCGGTGACACCCGCTGCGGCGCCCGGCTGACGACTCGGTCGCTCTGCGCCTCGCACGCTCCCGCGTTGGCCTTTGACGTCGAGCTCGAGGCGGCGACCGAGCTGATCTTCGAGCTCGACGCAAGGTTCGATGCCAGCCTGCGCCTCGAGCAGGGCGACTGCTCCGACCCGCTGGAGCGCGCGTGCAACGAGGACCACGCCGAGGGAGTACGGCGCGCCGTGATCGCGCACTCGGCCGAAGCAGGCCGCTACCGCCTGCTCGTGACGGGAGAGGGGGTGGAGGACGCCGGCGCGTTCCAGCTCTCGGCCAGCGCCCGACGCCCCGGAGCCGTCTGCCAGCAGACGCCCCCGCACGACACCTGCGGCGGGGCGATCGATCTCGACCCGACGCTTTCGGTGCAGACGCTCGTGGGCAGCACGCGCTGTGCCCGCGACGACGGCCAAGCCTTCTTCGAGTGTGGCTGGGACGGGGTCGCCGACGTCTTCTACCGGCTGGACCTCCGCGAGCGTGCGAGCAGCTTGGTGCTGCGCGCCAGCACGGACCTCGTCCCGACGAACTTCTGGACCTCGCTGTACCTCATGGACGCTGCGGCTGGACAGTGCTTTGCGCCGCTCGCTTGCAACGACTTCGGGCCGGTCGCCGCGCAGGCGATCGAGGGCTCTTCGGAGCTCATCGCAGAGCTCGAGCCAGCAGAGTACTACCTGGCGGTCGAAGGCCTCGACGAGTCCGGGGAGTTCGGGCTGCGCGTCAGCCTCGACGAGATCCCCTGCACGAGCCTGGACGAGTGCGCGGGGGCGCTGGAGCTCGACCCCTCGTACGGCGAGCAGTCGGTGAGCGTGAACCTCGCGTGCGCGACCGCCTCCCGCGCGACGAGCTGCGGGCCATCGTTTCCGAGAGCCGACGTGTTCTTTCGGCTCGATCTCTCGAGCTTCGACGGCCCGGTTCGCGTCCAGGCGACGGTCCTCGACCCCGACTTCGCGATCGCGGTGTTGGACGCGGTCCCCGAAGGAGGCTGCGGCTCGGAGCGGCACTGCGACGAAGAAATGTTGAACGTCGTGCTCAAGCCCGACGTCTACTATCTTCTCATCGTTGCTCCGTTCGAAGGGCCGCGCCAAACCGAGCTGGTCGTCGAGCTCGAACCGGCAGAGCCCGTCGAATGCTGCGGGGAGCGTGGCTAAGGTGGCCCGCGGCTGGCGCGCCGTCGCTCACGCTGGCGGGGTTCTTCTCGTCGGTGCGCAGAGCCTCCCGGCGGGCTGCCGATCCGAGGGAACGGATCGGC
>JAEZYZ010000340.1 GCA_023418705.1 Pseudomonadota bacterium | reverse complement strand
CTCGGGGCCCTACCCGGATGGGGGCCCCGAGTCATCGGGATCTTCGCGCCGGCAAACGGATCGATGCTCTAGCGAGACGCGCTCGGGCGATGGCCCCGGCGCCGATGTCCCCCAGTCATGCGGCCCGGCCCAGCGCACCGGCGGCACGACTTCTGCACCTTCCCGCCTCGAAAATGCCTCCACATCGCGCTCTCACGGTCGGCCGTCTCTTCGGTGTCCGCATTCGGCTTGCTTACAGCGTCTTCGTGTTGCTGGTCGTCTTGACCGTCAGCTTGAAGCTCGGCGTCTTCGGTGTCTGGCACCCCGATTGGCCGGAGCTCGCCTTGTGGGGCTTGGCGTTGCTCGGCACGGCGCTGTTCGTGGGATCCATCCTGGCGCATGAGCTCAGCCACGCGATCGCGGCCAAGGCCTACGACATCCCGGTCGGCAGCATCACGTTGTTCCTCCTCGGAGGCGTCGCGAGCATCGAGCGCGAGCCGGCGACCGCCAAGCAGGAGCTCGTGATCGCCGCCGCGGGCCCTGCGATGAGCTTGCTGCTGGGCGGGGGCTTCAGCCTGGGCGGGTGGCTTTTGGTGACGAACGCGCCGCCGTCCGGCGACGCCTGGCAGACCATGCAGACGATGGGGCCCGCGGCCACCCTGCTCGGTTGGCTCGGGCCGGTCAACGTGCTGATCGCGCTGTTCAACCTGCTGCCGGCCTACCCGCTCGATGGCGGGCGCATGCTGCGGGCGGTGCTCTGGAAGGTGACGGGCAACGGGACGCGCGCGACGCGCTGGGCCTCGTCGGCCGGGCGCGGGTTTGGGATCGCGTTGATCGGCGCCGGCCTGACAATGAGCCTCGGCATCGCGCTGCCGGTGTTCGGCAGCGGCGCCGTCGGCGGGATCTGGTTCGTGCTGGTCGGCTGGTTCCTGCACCGCTCCGCCACCAGCGCCGCCTCCGATCTGTGGCTGCGCGAGGAGCTCGACCAAGTGCCGATCGCGCGGCTGATGCAGCCCACCCGTCAGGCCGTCAGCTCGTGGCAGCCCATCGCCGACATCCGTTGGAACGCCCATCCCACCGCGAGCCATGGCATCTGCGTGGTGCTCGACGATGGCAACTCCGTGGGGGTGATCCGTCCGGCGGACCTGCAGAGGCTGCCGGAGGCGTTTCACGCTGGCGCGGTGTGCCAGCAGATCATGACCCCGCTCTCGCACCTGATGCACGTGCCGCTGCGCTCGAGCGCCTTCGACCTGCTGCAGCTCTTCCAGCGCGCGAAGTCGAACGACATCGCCGTGCTCGCGGGCGGTCAGATCGTGGGCCTGGTGCGGACGCAAGACCTGGCGCGGCTCGTCGCGGAGCTCCAAGAGCAGCGAGCGGCAAAACAGACGCTGCGCCGGCCAGCGCTGCGGCAGAGCTCGGGCGGGCTCAGCCCGAGCGCCTGAGACGGGGCGCCGCCGGTCGACCTCGACCCGAGCTGTCCGGACAGCTAGACCTGACGCGCCGATCCGGTCGCCAGGTCGCAGCGCCGAGGGCATGCCGGACCGCCCGCTCGTGTCCATGTCGAACGCCGAAACCTCCTTCGATTGTTTGAGCTGCGGCGCGTGCTGCCATCAGGCGAGCGACGGTCGAATTTTGGTGCCCGCCGAGGACATCGTGCGCTGGCGGCGCGCCGGCCGCGACGATCTGGTGGCAGGGCTCGTGCCGGGGCACTTCAGCGAAATGGCGTTCGCGAGCCGCGCCGACGGCGCTTGCGTTCACCTCGGCACGCCCGAAAACCCGAACGCCTGCTCGATCTACGCCGATCGCGGGACGACCTGCCGAGAGTTTCAGCCTGGCAGTCGACAATGCTTGGAGTACCGCCGTGAGCGCGGCATCCCCTCGCCGTAGCGCTCACGACCCGCCCGGCGTATCTCGCACACAAATCCCTTGCGATAGCGGGCCAGCGGCAGCGATCTTCGGCGCGGTGGCGCTCTCGCGTGGCAGACCCCAGCTCGTGGACGCGGCGGCACCGGCCGCGCCGAGCGCGGGCAGCTCAGGGCGGCGGGACGGCAGCGCTCGAGGCCCGGACTCTCTGCACTGGGTCGGGACCTGGGCGACGGCACCACAGCTCATGGATCCCGGCCAGCTAGCGCCCGAGCCGCGGCTCGCCGGCAACACGCTGCGGCAGGTCGTGTACGGTTCGATCGCCGGCGCTCGCCTGAGGGTGAGGCTCTCCAACGCGTTCGGCGATCGTCCCGTCGCGATCCGTTCGGCGCACGTCGCGCTCGCGCTGGAGGGCAGCCGCGTCGACCCAAAGAGCCGTCGGACGATACGCTTCGACGAGCGGCCAGCGGTGGAGGTCGCTGGCGGAGCGGAAGTCTCTTCGGACCCGCTGGAGTTCTCGCTGCCGGCGCAGGCGAGGATCGCCGTGACGCTCCACCTCGGTGCGATGAACGACGCGGTCGTGACCGGTCACCCCGGCTCCCGCGCGACGTCCTACCTCCAGGCGGGCGACGCCGCGGGCGCGCCGGCGCTGGACGGGGCGGTGAAGGTGGAACATTGGTACCTCTTGGCCGGCATCGACGTCGAAGTGCCGCTGTCGCAGCGCGCCCTCGTGGTGCTCGGGGATTCGATCACCGACGGCCGGGGGTCGACCACCGACGGCAATGATCGCTGGCCGGACGTGTTGTCGCGCCGCTTGCGGAAGAACCCGGCCACCGCCGGCGTCGCGGTCCTGAACCTGGGGATCGGTGGCAACGCCGTGCTGTCGGGTGGCCTGGGGCCCCCGACGCTCGAACGCTTCGAGCGGGACGTGCTCCGGCAACCGGGCGCCCGCTGGGTCGTCGTCCTCCAGGGCGTCAACGACATCGGCAGCGCCGGCGGCCCCGACGTCGCCGATCGGCTGATCGAGGCCTATGAACGCTTCATCGACGCCGCGCATGCCCGGGGCCTACGGGCGTATGGCGCGCCGATCCTGCCGTTCGGCGGGTCCTTTTACGACAGCCCGGTGCGGCAGGCCGCCCGCCGCGCCGTCAACCGCTGGATCCGTTCGAGCGGCCGCTTCGACGCGGTCATCGATCTGGACGCCGTCGTGCGCGACGAAGGACATCCCGAACGCCTCCGGCCCGCCTACGACACCGGCGATCACCTGCACCTCAACGCCCGGGGGCTGCGGGCCTTGGGTGACGCCGTCGATCTGGCGCTTTTCGAGGATCGCCGGTGACGAAACGAAGAAAGCCACGCGCGCGCACCGAACGCCGCGCGCTCGCGCGATCGGAAGAGAAGCTGATTGCTCTGCGCGAGCGGCTGTTCCAGCACGAGGCGGGCTCGACCTCGGCCAACCCGATCGTCGTGCCGAGCGCGTCGGTGGTCGAAGCGCGCGCGGCCGGCACGCTGTGCCCGCGCTGCCAGACCGGCCTGCGCGTCGAAGCGCACGAGGCCGTCTCCGCCGACCCTCAACGACGGCTGCGGCGGGTGCGCGCCCGCTGCCCGCGCTGCGGCGGACCGCGCACCTTGTGGTTCGAGCTCCAGACCCCCAAGCTCAACTGACGGACGACGTCGCGCAAAATTGTTGATCCGCCCTGCTGCCGCCGCGGGACGTACCCCGGATCAGGACACGACCGTCCTGTGTGTCTCCGAGTTCGGGGGCCCCAACGCCAACAGCACGGCCGCGCAGCACTCCACTCGGAACCTACCCTACCTGCTGGTTGCCGGCGCCAACACGCCGTTTCGCACCGGCCAGTACCTCACCGTCGATCGCAGCCACGGTGACTACTTGCTGACGCTGGCGCGCGGCTTCGGCAGCCAGGAAGAGCGCATGGGCGTGGGCACCAGCATCATCGACGAGCTGCTGCGCTGAGGCCGAGGCGCGCGGCCCGGCATGGCCGCGGGCGGTCGCTCAAAAGATGTCGAGACCGCTCTCGGTGGTCGCCGGCACGACCCGGCGGGAATCCCAGTGCTCGACGATCTGCCCGGCGTCGATGCGGAAGAGATCGTAGAAGCCGTATGGGGTGCCCTGAAGCGTGCCTTCCGACAGCGTGAACACGAAATTGCCGTCGGCGATCACGTGGTGGACCGTGGTGTACGAGACGTTGTCGCTCGAGATCGCCTCCGCAAAGCCCTCCCGGTGCTCGACGTAGTCCGTGGCCAAGCGACCGAGGGCGCTCGCCAGGTCGTCGGCCACCAGGTCCGTCAGAAACCCCAGCGCGACGGCGCGGCTGGCGCCCGTCTGCTCCGGGTTCGTCGCTTCGGTGGCCCCCCCCGCGTCGGAGGCCTGATTGGCGTCGGAGTCCCAGTGTTCGATGAGCTTGCCGTCGCTCAGGCGGAACATGTCGAAGATCACGCCGGTTCCGGAGTAGCGTCCTTGCACCACGGCCAGATCACACTCGGTGAACGTGCGCAGCCGCTCGTAGCTGAAGGAAGCCGACGGCACGACGAGCCCCATGATGTCGCGGAAAGCGTCGACGCCGCTGACCGCGATCGGGTTGTGCTGCAGGTACGGATCCGCCCAATACTGGTCGATCGCCGACAGCTGCTTGTCCACGAACAGCGCGTCGAGGGCCGCGTTGACGGTGGCCTTGTTCGTCGCCGCGAGGCTCGGATCGCAGGCGC
>JAEZYZ010000301.1 GCA_023418705.1 Pseudomonadota bacterium | reverse complement strand
CGTGTGCGCGCCACCGCCGGCGACACCGCTCGCCTGGTGGACGTTCGACGGCACCCTGTTGGATCGGGTCGGCATGGCCGAGGGGGCTCTGGTCGGCACGGCCAGCCTCGAGGCCGCGGGGCACGTCGACGGCGGCCTCAGGCTCTCGACCGCCGGGGACGCGGTCGAAGTCCCCGATCAAGACAGCCTCGACATCGGGACCGGCGACTTCTCGATCCTGTTCTGGATCCGAACGACCGCGACCGGGATCGTGGTCCCGCTCGACAAGCGCTCCCTCGACGGCGCCGTCTATCGCGGCTACAGCGTGCACCTCGACGAGGGCGCTGTCGGAATGCAGCTCGCCGACGGCGTCGGCGATCCCAGCTATTCGAACATCGGCGCCAACGTGGCCCCCCTGGTCAACGACGGCCTCTGGCACCTGGTTACGGTCACCGTCGACCGTGACAATGCCGACGGGGTCGCCTTCTACGTGGATGGCGTGCTCGCGCGCACGGGCAACCCCATGGCACGGACCGAGTCGTTGGCCAATGACGCGCCCCTGCTGATCGGCCGCCGCTCGGTCGATCTCACGGGCGGGTTCGCTGGCGAGATCGACGAGCTTATGATCGTCTCCGGCGTGCTGTCCCCCGCCGACGTCGCGGCGGCGTACGCGGCAGGCACCGAAGGCTACTGCAGGCAGTAGCTCACTCCCCGCGCTGGGGCAGCACGCATTGGCCGGCGTAGACGACGACGTCGTCGCGGGCTTCGGGCATCCCGTGCTGGGCGTTGTGAGCTTCCACCCGCTGCCGAAGCTCGGAGAGTCGCTCGCGGAAGGTGCCCAACAGCGCGTACACCTCCGCCGCGAAGGGGTGCCCCTCCCAGACCTCGAAGGTGTAGGTGCTGCCACCCGCGCTGCGTTCTCCGGTCAGCGCCGGGTCTTGGCGCAAGCGACAGCAGATGGTCTTCACCACGGCCTGAAAGTGATCGAAGACCGCGGCCTCCCAGCCCGCGTCGGCACCGACCGGGATGAACAGCTCCTGCGAGAGGTACACGTCCCCCGCGGCGAGCGGCCGGCTGACGATGCGGCCGGCGCCGCGTAGCCGGCCGAGCGCCGCGTCGAGCTCGGAGGCCGTCATGGATCCGAGCGCGAGCAACTGCTCGCGCGTGACCGGGCCCTGGCGATACACCAACGCCCAAAGCAGCTCGTCCGCGCCGCCCGCGTGGGCCGCTTTCTGCATCGACCCGAGCTCCTCGGCCGTCGCCGCTCGGAAGGCCGCGCCTTGCCCGGTGCCGGAGCAAAACACCAACCCCGTCTCGACCAGATCGTGGAGCACGCCGCGCACGAGCGCCTCGTCGTCGCGATAAAACCGTTCGAGCACCTGCAAGCGCGTGACGACCGGCTTTTCGCTCACGAACTGCAGCACCGCCTCCCACAGCGACCGGCCGCGGTCGGTCGAGCTCTCGTTCAGCCGCTGGATCTTGCGCAGGTAGGTGCGCAGCGCCATCCCGAACATGTCCGCGCTGACCTTGCGGCTGACGCCCTGAGCGTCGAGCTCCGCTGCCAGATCCAAGAAGACCTGGTTGGCGATGTGCGCGAGCGGGGCGCGGACGCCGCCGGAGGTCGCGAGCTGAGCGATCAGGACCGTGGTCTGGCGAACGATGGCGTCGATGAGCAGGCGGGCGTGCATCGCGATGGGTTCGTCCAGCATACGTGGGTTGCAACCGGACGGGGGGATGGCCAAATCGACATCGGCTCGGCGCCCCAGACTCGCGGGTGCCACCCGCTTGCCCTTTGCCGAGGCGCACGGCGCTCCCCTGCACGCCCCTCGGGAATGGCCGAGCCCCGTTCCGTGCTAGAGCACCGATCCGTTTGCCAGACCGAAAACCCCGATGAATCGGGGCCCCCTCTCTTGGGCGAGGGCCCCGCTTCATCGGGAAACCCTCTCCCATGCTCACGGCTCGGTGCTCTAGATGGTCTCATTTTTCGCGACGAGCGGCTCTGGCGAGGTCGGTATGCGTGCTCTGAAGCCTGGCCGGGGACGCCGGTTCGCTGCGGCGCTGGGGACGCTGCTCGCGCTCGTGCTGCTCGGCGGCTGCGACCGCGGGGCCGAGGGCTACTACGGCACCGTCAAGCCGCGGCATCCGCCGGACGAGCTCTGGGCCAACCTGGGCACCGAGCCGGAGTGGATCGATCCGAACAAGGCCTCGGACTCGCCCGGGGGCGCCATCATCCAGAACGTCTTCAGCGGCCTGGTCGAGCCCCACCCGAAGACGCTCGAGCCGATGCCGGCGCTCGCCCGGAGCTGGCGCGTTTCAGAGGACGGAAAGGTCTGGACGTTCTACCTGCGGCCGTCGGTCTGGAACGACGGCACCCCGCTCACCGCGCACGACTTCGAGTACTCGTGGAAGCGGCTCTTGGACCCCGCGACCGCGTCCAAGTACGCCCAGTACTTCTGGGACATCGAAGGCGGAAAGGCGTTCACCCAGCGTGCGCTCTGGGTCCCAGGGACAACGGAGGACCGCGTGCGACGGGCCCTCCCAAACGATCTCGCGATCGGAGAAATCGAGGGGGCGGAAGCCGGGTCGTACGTCTACCTCGCCGACGACGCCGCCCGCGAACGCGCGACCGCGGCGTTGAAGTCGGCGGGTCTCGACGCCACGATCACCAACGCGGAGCGCGTCGGGGTCGAGGCCGTCGACGCGTTGACCTTCCGCGTGCGGCTCGAGCACCCCGTGCCCTACTTTCTGCAGAAGCTCGCGTTCTACGTCGCCCAACCGGTGCCGCGCCACCTGATCGAACGCCTCAAGCAGCAGGGCCTCAACGAAGACCTGTGGACACGCCCCGAGCACATCGTCACCAACGGCGCGTTCTCGATCGCAGAGTGGAAGTTTCGGCAGTACGTGATCCTCGAGAAGAACCCGCGCTACTGGGACGCCGAGACCGTCAAGCTCGACCGCGTCCGCTTGTCGATGGTCGACAGCTACAGCACCACCCTCAACTTGTACGAAGCGGGGGAGCTCGACTGGATCGGTGAGAACGCCTCGCTGCCCGCGGAGTTCGTGGACCACCTGTCGCAGTTTCGCGACTTTCACCACAGCCCCTGGCTCGGGACCTATTTTTATTGGCTCAACACCAAGGCGCCGCCGCTCGACGACCCGAAGGTGCGCCAGGCGCTCGCCCTCGCCATCGATCGCAAGAGCTTGGTCGAGCACATCACGCGCGGCCAGCAGATCCCCACCGCCAGTCTGGTGCCCGACGCCGTCGCGGGCTATCAGGGCCTCGGCCGGCCAACCTTCGACCCAAAGCGCGCCCGGCAGCTGCTCGCAGAAGCGGGCTACCCCAAAGGGCGCGGGCTGCCGAGGATCACGTTGATCTACAACACCTCCGAGGGGCACAAGCAGATCGCCGAGGCCGTGCAGCACATGTGGCGCGAGCAGCTCGGGGTGGACATCGCGATCGAAAACCAGGAGTGGAAGGTCTACCTGAAGAACCTTCAGCTCATGAACTTTCAGATCGCCCGCATGGGCTGGATCGGCGACTACCCGGATCCGTACACCTTCCTCGAAATCTTGCTCAGCGAGAGCGGCAACAATCACTCCGGCTACGCCAGCCGGAAGTACGATGAGCTCTTGGAGCGCGCCAACGCCACCATTGACCAGCGGCAGCGGCTCGCGCTGCTCCGCCAGGCGGAGACCGTGGCCATGGACGCGCAGCCGATCATCCCGGTCTACGTCTACTCCCGGCTCGACCTGTGGAAGCCGTACGTGCGGGGCCTGTGGGGCAACATCCAGAACAAGCACCCGCTGAAGTGGATCTCCATCGATCGCCGCTTTTACGACGGCGTCCCCGCCGAGATCGCCCCCGAGCCGGTGCCGCCGCTCAGGCGCCCGGAGCCGCCACCGCCAGAGCCTACGGCGACGCCCGCCCCATCGAAGCCGGTCGCCGCCCCGGAGGGCCCCTGATGTTGCGGTTCGTGCTGCGCCGGCTGCTCGAGCTGGTCCCGACGCTGATCGTGATCGTGACGGTGTCGTTCTTCGTGATCCGCCTCGCCCCCGGCTCGCCGTTCTCCTCCGAGCGGGCGGTGCCGACCGAGGTGCTCGCCGACCTCGAGGCGCGCTACGGCTTCGATCAGCCCATGGGGCAGCAATACCTGTCCTACGTCGGCAACCTCGTGCAGGGGGATCTGGGGCTCAGCACCAAGTACCCGCAGCGGAGCGTCAACGAGATCATCGCCGCCGGCTTGCCGGCGACGCTGCTGCTCGGCAGCTTCGCGCTCCTGTGGGCGCTGCTGCTCGGCATCAGCGCGGGCATCATCGGCGCGGTGCGCCGCAACACCGCCTTCGACTACGGCGCCACCGCCGCCGCGCTGGTGGGCATTTCGGTGCCGACCTTCGTGCTCGGCCCGCTGCTCATCCTGGTGTTCGGGCTGAGCTTCTATTGGTTCCCCCCGGCGGGCTGGGGCTCGCTCCGGCACGTGGTGCTGCCAGGGATCACCTTGGGCACGGCCTACGCCGCCTACGTCGCCCGGCTGACGCGCGGCGGGATGCTCGAGATCACCCAAGCCGATTTCGTGCGCACGGCGCGCGCCAAGGGCCTGAGCGGCGGCACCATCATCCGCCGCCACATGCTCCGCGGTGGGCTCTTGCCGGTCGTGACGTATCTTGGCCCCGCCGTGGCCAGCTTGATGGTCGGCAGCGTGGTGGTCGAGAAAATCTTCGCGACGCCCGGCATCGGCCCGTACTTCGTGGATGCCGCCTTCAACCGTGACTACTTCCTGGTGATGGGCATCGTGGTGCTCTACTCGGTGCTGCTCTTGGCCATGAATCTGATCGTCGATGTCCTGTACGGCGTGCTCGATCCGAGGGTGCGATACGACTAATGGCCCCGGTCCAAGCCAACCCGGCCGACTCCGAGCTCATCCAGGGCACCTCGCTCTGGCAGGATGCCTGGAAGCGCCTGAAGAAGAACCGCATGGCGGTCGTGTGCGGCGTCGTCGTCGCGGTGATGACGCTGGTGTCGTTCCTCGGCCCCCTGCTGATCCGCGCCAGCTGGGGCTACGACTTCGACGCGCAGGATCTCGCCTACGGCGCGCGGCCGCCCAGCGCGGCCCACTGGTTTGGCACCGACTACTTCGGGCGCGATCTGCTGACGCGGGTCCTGTTCGGCAGCCAGATCAGCTTGGGGGTGGGGTTGCTCGCCGCGGGCGTGGCCGCCACCATCGGCACGGTCTTCGGCGCCATCGCGGGCTACGCCGGCGGGCGCACCGACAGCGTCATGATGCGCTTCGTCGACATCCTGTACGCCCTGCCCTACATGTTCCTGGTCATCATCCTGGTGACCGTCTTCGGCAAGAGCCTGCTGCTCTTGTTCCTTGCCCTCGGGTTCGTGGGCTGGCTGACCACGGCCCGCATCGTGCGTGGCCAAGTGCTGAGCCTGCGCGAGCAGGAGTTCGTGCAGGCCGCCCAGAGCCTCGGCACTCCCGGGCGCTGGATCCTGTTTCGGCACCTGATCCCGAACACGCTCGGCCCCATCATCGTTTACTTCACGCTCACGGTGCCGACGATGATCTTGCAGGAGGCGTTCCTGTCCTTCCTCGGCCTCGGGGTGCAGGCGCCGCGCCCGTCGCTCGGCGCGCTCATCAACGAAGGGGCCAACCAGATGGCGGTGTTCTACTGGACGCTGGTCTTTCCCGGCGCGTGGATGGCGCTCCTGTTGTTCAGCCTGAATTTCCTGGGTGACGGCGTGCGCGACGCGCTCGACCCGAAGACGAGGACCTGATGACGGAGCAGCGCAACGGAAAGGGCGGCGGCGCCGGAGAGCTCCTGCTTCGGGTGGAAGACCTGCGCACGTACTTCAAGGCCGAGGACGGCGTCGTCAAGGCCGTCGACGGCGTCTCCTTCGAGGTGCGGCGGGGGGAGACGATCGGCATCGTCGGCGAGAGCGGCTCCGGAAAGTCGGTGACCAGCGCGTCCATCCTGCGGCTGGTGCCGGAGCCCGGGTACCACGCGGGCGGGCAGATCGAGTTCGCCGGCCAAGAGCTGTCGGCCGCGACCGAGGCGGACATGCGCCGGCTGCGCGGCGACCGCATCTCGATGATCTTTCAAGATCCGATGACGTCGCTCAACCCGTTCTTGACGGTCGAGCGGCAGCTCACCGAGGTGCTCGAGCTGCACCGCGATCTCGACCGCCGCGCCGCCCGCCGCAAGGCGATCGAGATGCTCGAGCGCGTGGGCATCCCCGACCCGGCGCGCCGCATCGATCAGTACCCGCACCAGTTCTCCGGCGGCATGCGCCAGCGGGTCATGATCGCGATGGCGCTCTTGTGCGAGCCGGAGCTGCTCATCGCCGACGAGCCGACGACGGCCCTCGACGTGACCATCCAGGCGCAGATCTTGGACCTGATCAAGGAGCTGCAGGGCGAGCTCGGCATGAGCGTGCTGCTGATCACCCACGATCTCGGGGTGGTCGCGGGGCTCGCCGATCGCGTGCTCGTCATGTACGCGGGGCGCGTCGTCGAAGCCGGCAGCACCGATCGGCTCTACGCCGCTCCGCGACACCCCTACACCCAAGGCCTGCTCGCCAGCGTCCCCCGCCTCGACTCGGACCGGGACCAGCCCCTGATCGCGATCCCGGGGTTGCCGCCGGACCTGTCCGCGCTGCCGAGCGGCTGCCCCTTCCGCCCGCGCTGTCCGCGGGCGATCGCGCGCTGCGCCGAGGCCTATCCCGACCGCATCCCCACCAAAGACGGCGGCTTTGCGGCCTGCTGGCGCGCAGACGAGCCAGGGACGGCGTTCGGTGCGGGCGCCAGCGGCCCGTCCAGCGTAGCGGACAACCCCGACCCGGCGACCGCCGCGGCGCCGGCGCACGCCGAGGTGCACCGTGAGTGATCCGCGCTCGACCAAGAGCGACCTCTTGCTCCGCGTCGAAGACTTGAAGGTGCACTTCCCGGTGGCGCGCCCACTTCTGTCGGCGGAGCCCCCGGCCGCCGTGCGCGCCGTCGACGGCATCTCGCTCGAGCTCCGCCGTGGCGAGACGCTCGGTCTGGTGGGGGAGAGCGGGTGCGGCAAATCCACGGCGGGGCGCGCCATTTTGCAGCTGTTGCGGCCAACCGCCGGGCGCGTCGTCTTCGACGGCCAGGAGCTGACCGGGCTCTGGCGCCGTCGCTTCGGCGCTTGGGGGTGGGGCGGGGAGCTGCGCGATCTGCGCCGCCGCATGCAGATGATTTTTCAAGATCCGTACGCGAGCCTCAACCCGCGCATGACGGTCGAGGACATCATCGCCGAGCCGCTGCGCACCTTCCGCGTCGCCAGCGGCGGCGAGCTGCGGCGCCGAGTGCAGGGGCTGATGGCGCGCGTCGGGCTCGACCAGCGCTACCTGCGTCGCTACCCGCACGAGTTCTCCGGTGGCCAGCGCCAGCGCATCGTCATCGCGCGCGCGCTCGCGCTCGAGCCGGAGCTCGTGATCGCCGACGAGCCGGTCAGCGCCCTCGACGTGTCGATCCAGGCTCAGATCCTGAACCTGCTCAAGGAGCTGCAGCGCGATCTCGGCTTGACCTACGTCTTCATCGCGCACGACCTGGCCGTGGTGCGCTACATCTGCGATCGCGTCGCGGTGATGTACCTCGGGAAGATCGCCGAGGTCGCCGACGGGGCCGACCTGTACACCGAGCCCGCGCACCCGTACACCCGCGCGCTGATGAGCGCCGTCCCCGTCGCCGACCCCAAGGTGGAGCGCGGCCGCGAGCGCATCATCCTCAAGGGCGACGTGCCGAGCCCCTTGCGCCCGCCGGAGGGCTGCCGCTTCCACACCCGCTGCCCCGAGGTCTTCGAGCGCTGCCCGCGCGAGGTCCCGCCCCTCTACCCCGTGCGCCGGGGGCACGTCGCGGCCTGCCACTTGAACGACGAGAACGAAAAGCGCGGGGGCTGAGCTCGACGCTTCGCCTTCGCAGCCCACGGGGAGGGCAGCGCCAAGCAGTCCCGCCACCGCGGGCCGATACGACGGCGCGCACGCGCCGGTGCCTACGACCGCAGCCAGGTTAGTGACGCCCGCCGCGCGGTCAAGGGGCCGCCCGGGTGAGCGCGGAGACCGAGGCGCAAGCGCTTGAAAACACAAGGCGACGGCCAGCGCCCCCCGCGAACGGCGCGGCCCCCGCTCCGTGACGAGTTTCACTCGCACCGTTACTGGCACTTCGATAATCGCGCAGCGCCTGTCGCGGCCCATGATCGCGCGATCAGATGTGCATCTGGAGGGTGAGATATTCTGCGCCCTGAGCGGCCTTTTCGCGCAGCCGGAAAAAGGTGACAGCGCCGCCGCTTCTCGAGTAGAAACGGGCGCTGCGAGCAGGGTCATCACGGCGAAATGAATCGCTCACCATTCTGCTCCGTCGAAGGGCGTCGCCGGGGGCAACCCCGAGGCGTCCTTCGCAGAGGTATCAAAAGGAGCTTCACGCATGAGAAAGCGATTTTTCGGTCACGCCGCCATCATCGTGCCGGCATTGGTTGGGGGACTGGTGGCTGCGGGTTGCAGCGAGGACAATCCACTCGCGCAGGGCGCCGAAGAGCTGTGCGGCCCGTGCGGCGTCGTTGCACAAGGTGACGTTGGCATCTCGGGCAACGCCAAGCTTGACGGCTTTTTCAAAGCGGTCTCGGACCTGAACAACGCGGTGGTCAGCGTCCAGGGCAAGTTCGTGACGCACCTCGCACAGCTCGAGGCTGCCTTCGGCATCGAGGCCGCCGCCAACGCAAGCCTGAGCGCGCGCGTGGACGACCTGGTCGCCGAAATCCAAGGCAGCATCTCGGCCAACACCGAGGGCGGCCTGACCGTCAACTACCGCCCCGCTGAGTGCAGCGCGTCCGCCTCGGTTGCGGTCCAGGCCCAGGCCCAGTGCGAGGTCAAGGGTGGCTGCGACGTCGAGGTCGACCCGGGTGAGATCTCGGTCGAGTGCACGGGCAAGTGTGAAGGATCCTGCTCGGGCGAGTGCACGGGCGAGGCCTCCTGCGCGATCGAAGCGCCCAGCGTCACCTGTGAAGGGCTCTGCGAAGGCGCTTGCACGCTCGAGGCCGCGGCGGCTTGCGACGGCACCTGCCGAGGCACCTGCTCGGGCACCTGTTCGGCGTACAACGGAGAGGGAGAGTGCGCCGGTCAGTGCGACGGTGAATGCACCGGCACCTGCGAGTTCAACGCCGCCGCCGAGTGCACGGGATCTTGCTCCGGCAAGTGCCTGGTCGAGGGTGGCAGCGCCGAGTGCACGGCCGAGGCCGAATGCCGCGGCGAGTGCTCCGGCGAATGCTCTGGCGAGTGCAAGGGCACGGCGACGCCGCCCAGTGCGTCGGCGTCGTGCGAGGCTTCGGCAGATTGCAAGGCACAGGCCTCGGCTCAGGCCAGCGCGAACATCGAGTGCACCCCACCGAACATCGAGGTGGGCTTCGCGTTCGCCGCCGACATCGACGCGGAGGCGCAGGGCCAGTTCCAGGCGCAGATCTCGGCGTTGAGGGTGCACGGCACCGCCATGGTGGAGAGCTTCACCCGCTTCGAGGCGCTCATTAACGGTGAAGTGGACGGCCAGGTGGTCTTCGAGCCGGCCCCGCTCGTCCAGATCACCACCCAGCTCAACGGCGTGGTGGAGGCGGGCGCCAGCGGCTCGCTGTTCGCCGATATTCCCGCCGGCCGCATCACTTGCGTGATCCCGGCCATGGAGGCCTCGGTCACCATGCTCGGCGACCTGGCCAGCGAAACCGGGACCAGCTTGGAGGCCCAGGCCTCCTTCGCGGCGGCGTTCACCGGCGGCTTCAGCGGCTGACGGGGACCCTGAACGCGCATGGGTGAGACCCAGCGTGACGATCGACGGCTGCCAGCTCTGCTGGCGGCCGTCGGCATTTTGTCCTCGCTCGCGCTCGCGTGGACGCACTACCGGGCGTACGTCGATCCCGCCGCGGTCAGCTTTTGCAGCTTCGGCCAGGCGCTCGACTGCGGCGCGGTCGCGCTCTCGCGCTGGTCGGTGCTCTTCGGGGTGCCGGTGCCGCTCTGGGGCGCGCTCGGCTTCGGCGCCATGATCGTGGCGGCGCTGCGCCGCTCCCAGTGGCTCTTGCCGCTCGCCGCCCTCGGCGCCCTCGCCTCGGTCGCGCTGCTCGTCGTCGAGATCGCGCTGATCGGCAGCCTGTGCCTGATGTGCGAAGTGGTGCACGTCGTGAGCTTCGCGCTGCTCGCCGTCGCGTGGCGGCGGCGGGGGACCCTCACGGAGGGCTACAGGGACCCGGGCAGCCTGAGCTACGTGCTCGCGCCCCCGGCTGGCCTGGCGTTGGCCTTGATCCTGTTTTTGCCCGCCTACTGGCAGGTCTTCACCTGGAAGGGCGACGTCCCGTTCGCGACCGGCGTCACTCCCGAAGGGCACCCCTGGATCGGCGCCGAGAACCCCGAGCTCGTCGTCCACGGCTACACCGACTACACGTGCCCCCACTGCGCGGTCGCCTCGCGCCACATCCTGAGGGCCATCGGCAAGCGCCCCGACGAGCTGCGCTTCGTGCACCACAACAACCCACGCATGCGCTGCAACCTGGTCGGCACCACGCAGTGTCTGCCGGCCCGCGTCGCGTTCTGTGCCCAGGAGCAAGGCCGCTTCTGGCAAGCCGATCGCTGGCTGTACGGCCGCGCCGGGCGGCGCGAGGCGCTGAAGCTCGACCAGGTCGCCCGTGACCTCGGGCTCGACCTTTCGAAGCTCGAGGCGTGCGTCGAACACCCGGACACCTACGCCCGCATCGACGCCGAGGCCAAAGACGCGCAAAAGCGCGGCCTGATCGGGACGCCGATGTACATCGTGGACGGCAAGCGGCGGACGCTCAACGAAGTGGCGGAGCTTTTGAGAAACTAATCGGCTCGTGGCCTTGCTCGGGCGACCTCGCCGTCGCCGCCCTACAGGTGCAGGCCAGCCTCAGCGCGCCGCAGAGTTACCGCTCGCCGTCTCGAGCAGCCGAACGATCGCGCCGCGCTCGGCGGGCTCGATCGCGAACAGCTCGAACACCGTCTCGTCCAGCGCCACGCGCAGCGCTTCGTCGACGCCGTCGGCGCCGGCCCGGCGGGTCAGCTCGCGGATGCGCTCGTGCGCTGCGGGTGCGGCGGGCGGGCGCGGCAGCTCGCGCAGGTGTCGGATCTTGACCTGCGGGAACACGGCCTGACGGGCGTCGCGCTGGCGCGCCACGTGCAGCGCGCGATACAAGCTGCTGTTCAAGAGCCCCACCATCAACGCGGGATCGAGCTCGGGGTGCTCGAAGCCGGCCAGGAGCGTGTTGCGGAACGGCAAGCCGCCGTGCAGCGCCGCGATGGGATGACGCGCGGTCTGCCGCACCACGAACTTGACGCGCTGGTACTCCGCGACCGGCCGCACGCGGCAGCGCGCCTGCTCGAGCGTGCTCGGATCCGGATGGAGGAAGAGCCGCGGCGGGCCCTGCCGAAACTCGCCGACGTCGCGGCCTTCGAGCAGGGGATAGGTGTGCCGATCGTCGGGCGCCGCAGCACGCAGCAAGAGCCGCTGGCTCACGCCGCCGCTGGTCTGGAGCCCCATTTCCCCGAACAGCTCCTTCGGCAGGGGCGCCAAGTTCCGCAGGCGCTCGAGCGCGCCGGGGATCTCGAGCGGCGCGGCCTCCACCCGGGCGCGCTGGCGCTCCGAGAGCTGCCACGGGCGGTCATCGCCGCCCACGCCGCCCGGCGCCGGATCGGCGATCAGCGCAAAGCAGGGTTGCGTCACCGACGCGAACGCGTCCTGCCCGAACTCCGTGAGCGGCTCGCGCGGGCGGTGGGTCTCGGTGAGCGCCCGGCGCACGGCGCGGTAGCCGTCGAGATCGGCGATCGGGCTGGGGACGAGCAGCGCGACGCTGCCGCGCGGCGCAAGCTTTGCGGCACGCTCGACGAACATGCCGTGCAAGGTGGGATACCCGCGCATGGATCGGAACCGCGCCGCATAGTCGCTACGCTTTTCCGGCGACAGCGGCTGCGCCGCGCGCCCGGCGAAGGCCACCCACGGCGGGTTGCCGATGACCAGGTCGAAGCCGCGCCCGTCGGCGAAAACCTGGGGAAACTGCTCGACCCAGTCGAACCCGGCCCCGCGCCGCGCGAACAAGCTGGGCTGGCGCGCCTGCAAATCACCGTCGAGCGCGTCGCCGGGACGAAGCCGCGCTTCGAGCGTCTCCGGCGAGAGCTCCGGATCTGCGGCGAACAGCCACAAGCAGACCTCGGCCACGGCCACCGAGAGCGAGTTCACGTCGACGCCGTGGAGGCAGTGATCGAGCACGACGCGCCGACTTTTGCCACCCGGCGGCAGCTCGGCCGCGAGCGCGGCGCACACCTCGAACAGGAACGCCCCCGCGCCCATCGCCGGGTCGCAGACCCGCCAGCTCGAAACGCGGCGGGTTCGTTCGGCGGGGTCGAGATCCTGGAGCTCGCGCCGCAGCGGCTCGAGCGCCGCCTGGACGACCACCCGCGTCAGCGCGGGCGGGGTGAAGAACGCGCCGCTCCGCTTGCGGCCCCGCGCCTGCTGCACGACCCACGCGCCGCTTGCGTCGCGGGCAAGCTCGTAGTCGACCAGCGCTTCGTGCAGCGCCGCGATGAAATGAAGGTCCTCGTCCTGGCCCGCGGCGGAGGCCTCGCGCGCGGCCGCGGCGAGCGCGCGCAGCTCTGGACCGGCGCCAGGCACGCTTGCCCCCGGGTCGAGCCGAGCGATGACGGCGAGCCGCGAGCGCCCGAGCCGTTCGACCGCGAGCCCCCGACGCTCCGCCGCTTCCGCCGACAGAAAGCCCAACGTGCGGGAGACGGCCTGGGCAAAGCGCTGGTTTTCCGGAAACGTCTCGGTCCGAAGACGCGCAGAGTTTTCGCGCGGCTCGCAAGCGGCGGCGATCGCCGACACGGCGGCGATCGCCCAGCGCCGAACCTGACGATCGGAAACGCCCACGGCGTTTCGTTTACCTGACCGCTCGGCGAAGCGAAAGCCCAAGCTCTCGCACACCCGCTCACTCGTTCGCGCCGCGCGCGACGTTTTCCGTAGCCCACGATTGGTCCGTTCCCGTAGATTAGTGGCTCTATGGAAAAGAGCGACGGTCGTCACCGCAGAGGTGCGGGCAGGCGCGCCGCCCACCACGACGCTGGCGACGGCGCGTTCCCGTCGTCGAAGACGCGTGGCGACCAAAGCAGCGCCGACGCGTTGACCGCGTACATGCAGGCGCTCGAGCACACGCCGCGCATGAGCCCGAGCCTCGAAGCGGAGATCGTGGCGTCGATCACGGCGGCCCAGGACGGCGTCGCCTCGGCGATCGCCAAGAGCCCGGCCGCGATCGAGATCTTGCTCGAGCTCGGCCGAGCGCTCGAAGACGAATCCATCGAGCCCGGCAAATATTTCTCCCCCAGCGCCGCCGAAGATCCCGACGCCAACGTCGACGGCGGGCTCTCGGTGCTCGCAGAGCTGCGAACCGCGCTGAACGACACGAGCGACGATCGTGAGGCCCGCCTGCGCGATCTGGTGCGCACGCTCCGCCCGTCGGACGAGGCGCTCGGCTTGCTGCTCCGGCGCCTCTGCGGGCAGGGGGGCGAGCCCGAGCTTTGCCGGGAGGTGCAGGCCGCGCTCGACCAGCTCCGCCACGGCCGCCGGCGTCTGGTCGAGGCGAACCTGAGGCTGGTGCTGTGGGAGCTCGGCAAGAGCTACCGCGGGCGCTCCGACCTGGAAGATCTGATCCAAGAAGGCAACATGGCGCTGGTGCGCGCGGCGGAGCTGTTCGACGAGAGCCGCAACGTGCGGTTTGCCACCTACGCCATCTGGTGGATCCGCGCGCGCGTGCGCCGCGCCGTGGCGCTGCGCAACGCGCCGGTGCGCGTGCCGCTGCACGTCATGCGGCAGCTCGGGGAGCTGCGGGCCGTCTCACGCAAGCTGCGCGCCAGCCTGCAGCGGGAGCCGACCTTGTCGGAGCTCGCTCGCGCCGCGGGCCAACCGGTCGAGAAGGTCCGCACCCTGCTGACCCGGTCGGCGCTCTTCGAGCCGGTGTCGCTGCACACGCCGACCGGGCGGGATTCGTCGCCGCCGCTGGAGCACGCGATCGCCGACCCGCACGGCGTCTCGGCGCTCGATCTGCTGCTCGAGCGGGAGCTCTACGAGTGGGTGCGCTCGACGGTCTCCGAGCTCAAGGATCGCGAGCGCGCCGTGCTGCTCGGCCGCTTCGGCCTGGACGAGACGCAGGAGCCACGCAGCTTGGCGGAGATCGCCCGCGACTTCGGCGTGTCTCGCGAGCGGGTGCGCCAGATCGAGCACGTGGCGCTGCGGCGCCTGGTCTCCGGTCCCCGCCGCGCCGAGCTGGCCGCGCGCTGGGACGCCGACACGGAGCGAACCCCGAACCCCCCGCCGCGCACGCGCGCGGAGCCCGCGCAGCCGCCTTCGGAGCCACCCCCGGCCGACGGCTGATTCAAGCGAGCCTGGCGCCGAGCCGCATCGCCTGCAGCATGCCGTCGTGCGACGCCACCCCCTGCCAGGCGATGTCGTAGGCGGTGCCGTGATCGACGCTCGTTCGCGCCACGCTGAGCCCCATCGTGACGTTGACGGCTTCGCCGAACGCGATGAGCTTCATCGGGATCGTGGCCTGATCGTGGTACATGGCGACCACGCCTTGGTAGTGCCCCGCGGCCGCCTTGCGGTAGGCGGTCTCGGCCCCGACGGGCCCCTCGACGCGGCAACGGCGCCTGAGCGTGCGGGCCGCCGAGCGCAGCCCCGGCGCGATGGCACGCCGCTCCTCGGTGCCGAACAGCTCGCCCTCACCGGCGTGGGGGTTCAGCGAGCAGACGGCGACGAGCGGGTTTTTGCGCCCGAGCTTCAAGAGCAGCTCCGCGAGCGCGAGCGTCGCGCCGCGCACGTTCGCCGCCTCGAGGCTGGCCGGCACATCGGCGAGCGGAATGTGCGTCGTGACCACGCTCGTCACGAGCTTCTCCGAGGCGAAGCACATCACGCTGGAGGCGGCCCCGTCGCGCGCCTGCAGCCACTCGGTGTGCCCGCGAAAGTGCTCGGCGTCGACATGTCCCGACCGGGCGATGCATTGTTTGCTGACCGGTCCGGTCACCAGCGCGCGCCCCTTGCCGGTGCGCACCAGGTCGTAGGCGACGTCGATGTACATGAGCTGCGCGGCCCCCGCGCGCTTGGAGGGTTTGCCCGGCTTGCGATCGGTCGGCGTCAAGCGGGGCCCGGCGGGCAAGATGTAGATGAAGCGCGGGTCGACGCGGCTGTCCTCGAGCCGGCGCAGGCGCCGGGAAGGCACGCCGACGAGCTCGGCGGCTTCGAAGAGCGTGCGCTCGTCGCCGACGAGCACCTTGGGGACGTCCTTCAGGCGCGCTGCGGCGGCGATGCTGACCTCGGGGCCGATACCGGCGGGACACCCCGTGGAGACGACGATCATGGACGGGTTTTACACTGACTCATCCCGTCATTTGAGTCGGAAATGCCTTGCGTCAGCCTTCGGCCTCGATCTCGGCCTCTCCGTCGTTGCGCAAGAGGGCGCCCTTCTCCTCCAGCTCGGGCGCGCGCAGCTTGTAGCCGGAGCCGCGCAGCGTCTCGAGCGGTAGGGCGTCCCCGAGCTTGGCGCGCAGGCGGCGGACGTGGATGTCGACGGTGCGCGGCCCGCCCTCGTAGCGGTTGCCCCAGACGCGGGCGAGCAGGTGCTCGCGCGACAGCACCTTGCCACGCCGCTCGCACAAGTAGGCGAGCAGGGCGAACTCTTTGGCCGTCAAGTTGACGGGCCTGCCGTTGACGCTCACCTCGTGCCCGGCCTTGTCGACCACGATGCCGGCCACCTTGTGGCGCTCTTCGGTCGCAAACTCGCTGCGACGCCACTCCAGCGCGCGGATGCGCGTGTACAGCTCTTCGGGCACGTAGGGGCTCAGCACGAAGTCGTCGAAGCCGCTCGACGGCTCGACCCGCGCCAGCTGCCCCACCGTGACGGCGATCAGCGCGCCCACGTTGTCGAAGTACGGCTCCTTGCGCACCGTTCGGAGCGCGGCCACCGCCAGATCCGGCCGATCGAGGGCCTCGAACACCAGCGCCCGGGGCCGAATGTCGAGCTCGTCGTCATCGTCACCGATGAGATTGACCGGATCGTCCCAAAGGTCGAGCGTCCGCACGGTCGCGCCGAGCTGGCGGAGCGTCGCCGCCGCCCCGTCGTCCCGCTCGAGCAGCGGACCGTGGCCGATCACGGCCACGAAGGTGCGGGCCCGGCTCGCACCCATCCCGCTACCCGATCTCGGTGCCCCCAACGGTGATGCGGGCAATCTTGATGGTGGGGCAGCCCACCCCGACAGGGACGCTCTGGCCGTCCTTGCCGCAGGTCCAGATTCCATCGGATATGGCGACATCGTCACCCAGCATGGTTACCTGGCGAAGTGTTTCGGGACCGTTACCGATGAGGTTCACGCCCTTGAGGGGTGCCGTAATTTTTCCGTCTTCGATTAAATAGCTCTCGGTCAGGCTAAAGACGAAATCCCCATTGGAAATGTCGACCTGACCGCCCCCGAAAGTCTTCGCAAATATTCCCTTTTTTACGCTGCGTACGATCTCCTCCGGGTCGTGCGGCCCGGCCAAAAGGACCGTGTTCGTCATCCGCGGCATCGGGGCGCAGGCAAAACTTTCACGCCGGCCGTTGCCGGTGGGCCGGGTCTTGAAGTGGCGCGCCGACAAGCGGTCCTGCATGTACCCGCGCAGGACCCCATTCTCGATCAGCACACTCGGCTCCGGCTCCACCCCTTCGTCATCGACGTTGATCGAGCCGCGGCTCTGCAAAAAGGTCGGGTCATCGACGACGGTGCACAGGTCGCTGGCCACCTCTCGCCCCACCTGCCCCGTGTAGTTGCTGGTGCCCTTGCGGTTGAAATCCGCCTCGAGCCCGTGCCCCACGGCCTCGTGCAAAAGGATCCCGCTGTCACCCGGGGCGAGCACCACTTCCATTTGCCCAGCGGGCGCCTTGCGAGCATCAAGCAGGCAGAGCGCCTGGCGCGCGGCGATCTCGGCGTGCCACTCCGGGCTCTTGCCGTCGAAGTAGCCGAGGGTCATGCGGCCGCCCCCGCCGCTGCGCCCCGCCTCCCGCCGCCCTTCGTGCTCGGCGATGGCGCGGATCCCGAAGCGCATCAGCGGCTGCACGTCGTGCGCGATGCGCCCGTCGCTGGTCGCCACCAAGACTTCGCGGATCTCCTCCGCGAAGGAGGCCTCCACCTTGACGATCCGCGGGTCGACGGCGTGCGCGGCGCGGCTGGCGCGTTCGAGCAGGCGGCGCTTGTCGAGCCCAGGCACGTCGATGCTCGGTCGATCGAGGTCGTAGCGGCTGGGCATCACGATGGGGTCGAGCCGCACGGGAGCTGCCTTGGCGTCCGCGGCGGCGATGCGCGCTGCGGTTTCGGCGGCGCGGCGCATCGCCTCCCACGTGAGGTCCTCGACGTGGGCATAGCCGGTGGCGTCCCCACGCTGGACGCGGACGCCGAGACCGAGCGCGACGCCCCGCGAGGCGCTCCGGGTGATGCCCTCCTCGAAGCTCAGGCCGCCGCCGGCCCGGTATTCGAAGAACAGATCTGCGTAGTCGCCACCCCGGGCGAGCGCGATGCCGATCAGCTTGCGGCAGATCTCCGCGTCGATCCCGGCGGGCCCTCCGGGCGCGAAAGGAGCGGTGTAGGTACGGCTCGCAGTCATCGTTCAAGGACCATGGCGCGCCGAAGAACCGACCGCAAGCGGCCCCTCTGCATCTGCGGCCGCCGCCGGGCGAAAACCCGGCAGGCGCGCCCGACCAGTGTTACGGTCCGGACCGATGCTCGGCTTGCACACGGTCCTGGTGCTCACCCACATCGTCGCCAACCTGGTGTGGATCGGCTCGATCGGCTCGGTTGGCGTGCTCGTCAGCGCCCCGGGCGACGCCGTCGCGCGCGGGACGCTGGCCCTGCGCGTCTACAAGCGCCTGAGCACGCCGGCGTTCGGCGTCGCGTTCCTGGCCGGGGGCACCCGGTTGCTGCTCGACCCACACTTCTATTTCGTCACGACGAAGTTCATGCACGCCAAGCTGCTGTTTGCGATCATCGTGATCGCGCTGCACCACGTGATCGGCGCGCGCGCCAAGCACCTCGCGCTCGGCAAGGCCACCGAGGCAGGTGCGGTGCCCACCTTGACGCCCCTGCTGCTCCTCGCGGCGGCGGCCACCGCAACCTTCGCGTGGCTCAAGCCCTTTTGATCCTTCTCGTTCCCGCGTTTTGCGCCTGCCGGTGAGCGGACTTACCTTGTGGGCACGCTGTCCGCATGCGGCTCGAACGAAGGCGCCTCCCCAAGGGGCGTTCCTTGACGAAACCATGCGGGATCTCGTAGGATTTAGCGCTCGCGTCGAGCAAGATCGTCCGGAATCTGCGTGGCCATCGATCGAGAGAGAATTCTTCAGAGCGCCCAGAAGCACGTCGAGAAAAAGCGCTTCGACCGGGCCATTGAAGAGTACCAACGGATCGTTCACTACGATCCGAACGACGCCCGTACGCTCCTCAAGATCGGTGACCTTCAGGCGCGCATGCACGCCTACCGCGACGCGGTCGCGACGTACGAACGCGTCGGACAGTATTACGCGACGCAAGGCTTCGCGCTGAAGGCGATCGCCGTCTACAAGCAGGTGCGCGAGATCGTGCGCAAGCACGCGCCGGAGCTCGACGAGCGCTACGCCCACATCCTGCCGCGCCTCGCCGAAATCTACACCCAGCTCGGGCTCACGAGCGACGCCTTGGCGGCCTGGGACGAGGTGGCGACCCGGCTGCAGCGACAAGCCCGGGACCGGGACGCGATCGAGGTGTTTCGGCGCATGATCCAGCTCGATCGCGCCAATCCCCTGCCCTACTTGCGGTTCGCCGAGGCGTGCTGCCGCGTGCAGGCGGTCGACGAGGCCATCAACTCCTTCTGGGCCGCTGCCGAGCTCTTGCTGAAGCTCGATCGGCGGGACGACGCGCTGAAGGTCATCGAGCGCATCCTGCACTTCCGGCCCGATCCACGCTTCGCGCGGGTCGCCGCGGAGCTGTACCTGCAGCGCGGTCGCCACGAAGACGGCCTGCAGGCGCTCAGCAAGCTGCAAATTTGCTTTCAAGCCGATCCCCGCAACCTCGACACGCTAAACCTGCTGGCGCTGGCCTTCACCTCCATCGGCCAGCAAGAGAAGGCGGTCGAGGTCTTCAAGGAGATGGCGCGCCTGGCGCGCGAGCAGGGCCGCGTGGACATGTTCCAGCAGCTGGTCGCGCACCTGATGGCCGTCGCCCCGCACGACGACCAGGTGCGGGCGCTGCAGAGCATCCCGCCGGTCTCGCAGGCCCCCTCGGCGGCGCCGCCGGCGGCCTCGGTCCGGCCGGCAGCCTCTGCTGCGCCGCCGGCCGTCCGCTCCGAGCCGCCGCAAGAGGAGGAGGAAGAGATCATCAGCGTCGTCGATGACGTGGAGTTCATCGACGAGCCCGAGCTGGAAGCAGAGCCGCCGCCCCGTCCGCCGCGGATGAGCGCCCCGGAGCTGGTCGTCTCCGAGACCGACGAGCCCTACGAGGCCGTGGCGGCAAGCTTCGAGGCGGAGGCGCAGACCCAGCGCGCGATCATCGACGCCGAGTCCTTCCGGCGCCTGCGCCTGTACGGCAAGGCCGTCGGTACCCTGCGCCAAGCGCTGGAGGTCGATCCGCGCTCGCGCGAGCTGCGCCAGAAGCTGCGCGAGATCCTGGCGGAGTCGGGCGACCGCGCCGGCGCCATCGCGGAGACGCTGACGCTGGCCGCCATCTTGGGTGAGGACGGCAACACCGACGAGGCCGAGCTCCTGGTGTACGAGGTGCTCGAGGTCGAGCCCCACAACCCGACCGCGCTCCACATGGCGGCCGAGCTCGGGCGGGCGGCGCAGGGCGCGGCCGAGATCGCCCCACCCGCCTACGGCGCCCAGCAGCCGACCGCCCCCGACTACGAAGCCGCCGAGCCGCTGCCGTCCTACGATCTGGAAGAGGTCCGGCCCTCGCGGGCGATGGGCAGCAGCCCGGAGCTGCAGCCGGACCTGGACGATCCGTTCGCAGCGGCGGGGGCCCCCAGCGACGCCCTGCCGAGCTTCCCGCTGCCGGAGACCGATCTCATCGAGGCGAGCGACCTGGGCGCCTCGGCGCGGCAGCCGCTGCCCTCGTTCAGCGACGTGCATCCCGACGCGGAGTTCGCCGGCTACGGCGGGCAGCCAGCGCCAGCGCCGTCAGAAACGCCAGCGCCCGTTGATACCGAATCGCTGGAAGCGGCCCTCGAAGAGGCGGACTTCTTTTCGTCGCGTGGCCTGGTGGACGACGCGCGCGCGATCTTGCAGGATCAGCTCTCGCGCACCCCGCGCCACCCCCTGGTGCTCGAGAAGCTGCGAGAGCTCGACGAGCAGCAGGACGCGGGCGCCGGCAGCCGCACGATCGACATCACGCAGCTCGCGCCCCACGATCGCACCTTCGAGGGTGACGAGGCCGTCTTCGACATCGCGGCCTCTCTCGAGGCGCTCGACGAGCTGCCGGCCGAGAGCCGGCAGGCGACGGGCGGTTTCGCCAGCATCGACGAAGAGGTCGACGTCGACGCCGTGTTCGCGAAGTTCAAGGAGGGGGTCAGTCGGCAGGTCGACGAGAGCGACAGCGCGACGCACTACGACCTGGGCGTCGCGTACAAGGAGATGGGCCTGGTACGGGACGCCATCGGCGAGTTCGAAATCGCCGCCCGCGATCCGGCGCGCGAGTGCATGTGCCACGCCATGGTCGGGCTCATCCACCTCGAACAGAACGAGCTCGACGAAGCCGCCGAGGCGTACAAGCGAGCGCTGAACGCTCAGACCAAGACCGTCGATCAGGAGATGAGCCTCTACTACGACCTCGGCAACGTCTACGAGATGAAGAGCGACGTGAAAGAGGCGCTCTACTATTTCCAGAAGATCGCACGCCGCGATCCCGGCTATCGCGACGTGAAGGAGCGCATCGCCGCCCTGGAGCCGGACAAGGCGCCCCCGATGCCGGCCCGCGCCGTCAACGACGACGACGAGTTCGACCGCGCCTTCGACGAGCTGTTCAAGAGCAGCTGAGCCGCGGCCACGCCCCGCCCACCTCCGGGAAATCTCCCACGCGGGACAGGGATAGTCCGAACGGCGCCGCGCGCGCCGAGCCGGGTTGCGCGAGCCATACGGCCGTTCTGATGCTGACGAGCTTGCGCGCGCATTGCCTCGAGCGCGCCGCTTCTTAGCTTCTGCGCCCGGAGGTAAACCCAGCATGTTTCGACCCACGACCAAGACCATCGGCCTCGCCCTCTTCGCGCTCGCCTGTGTCCAGTGCGGCGGCTCCCGCACGCCCGACGTGGCGGCGGCCCCTCCGCCCCCGCCCCCGCCGCAGGCGCAAACCGACCCCATGGCCCCTCAACAACCGGCGATGGGCATGGCGGGTGAGCCGGAACCCGGCACGCCCCCGGGAATGCAGAGCGAGCCGATGGAGCGACAGGAGGTCGCCGGACAAGATCTGAGCGACGCGCAGATCACCGCTGTCACCGCCGCCGCGAACCAGGCGGAGATCCGCGAGGCGCAGCTGGCCCAGCAGAAGGCGCAGAGCCCCGAAGTGAAGCAGTTTGCTCAGATGATGATCCGCGATCACACGCAGGCTCAGCAGAAACAATCGCGACTCGAGAGCCAGCTTGGGTTGGCGCCGGAGCAGAGCAACCTGTTGGCGCGCCTGCAGTCCGACACCCAGTCGCAGCTGCAGCAGCTGCAGCAAGCGAGCGGTCGAGATTTCGATCGAACGTACATGCAGACCCAGATGCAGGCGCACCAGCAGCTGTTGACCGCGATCGACCAGCAGCTGCTCCCCTCGGTCGAAAACCCAGAGCTTAGGACCCAGCTCACCCAGATGCGCGCCACCATCGCGCACCACCTGGAGCGGGCGCAAGCGATCCACTCGCAGCTCGAGAGCGGTGCCGGTCGAACGCCCCCCGGTAAAGGACAGAGCCAGAGCCAGGGACAGAGCATGACCCCGCCCATGCCGTCCCAGCGCCCGACGGGGCAGTGAGCCCGAAGCCGACGGGCGTGCTTGGCGGGAGCGCGAACGAGCCGCCGTCCTTTCAGCGGCGGCGGCTCGCTCGCTCAGCGCACGATCACATCGCAGGGGAAGCTGATGACGAGGCCGGGGTTGATCTGCGTCTTGATGCGCTCACACGCCTTGCCTTCGAGGACGACCGTGACCTGGTCACTCATGTGCCAGCCGTCGGGATCGTCGTGGGACAGGATCTTCCCGTCGAGCCACACCTGCCCGTCTCCGACACCCTCCGGGTCGACCTCGACGTTCATGGTGAACTCGCAGCTTCTGACCGACCCGACCGCGTAGGCGATCGCGCTCCGCAACGCCTCCGGATCTTGAGGGAAATAGTAGGGCGCGTCACCGCCGCTGTCGCCGTACGTCGCCTGCGGCGACGACACGTATTCATCGCAATCGCCGAGCGGCCGCTGTTGAACGGGCTGGCCGGCGCCCGCGTTCGCCAAGTCCTGAAGGTGTTCCCTGCCCACCTCACCGGCACCGATCACGATGGTCTGAATCCCCTCGGCGTGCGCCGCCTGCACCGCCGCGATGGACTCGTCCTGCCCGCACTGCGGATCCGGGTGCGCGCACGTGTCGGGCTCACCGTCCGTCACCAACAAGATGTACTTCGGACCGATCTCCGAGTAGGCGGCAAGCTCCGGCGTGACCGCGCGGATGGCGGCGCCGGTCGGCGTCTCTCCCTTGTAGGGGAGGCTCTCGTCGCTGTTGATGGGTGACGGAGCGCTGGCGCGCGGATCGCTGCTCGCCTCGTCGTACTTTTCCTTGATCGCGTCGTGGTTGTCGAGCCCGATGCTGCCGACGTCGTTGAGCAGCGGGCAAGCGCCCTCCCCGTTGATGCTCTGGTGCGTGTACGCCGTAAACCCGAAGCGCACGCCGCTCTGCAGCTGCTTGACCACGCCCCCGGATCCGACCAGCGCGTCTTTGAGCGGGTCCCAGCGATTGGGGCTATCCCCGAAGCGAACGTCGAACATGCTCGACGAGCGATCGACCACCAGCATCACCGTCGGGATCACACTTTCCCATTCGACCGCCAGGTCGTTGCAGCCTTCGGGCATCGGCGCCGCGGGCTTTCCACCGAGCCAATCGTCGCCGCTCCCGGCGCCGTTGCCGCCCGAGTTGCCGGCGCCAGAATTTCCGAGCCCGCCGCCGCCCAGCAGGCCCCCGGTCCCGCCGGCGTTGCCGCTGGCGCCGCTCCCGCCCTCGTCGTCGTCGTCCCCACCGCCACAGGCGCCTACCGTGGCGAGCGGCAGCAACGCGGCCAGGCCGGCTCCCAATAAGCTGAATCTTCGCATCGAGGTCCTCTCGGTTTTCACCGCATGCATCTTACTTTTGACTGCCTTTCAGCACTACCGGTTTGGGCAGCAATTCGCAATTCGGGAGCAAAAACATCGCTCGCGAAAATCCGATCTGAATTGCCCCGAAGGATTCCGCCTTAGCGGTCGCAACCTGCAGCTTCATTTCGGGAATTTCACAGGAAGAACGGAAGGGCGGAAGAATCTTGGGGCGCCCCCTTTGGGGGTTACCTTGAGACGGCTGCACGCGCCTTCGTCGGGCTCTGCGCGCCAGCACGAAAACTCCCGAGCCATGCGTGAGCGCTGGGAGAGACCACGGGCGCTTCCAGCGAGGCGCATGGGTTGACCGCGGAGCTTCCACCGCTCGAGCGGCGGCGCGCCCGCATGCCGAGGGTTTCGGTGAGACGCGTGGGATTTCGCAATGAGCCGTGACGGGATCCCCACGCAACTGGGTACCAACGTTCAATAGTCCCGCGGGCCATGGCTCCGGCTTTCGATGGGCATGCAGAAGTTCACGCTGGTGCGATCGTTCGAAGCGTAGGCCGCCCGGAAGATTTGCGGAAGATCGAAGCGGCTTTGAAAAAGCGAGCGCACCAGCTCCCACTCATCAGGTCAATGTTTATTGCAGTAGGCGCGTGGCTACGGCACTCTGGGTTTTGCCGTTGTTGGACGGTGGGCAAGCCATCGCCGCGGGCATGAACGTGCCATACTTATCGCGGATTCGGCGCGCTGGAGGAAAGGTTTGGTCATGAGACTCACGCTGGCGAAGCAGGCAACCTGGATGGCGATGGCGACCGTGCTCGGCGCGGTGTCTTGCGGCAGCGACGACGACGGCGGCAGCAAGCTCGGAGGCGGCGGCAGCGGCGCGCTCGGCAGTGGCGCATCGAGCGGCAGCGGCGCAGGCGGCGGCAGCGC
>JAEZYZ010000339.1 GCA_023418705.1 Pseudomonadota bacterium | reverse complement strand
GGCGTGGTGCCGCCGGCGCCCGGCGTGGTGCCGCCGACGCCTGGGGTGGTGCCGCCGACGCCGGGGGTGGTGCCGCCGACGCCCGGAGGGCTGCCGCCGAGGCCGGCCGTGGTGCCGCCAGCTCCGGTGGAGGCGCCGCCGGTGCCCGACTGCACGGGATCGGACTCCGCGCTGCAGGCGATGATCGCGGCGCCACCGGCGAGGGCTGCGATGAAGCTGACCGAGTTAAAAAGTGTCCTCATGAGCAAACCGAACCTTTCGAACCTTGGTTGACCTTTGCCGCGACCGACGCGGGTCGGGGCACCGAAACCGTTTGACCATCACGATGGCCGCAGCAGCTGCGCGGCAATCACAAACAAGACGCTACGGGTCGCAATAGTAGCTCAATGTCGTACCCTCGCATCCGCAATTTCGAATTCGGCGCATGAACGAGAGTGACGGTGCGCATGACAACCGCGTCGTGGTCGAGCAGCGTGCGCGGATCTGTTCAAGCAAAGCGGCGCGCTGCCTACGCCCCACCCGCCGATCCGCATGCACGGGCATCAACCTCGAAACGGAACGCATGAGCCCCACGACATCCTGCCGCCCTGGAGCAGCGGCGGGAGGCTCCTTCGTTGGTCGCGGCGAGTCAAGCCAAAGATGCATCGATTTCTGAGAGGAGCCGGGTATGCTGCGCGCCCGCCGGATTAGGGCGGCTCGGCGCTAAGGTCGGGACCCCCTGCGGTGTCTCTGAGACACGAGGAGTGAATCCATGAATGCGCGACTCTGGCCTCGCGGGGTGTACGCCCTCCTGATTTTGCTGGTGCTGCTGGCGTGCAAGCGCGGTGAAAAAGAACAAGGGCCATCGGGCTCGCCGAGCGCGGCTTCCGGCAAGGAAGAAGCAGGCGTCCTCACGGTTTCGCAGGAGCAGCAGGCCTCCTGGGTGCGCAACTTCAACCCGCTGCTCAGCGACAACTCGGCGCGCTGGCCGACGCGCGCCGGCATCTACGAGCCGCTCCTCATCTACAACACGCTCAAGGGGGACTACGTGCCGTGGCTCGCCACCAGCCACGCCTGGTCGGAGGGCAACAAAAAGCTTACCTTCAAAATTCGACCGGAAGTGAAATGGTCGGACGGCAAGCCGTTCTCCGCATCCGACGTGGTCTTCACCTTCGAGTTGATGAAGAAGCACAAGGCGCTCGATCTGCAGGGCGTCTTCAAATTCGTAGACAGCGTCTCGGCCCCGGACGCGGGCACCGTCGAGTTCGCGTTCAAGGAGCCGTACGTGCCCGCCCTATTCTACATCGGGCACCAGCCGATCGTGCCCGAGCACAAATGGAAGGACATTGCCGATCCGGTCACCTACGCCAATGAAAACCCGGTCGGGACGGGGCCGTTCACCGAGGTCGTGACCTTTCAGAATCAGGTCTATGAGCTCGGGCCCAATCCCCACTACTGGCAAAAGGGCAAACCGGCCATCAAGAAGCTGCGCTTCCCGGCGCTTCCCAGCAACGACCAGGCAAACCTGGCGGTCATCAACGGCGAGGTCGATTGGGCTGCGAACTTCATCCCCGACGTCGAGAAGACCTTCGTCGCCAAAGATCCGAAGCACCATGGCTACTGGTTCCCGCTGATCGGCGGGACCATCATGGTCTACCTGAACACCACGCTGAAGCCCTTCGACGACGTGCGCGTCCGCAAGGCGATCAGCATGGCCATCGATCGCGATCAGATCGTCAAGGTGGCCATGTACAACTACACGCGCCCGGCGGATGGCACCGGCTTGAGCGACGCCTTCAAAGACTGGCGCAACCCCGAGGCTGCCAAGGCGGACTGGGTGAAGCTGAACGTCGACGGGGCCAACGCCTTGCTCGACCAGGCCGGCCTGAAGAAGGGCGCCGGCGGCGTGCGTCAGGTCGGGGGCAAGCCCTTCGAGTTCGAGATCATCGTGCCGACCGGGTGGTCCGATTGGGTCCGGGCCGCGCAGATCGTCGGCTCGAGTCTGAAGAAGGTCGGCATCAACGCCAACCTCAAGACCTATGACTTCAGCGCCTGGTTCGAGAAGGTGCAAAAGGGAGACTTTACCGGGGCGATGGGCTGGACCAACCAGGGACCGGATCCGTACTTCGTGTACCGCGCCTGGATGTCGAGCGAGACCAAGCTGCCGATCGGACAGATGGCGGCGAGCAACTGGCACCGCTTCTCCACGCCGGAGGCGGACGCGCTGTTCGCCGAGTTCGTCAAGACCTCCGACCGCGCCGAGCAGAAGCGCATCATGGACCAGCTCCAGATGGAGTACGTGCGGACGGTCCCGGCGATCCCCCTCTGCCCGAACCCCTCCTGGGGCGAGTTCAACACCAAGCGCATCGTCGGCTTCCCGAGCAAAGACAACCCCTACGCCAAGCTCAGCACCTACCCCGCGCCGGAGTATCTGCTCGTGTTGACGGAGCTCAAGCCGCGGCACATGGCCAACTGATCGCGGATCAGCGCGCGCACGCCGAGGAAAGCCACCGTTGCACTACATCCTACGACGCCTGGGCTTCTACCTGATCGCAGCCTGGGCGTCGCTCACGCTCAACTTCTTGATCCCACGCTCGATGCCGGGCGATCCCGCCTCGGCCATGTTCGCGCGCTTCCAGGGGCAGCTGCAGCCCGAGGCCATCGACGCGCTCCGCGAGGCGTTCGGTTTCACGGACGCGCCGCTCTGGGAGCAGTACCTGACGTACGTCGTGCATGTGTTTCAGGGGGAGCTTGGGACGTCGGTGGCCTACTTCCCGGCGCCGGTGACGGAGGTGCTCGCCACGGGGCTGTTCTGGACGCTGCTGCTCGCCGGCATGGCCGTGCTGCTCGCGTTCTTGTTCGGCACGTTGCTCGGGATGGTGGCGGCCTGGCGGCGCGGCGGCTGGCTCGACTCGGTCGCACCGCCGGTGCTGATCTTTCTGGGTGCGTTCCCGTATTTTTGGCTGGCGATGCTCGGGCTGTACGCCTTCGGCTTCGTCTTGGGGTGGTTTCCGTTGCGACACGCCTACGCCGATCACCTCGAGCCGGCGCTGACGCTGGATTTTCTGCTGAGCGTGCTCGAGCACATGGCGCTGCCCGCGGCGGCGATCGTGCTGGCCAGCACCGGGGGCTGGATGCTCGGCATGCGCAACACGATGATCGCCGTGCTGTCCGAGGACTACATCACCATGGCGCAGGCCAAGGGCCTGCCGGCGCGGCGGGTGATGTTCAGCTACGCGGCGCGCAACGCGCTCTTGCCGAACGTCACCGGGTTCGGCATGGCGCTCGGCTTCGTGCTGAGCGGCTCGCTCTTGACCGAGATCGTCTTCTCTTACCCCGGCACCGGCTACCTGCTGATCCAGGCGGTGCGCAACCAAGACTACCCGCTGATGCAGGGGTTGTTCTTGACCATCACCTTCGCCGTGCTCGGCGCCAACTGGTTGGTCGACATCCTGTACGTGTGGCTCGACCCAAGGACGCGAGGCCGATGACCTGCTCGAAGCTCTACCACCGCCAAATGTTCCGCTATTTTTTTTCCCAGGAAGGGCGGAAGGGCGGAAGATTTTGGGGGTATTTGACGGACGGGCCCGGCGCCATCGTGCGCGCGGAACGCGCGGTGGGCCGATGGCCCTGGTGGTCTTGCTGTGAAGGTCTCCACGATCCGGGCACCTCGCAGGCTCGCCTGTGGAGGGGGCGATGAGCGCTGGCGGCTCGTCGGGCGCGCGGGGCGCGCTGCTCTCGGCGCTGGCGCACAACCGCAAGGCGATGGTGGGCGCCAGCATCGCGCTCGGGTTCGTGCTGATCGCGCTGATCGGGCCGGCGATCGTCCCGCACGACCCGAACGCGTTCATCGCGGCGCCGCATCAGCCCCCCTCCGCCGAGCACTGGTTCGGCACGACCGGCCAGGGGCAGGACGTCTTCTCGCAGACCATCGCGGGCGCCCGGGTGTCGCTGATCGTCGGGTTCGCGGTGGGCCTGGCCGTGATGGCGATCGGGGCGCTGGTCGGCATCGCCGCGGGGTTCTTCGGCGGCTGGGTGGACGACGTGCTGTCGCTCGTCACCAACGTCTTCCTGATCATGCCCGGGCTTCCCCTGGCGGTGGTGATCGCGGCCTACCTCCCGGCGGGGCCGGTCACGATCGGCATGGTGCTGATCATCACCGGCTGGGCCTGGAACGCCCGCGTGCTGCGCGCCCAGACGCTGAGCCTGCGGGAGAAAGATTTCGTGGCCGCGGCCATCGTCAGCGGGGAGGGCAGTCTGCGCATCATGTTCCGCGAGATCTTGCCGAACATGACGTCCCTCTTGGTGTCCGGCTTCATCGGCGCCACCGTCTACGCGATCGGCGCGCAGGTGGGGCTCGAGTTCTTGGGCCTGGGGGACGTCAGCGTGGTGACCTGGGGCACCAACCTCTACTGGGCCGCGAACAACGCGGCGCTGCTCACCGGCGCCTGGTGGACCGTGGTGCCGACGGGGGTGGTCATCGCGCTGGTCGGGTTCGCGTTGGTGATGATCAACTTCGCCATCGACGAAATCACCAACCCGCGCCTCAAGGCGGAGGGGTCGTGGCTGCGCGCGATGAAGAAGCTCGGCCTGCGCCCCGGCAGCGCCACCCCGGTGGTGAAGCATGTCTGAGCCGCTGCTCTCCGTTCAGGACCTCTGCGTCGAGTACTTCACGCCCGCCGGCAACGTGCGCGCGGTCGACCGCGTCTCCTTCGACATCGCCCGCGGGGAGGTGTTCGGGCTGGCGGGGGAGAGCGGCTGCGGCAAGTCCACCATCGCCCAGGCCATCTTGCGGATCCTGCAGCCCCCCGCGGCCATCACGGGCGGCTCGGTGCTGTTCGAGGGCACGGACGTTCTCGCGCTCGACGACGCCGGCCTCCGGGCGTTTCGCTGGCGCAAGCTGTCGCTCGTGTTTCAAAGCGCGATGAACGCGCTGAACCCGGTGCTCTCGGTCGGCGAGCAGATCGCCGACGTCATCTTGGCGCACGAGCCCGTCTCGAAAGCGGAGGCGTGGCAGCGCGCTGAGGGCCTGCTCGAGCTGGTGGGCATCGACAAGGCGCGGGTGCGGAGCTTCCCGCACCAGCTGTCCGGCGGCATGCGGCAGCGCGTCGTGATCGCCATCGCGCTCGCGCTGCACCCGCCCTTCATCATCATGGACGAGCCGACCACGGCGCTGGACGTCGTGGTGCAAAAGGAGATTTTGCAGAAAATCGCCGAGCTGAAGGACGAGCTCGGCTTTTCCATCCTCTTCATCACCCACGACCTGTCACTCATGCTCGAGCTCTGCGATCGGGTGGGCATCCTGTACGCAGGTCGGGTGGCGGAAATCGGCGCGTCGCGCACGCTGCTGGAGTCGCCGCGTCACCCGTACACGAAGGGGCTGATGGCGTCGTTCCCGTCGGTGCACGGGGAGCGCGAGCAGCTCACGGGCATTGCCGGCTCGCCTCCGGACATGCGCCGGCCTCCTTCGGGGTGCCGCTTTCATCCTCGCTGCAGTGAGGCGCTGCCGCGCTGCAGCGAGGAGCATCCGGAGCTCATCGAACTTGGCGGACGGCGCGTCGCGTGCCACCTGCACGCGGCGCCCGAAGCCACCGTTCGGGAGGCGGCGTCGTGACCGCGGCGGCCCCCGAGCGGGCCTCGGAAGGGATCGAGCGGGTCCCCGAGCCGCCCATCCTCGAGGTGAAAAAGCTCACCAAGTTCTTCAAGGTCGGAGGCGGCCTGCGCCCCGAGCGGCTCCGGGCGCTGCACGATGTCTCGTTCGCCCTCAGGCCGCGGCAGGTGGTGGCGCTGGTGGGGGAGTCGGGCAGCGGCAAGAGCACCATCGCGCGCGTCTTGATCCGCCTGATCCAGCCGACGAGCGGTCAGATCCTGTTCAAAGGCATGAACCTGCTGGCGGCGGAGCCGCGCCGCGCCTCACTGCACTACCGCTCCAAGGTGCAGATGATCTTCCAGGATCCGTTCGGCTCCCTGAACCCCGTGCACACCATCGGCCATCACCTGGAGCGACCGCTGATCCGCCACGGGAAGGCGAAGGGCCGGGCCGAGCTGCGCCAGCAGGTCGAGGCGCTGCTCGAGACCGTGGGCCTCAGCCCCGCCGCGGAGTTCGCGGCCAAGCACCCGCACCAGGCCTCGGGCGGCCAGCGTCAGCGGGTGGCGATCGCCCGGGCCATCGCCGTCGACCCCGAGGTGATCTTGGCGGACGAGCCCATCAGCATGCTCGACGTGTCCATCCGGATGGGGATCCTGAACCTGCTGGAGCGCCTGAAGGAAGAGCGCGACATCGCCTACCTCTACATCACCCACGACCTGGCGAGCGCGCGCTACTTCGCCGACATCACCATGGTGATGTACGCCGGACACATCGTGGAGAGCGCGCCGAGCGAAGCGCTGATGCGCGAGCCGGCGCACCCCTACACGCGCCTGCTGCTGTCGGCCGTGCCCGACCCGCGCGGATCCATCCGGAGCGCGCTGGCGGCGCCCGGGGGCGCGCCGAAGCTGGTCGATCCGCCGCCGGGCTGCCCCTTCGCCGATCGCTGCCCGGAGGTGAAGCGCGAGTGCCGCTCGAGCATGCCGGCGCCTTCCATCATCGCGCGGGAACACCTCGTCCGCTGTCACCTGCACCCGCCAGGCTCGACCGCGGCATCGACGCAGCCGCACTAGAACATTGCGGCCAGGAAGAAACACGGTGATTTACGGTGGCCCTCGCCGCCCGACAAACGTACAAATTGTCGTTGGCACACGCACCCCGCGGCTCGCGTGCGTGGACCCGAACGGCTTGGTGCGGGCTGGCGGTGAGCTCGGTTTCGGAGGTTTTCGAATGCGGTCTTGGTACTTCGGTGTCTCTTCGTTGATTGCGGCGATCGCCGCCAGCGCTTGCGGGGATCCTGCCGGGGAGCACCCCGAGGGGTCGCTGGGCGCCGGCGCCGCCGTCGGCTCGGGTGCGACCGGGGCGGTGGGCAATC
>JAEZYZ010000262.1 GCA_023418705.1 Pseudomonadota bacterium | reverse complement strand
CGGTGCAGCCGCGCGAGCGCGGCGAGCGACGACGTCGAGCCGTGGTCGGCGGCGCGGCGGTGCGCGGCGAGCGCCGCCGGCGCGTCGTCCAGCGACTCCCGCAGAGCGGCCGCCTGCTCGAACAGCGATCGCGCTTGGTCGGTGTCGCCGCCGGCCTCACAGGCGCCGGCGTGGGCTTCGAGCGCGTGGGCGAGCTCGGGAGCCTGTCCGAGCTCCGTCAGGGCCCGCGCGAGCAGCGGATAGGCCGCGAGCGCGATCTCGTCCTGGCCGTCGGCCGCGACGAGCTCCTGCAGCAGCGCCGCTGCCCGATCCGGGCGCGCGAGCTGGCCGGCGCACAGCGCTGCGGCGTCGAGCGACATCCGCCGCCGCGCGGCGGTCTCGAAGGGGAACGCGACGAACCGCTCGAGCAGCCCCAACGCCCGCTCGTACTGCTCGGCGGCGCGCAGCCGTTCGACGCACGCCTGGCAGGCCCAGAGGGCCGTCGCCGCCGGCCCGCTCTTGGGCGAGCCGCGCTCCTGCTTCCACACCGCGACCGACTGCTTGACCAGCGTTCCATCGAGCTGCGGATGCCGCTTGCAGAGCTCGATGGTGTCCGGCCACTCCCCGGCGGCCACCAGCGCTTGCAGCGCCCGCTGCGGGTCGTTCAAGCGCTCCTCGCAGACGGCCGCGAGCGCTCTCTGGAGCTGACGGCGGCGCTCGGCGTCGGCAGCGTGCTCGATTTGGTCCTCGAAGAGCTCGGCGAGCCGCTGCCAGCTGTCGCTGGTCTCGAACAGCGTCTTCAGGGCGGCGAAGCTCTCTTCGTCACGGCCGAACTCGCTGCGGACGCGCAGCCAGGCGTCGATGGCCTCCTCCGGCCGGCCCAGGCGATCGGTCAGCAGGCGCGCGACGCTCAGGTGATCGTCCAGCGCGCCTGCGCGATCGACCCGCTCGGCTCGTTCCAGGAGCGCTCCGAGCAGCCCCTCGACGTCATCGGCGGCCTGCAGCGCCTGAACACGACCGTCGAGCGCCTGGCGGTCGTCCGGATGTTCTTCGAGCAAGGCTTGCCAGGCGCGCGCGGCTCGCGGGGGATCGCTCAGGACCTCGAACGCCCGCTGCGCCACGCGGGCGAGGGTCTTCGAGCGCGCGCTGGCGTCCATCTGCGCGGCGGCGAGCCGCTCGAGCGCATCGCATTCCTCCTCGTGGCGCTCCGTGTCGTGGAGGAGCTCCGCGAGCGGCGTCAGGAGGATCTCGAGCGCCGCCGGGTCGCCCTCCGCGGAGGGCAGCGCACGGACGTACAGGTCGATGGCGCGCTCTTCGTCGTCGAGCAGCTCGACGCAGGCCCGCGCCGCTTCGTCGACCAGCTCGGCGGCCAAGATCGGGCGCGCTTGCTCGGCGGCTTGCACCAGCACTTGAACGCGGTTGGCGTTCCTCGACAGGCGCCGCGCCAGCTCCTGCAAGCGGTGGCGGTGCTCGGTCACTTCTGGCTGCAGCAGCGTCAGGTCGCAAATGTTGTCGAACGCACCGGCGGGGTCGTCGAGCTGCTCGAGCCGAAAGCTCGCCAGCTCGTTCAGGCGGTGCGCGCGCTCCGACGCGTCGATGACGAACGGCAAGGCGCGCTGCCGCGCGCTCGCCGCCTCGTGCTTGCGCCCCGCATGAAAGTGGAGCTGGAACAAGGCTTCCGAAGCGCGCAACGACACCTCGGCGTCCGCCGGCGAGGGGTCCGCCTGGGGCGCCCCCGACAGGAGCCGATCATAGAGGGCGATCAAGAGCTCCTCGGCGGCGTTCTCGCGCTCGAGTCGCTCGATCGTCGCGAGGGCTTCGGCGAGCTCCCCAAGGTCCATCGTCGCGCGGCAGCTGCGGGCCAACAGGTCGTGGCGATCGGCGCCCTCCGCCGCGGCGGCGCGTCGCTCGAGCAGCTGCGCCAACTCGCGCAAGCGGCCCTGGCGTTCGTACAGCCGCTCGAGGGTCCCCTCCACGCGCCGATCGGAAGGGCGTAGCGACAGCAGCTCCTCGAGGTATCGGATGGCACGTTCGGGATCGCCTGCCAGATCCTTGGCCGTCAACGCGGCCTCGTCGAGCAAGGCGGCCCGAGCTTCGTCGTCCGGCGCTTCGGTGATCCTGCGCTCGTACAGATCGAACAGCTGCGGGTAGCGCTCGCGCGAGCCCAATAAGAGCCGCAGGCGCGCGAAGGCCCAGTCGGCGCCGATGCTCCGCTCGATCATTCGTTCGAGCACCGGGACCAGCAGATCGGCGCCCGCGGGCCACTCCTCCAAGAACTCCACGACCCGCCGACCGAGCCGCTCGCCGAGCTCCGGGTCGAGCTCGGTCTCGAGCGCTGCGCAGAAGCCGGCGGCGATCGGATCGGGCCGCTCGAGCGCGCGGGCGCCGTCGATCGCCGCGGTCCAGAACCGCTCGTCGTCCGGGTACGCAGCGGCCGCGCGCGCGGCGATCTCGAGCGCGGCGGCAGGTTGCTCGCCCCGCAGCGACAGGAGCCTCGCGTACCAGTCACGGGCGCGCGGAAAGGCCGCCGGATCGGCTTCGCTGGCGGTCACCAACACCGCCAGCAGCTCGGCGTTGCTGGTCTCGCTCGCGATCGCCTCGATCGCCTCCGCTGCGCGGCTCCGGACCTCGGCGTCTTCGACGCAGCGCACGGCGATCCGGAGCGCCTGGGGATTCGGCGGCCGCGCCTGCAGATAGGGGGCCACGAGATCGAAGGCGACCGCGTGCTGCTCGAGCGCGTCGCTCAAGAGCCCCGCCATCCTGAGGTCGATCTCCGTTCGGGCGGGCTCCGTACACAGCTCCCGAAGCGCGCCGAGCGCCTGCACGCCGCCTTCGATATCCCCGATCTGGAGCTTGAGCCCCGCGAGCTTGTCGAGCACTTCACGCTCGGCACCGCCGTGCCCGAGCGCGCGCTCGTAGGCCTGGATGGCGGCCTCCACGTCGCCGAAGTCGCGCTGCTCGACCTCCGCCCATTCGAGCAGCAGGCGCGCCTTGTCGTCCGCGTGCAGCTCGCGCCACGCGAACAGCCAGCGCAACAGGTCGCGTCGATGATCGGCGCTCGGGTGGGCCTCCGCCAGGTTCGCGAGCGCAGCGACGTCGTCGGCGTGCGCGTAGGACTCCACCAAATTGCGATACACTTCGACGGCGGCGTCGATCCGGCCTGGATCCGAGGCGAGCGCACGCGCCTTGGCGGCGATCAAGCTTCGGGCAAGCTCCGGTTGCTGCCCGCTGAGCTGCCAGACAGCCTCGTCGATCAAGTTGCAGAGCTCATCGATCGCGCCAGAGCGCACGGCCTGGCCCTCGAGCGACAAGAGCAGCTCGACCGAGGTCTGCGAGCCGGCGGCGCCGGCCTGAAGGATCACCGCGAAGACCTCGGGGATGCGCGACCACTCGCCCGCCTCGACGTACAGGCGCACCAGCCGCTCGGCGGCGAGGTGGTCTTCCGGTGCCGTCGCGATCATCCGCTCGTACAACCGCTCGGCGCGCCCCTTCGACGCCGGGGCCTGCTCGCTCAAGCGAGCGGCGGCGCGCCAGGAGCGCACCGCACCCGCGTCGTCCCCCAGCCGCTCCATCCGCAGCACGCCGAGCCGCTCGAGCAGCTCCACCTTCAGCTGTGGGTCGCTCGCGTGGGCGATGCGTTGCTCGAGGACCTTGCAGGTCACCTCGGGGTCTCCCACCTCTTCCGCGAGGGCCTCGATCCCATCGAGCACGCCGGGATCGAGCTGCAGCTGGTCGAGCAGCTCGCCGTAGCGCCGCAGCGCCTCACCCGTCTCGCCGTTGTCGGCCAGCGCCTGCGCCATGCGCAGCCGGGCCTGGTCGCGCGCCGGGCCTTCGAAGCCGGCGATGGCCCGCTCGAGCTCGTCATACAGGGCTCCGGAGTCGCCGAGCTGCTGGTAGGCGGCGACCAGCGCCTGGTGGACCTGCTGGCTCCCTGGGTGGGCTTCCACGAGCCCGGAGAGCATTTCGATGGCCGACTCGGCGTCTCCGCCGGTCGTGAGGACCCGCGCCTGCAGGCCCAGCAGATCGGCGCGCGCTTCGGGCGTCTTGGCGTGCGGGAGCGCCTTGTCGAGGCGCTCGAGCCGTCCCTCGAGCGGCTCGCCGAGCGTCTCGAGCAGCCGATCGGCCGCCTCCAGGAGCGGCAGCGAGCCCGGATCCACCGCCAGCGCGCGCTCGAACAGGGGCAGGGCGCGCGCGTGCTGCCCGGTCTGCGCCAGCGCCGCACCGGCGACGCGGGCGACCGTCGCGCCGGCGTCCCCCTCCAGCGTGCTCGCGGCCGCGCCGAGCAGCTCCGCGTAGCGGTTTGCGTCGACCGACGGTCGGTGCGCCTCCAGGCGTTCGAGCCACGCCCCCAAGGCGTCGGGATCGAGCGCGGCCATGGGTACGATCGCCGCGACGTACGCTTGCACGATGCGCTCGGCGGGCTGGCTGCGGCGCTCGAGCTCTTGGACGAGCTCGCGCGCTCGGGCCAGGCGGCCCTCGGGATCGACGGCCAGCTCGAGCTTGACGTCCAGCAGATCGATCAGCATCGCATCGTCCGCTGCCCGCAGGTGCGGCTCGAGCACGCTCGCGGCTTGCCCGCGGTGCTCGCCGGCTTTCAGCAACGACAGCAACGCGACCCGGCTGCGCGCCTGCTCGGGATGCAGCGCCAGGCTCTGGGCGAAGGCGTCGATCGCGGCGCTCGGGTCGGCCTTTCGCTCGAGCAGCAAGCTGCCGCTGTGGGCCCAGAGCTCCGCGGCGACCTCGGGATCGGTCTCCGACGCTTGGCGGCGCGCCAGCAGCTCGAGCGCGGCGTCGATCCGGTCGGTGCGTTCGAGCAGCGGCAACAGGCGATCGCACGCGCCCGCCGAGGGGCCGTGCGCCTCGACGTGCCGTTGCCAGACCTCGCAGCAGTGGTTCGGATCGTCCGAGACGCTGCAGCGCAGCTCCGCGCTCTGCAGGCGGAGCTCGAGCGCGACGGCTGGATCGCTCTCGTGCTCGGCTCGAAGCTCGAGCGCCTCGGCCGACGCGAGCGGGTCGTTCGAGGTCTTGACGAGCGCCTCGAAGCGCTCGAGCGCGCCGGGCACGCGGTCGCGCGCCAGTGACCGAAACGCCACCCGCTGCACGGCATCGGGCAGATCGGCGTGCTGTTCGACGAGCTCGCCGAGCTGGCGCGCGCTCTCGCGTCGCAGGCCCTCGTCGCCAGTGGTTTCGAGCACCACGGCGTGGCTCGTTGCCAAGAGCTTTGCCGAGACGGAGTGCTCCGAGGCCAGCTCGAGGACGCGCTGCGCGCCGCTCATGACCGCCTGGCGGTCCGCTGCGGCCGCCGGCAGGGGCAGGGTGACGACGCGCCCGAGCTCGCGGATGGCTTTTGGGACCTCCCCGAGGTCCAGCTGCAGATCGGCAAGCTCGCGCCCGGCGCGCAGGCGGGCGCCCGGATCCTTGAGCGTGCGCAGCGCGCGCTCGACGAACCGCGCGGCGCCATCAGCGCGCCCTGCCCTCAGCGACAGTTCAAGGTAAAGCTTTCGGACGTTGTCGTCCCCCAGGTCGCGCGCCAAAAGTGGCTCGAGCAGCTCGAGCGCGCCTTCGGTGTCGTCGAGCACCTCGTGGCGCAGCTGGGCGAGCCGGCTCTGACACTCGAAGAGGCGGGGAGGGCGGGAGAGACGGTGCTCGCGCGTCAGCGCCGAGATCTCGTCGGCCGTCCTGCCGAGCCGCCGGTAAGCGTCCGCCAAGAGCGGCAGGACGCGCACCGCGCTCGCCCGGACGCCGCTCAAGCTCTCCGCTGCTTCGAGCACCGCCGAGCCCACCGAAGGGCGCTCGAGCAGCCGCAGCGCGCACTTTTCGAGCTCTGCCCGAACCGCCGGATCGCTCGAGTCGCGTTGATACAGCTCGAGCAGCGTGCCGAAGCGAGTGTCGAGTGTCATGTCGTCCGCTTGCAAAGGATTCACTCCTTGCATCGACCCTCCGGTACCTTGGTCAAAATAACGTAACAGAGTGGACAATAAGGCATTCGGGGATTTTCGCACTGTGCCTGAGGACAGCCGTGCTCGGTACAAGAGGGGTAAAACAAGCTGTCGATAGCGGAATCGTGACAGCGCCGCAGGGTCGCTCGCGAACGACAGTCAAAGTGAGGGGTTTATTCACCTGGGTGTGTTTTGAATAGTGTTCTGGAGCGCGAAGGGCGGTTCAATAACTCCGGCGCGCCCTGGGCGCTTGTCGGATCGATCGTAGCGCGTTGCCGCTGTGGTCTAGCATGTGCACCCTGCCGCGATGCGGCTTCGAACCGTCTCGCTCCCATTTTGCGCTGCGGCCGTCTTGATGGGCAGTCCGGCTTCTCTCCTGGCGGAGCCGCGCACGCACCGCGGCCTGCACGTTCGGGCGGGGGCCGGCGCCGTCTACGTCGACCAGAGCACCGAGACCGAGCCGGTGACGACGTTGCCGATGGGCTTCGACCCGCGGGAGGTCGGGCTCTCCGGAGGCGGCTTGTCGCTTTTGTTGTCGGTGGGTGGGACCCCCGTGGACGGCCTCATCGTGGGGGGCGGGTATGAATTGCACCGGATCTTTTCCCCGCGTGTGGAGGTGGGGGAGACGCCGTCGGACTCCGACGAGGCCGCGAACGTGCATCTCTTCGGGGTTCTCGCGGACTGGTACCCGTGGAGTGGCTGGGGTTTTCATCTCGGCGGCAAGATCGGGCTGGCGTTGATGAGCAGCCGCGGGCCCGAGGCGGAGGACGGTCGGGCGCGGGGCCCCGGAGCGGCGGCGTGGTTCGGCTACAGTCCATGGGTCGCGGACGACTGGATGATCGGGGGACAGCTGCGGTTGCTCGCCGCGATGGCGACCAACCGCACGGACGTCGAGCAGGTGGAGGTCGAGTTCGACAGCCACGCGATGGCGGCGGCGCTTGTGGTGACGGTGGCCTACCAATGACATGGTCGGTCGTGCGTCAGCTCCAGAGCGCTTCCGACAACCCCGAGGCGCGCTCGACCCGCCGCTCGACGGCGGCGCGGAGGCTCTCGGCGCTGCCGTAGACCAGCACGTGGCGCCGCGCGCGCGTGACGGCCGTGTAGAGAAGCTCGCGGCTCAGCAGCGGGGAGCTCGCGTCGGGCAGCACCACCGCGACGTCGTCGAACTCCGATCCCTGGCTCATGTGGATGCTCATCGCGAACGCCGTCTCGTGTGCTGGCAGGCGCGACAAGGGCAGCTGCCGGACCCGTCCATCCGCCTGGATGAAGTGGGCGCAGAGCTCTCCGCCGCGGGCGCGACCAGGAAGGACGACGCCCGCGTCGCCGTTGAACAGCCCGAGCCCGTAGTCGTTGCTTCGCACCAGCAGCGGCCGATGGGAATAGAAGGTGCCGGTCGCGCGCAAGCGCGACGCCTCCGAGAGCGTCCTTTCGGCGAGGCGGTTCATGCCCTCCACACCCAACGGACCGCGTCGATGCGCGCACAGGACGCGGAAGCGTCCCAACGCGGCGAGCGCCTGGTCGGGTTGGGCGCTGGCGCAGAGCGCCGCATACCCTTCGAGCACCGCGGCTTCGAGGGGGCCCTTCGGCCCACGCGCGCCCTCGCCGACGGCGATCCAGCGCAGATCCGGTCCACCGCTCGTCAATCGTTCGAGCACCCGGTCGGCGTCCCCCGACTTGATCGCCCGGGCCAGCGCCGCGATGCCGCTGTCGCCGCCGAAGCGATAGCTCTTCTTCAGCTCCACGATGGCGTCGGCGATCGGCGGCGTGCGGTCGCGGGCAGGCGTGGGGGGCGGCTCCGAGAACGCGCTTCGAAAGCGCTGCTCGAGGCCCTTGGAGTACCCCGGGTGCGGGTCGGTCCCGCAGAGATCTGCCATCACCGCGCCCGCCTCCACGCTCGAGAGCTGGTGTCGGTCACCCAGCAGGATGAGCTTCGCGTGCTGAGGGACGGCCTCGATCAGGCGGCGCATCAGCGCGACGTCGACCATCGAGCACTCGTCCACCAGCACCACGTCCGCCGAGAGCGGTCGCTCGGGCCCGTGTTCGAAGCCGGGTCGCCCGTCGCCGCGCGGAACGAGCGCGCGGTGGATGGTCGACGCTTCGACCGGGAGCGCCGCGCGCACGGCGTCCGAGCACTCGAGGCGGTCGCGCGCCGAGCGCAGAGACTCCATCAGCCGCAGCGTCGCCTTGCCCGTCGGAGCGAGCAAGCGCACCTTCGGGGGAGGGCGGTCGCGCGCGAGCGCGAGCTCGACGAGCAGCGCCAGCAGGCGCACCACCGTCGAGGTCTTGCCGGTCCCAGGACCGCCAGAGATGATGCAAAATGGCGAGAGCAGCGCGAGCTGGACGGCGAACCGCTGCCAGTCCACCTCCGAGCCAGGGGCCGGGGGGAGGAGGCGCGCGAAGATGTCGGCGGGGCCGCCCGCGAAGAGCTCCTCTTCGGAGCGTCGCAGACGCTGTCGAACGGCGCTCGAAAGCACGGCCTCGTGCTCGAAGTAGCGCCGCAGGTAGAGGCGTTTGCCAGCGGACACCAGGGGCGTGTTGGTCTCCGGGGCGCCCACCAGCGGGCAGTCGGCGACCGCCCCGAGCAGCGCGTCGAGCTTCGGCCACAGCAAGCCGTCGACGAGCTCTTGGCGAGCGTCGCTGACTCGGGTCCCCGCGAACCGCTCGAGGTCGACGCAGACATGCCCCTCGCGCGTGCGGCGGCTCACGAGCGCGGCCACCAGCAATGCCTCCGGGCGCTGTTCTCCCGCCAGCTGCCCCAGATAGCGCGCGAACTGCAGATCGAGCGGCGTGAACACGCCGAGCTGCTGGGCCTGTTCGAGGTCGAGCACGCGCGTCGTCTTCATGCTGCCGCCGGGCTCGCTGTCAGCGCTTGCGCGAGCCGATCCAGGACCGCGCGCTCCGGGCGGTCGAAGTAAACGCCGGTGCCGAGCGGGTGTGCCGGCGACATCCCGCGCACGAACAAGTACGCGACGCCACCGAAGTGCCGGTCGTAGTCGTAGTCCGGCAAGCGGAGCGCCAGCAGGCGGTGCACCGCCAGCGAGTAGAGGTAGTACTGAAGGTAGTAGTGGTGGTGCGCCATCACGTTGCCCAGCCGCTCCGGCGAGTAGTCGCGCGGCGCCGCCCCCAGATAGTTCGATTTGTAGTCGATGACGAAGACGCGGCCGGCGTGCTCGACGACGAGATCGATGAAGCCGCGCAAAAAGCCGCTGAGCTCGGCGAAGCCGAGCGCGCGCACGCGCGGAGCGTAGCTCGGTTGCACGTCGGCGAAGACGTCCGCCAGCCGCTCGGGCGTCAACCCGACGCCCCCCGGCGGCGCCGGATGGACGCGATCGGGGCGGCGACCGCCGCCGGGGTCGGCCACCGGGAGCACGAACTCGAGCTCGTTCCAGCGGCGGTGCTTGGGGATCTCCGACAGCTTGAACACCCCCGCGTCGCCGGCGGGGACGGGCGTCGCGAGCACGTCCTGGATGGCGAGCGCGACATCGGAGCCGAAGCGCCGGGCGTCGAGCCCGTGGCGCGAGAGCGTGCCGTCGACGAGCGCCGTCGACGTCCCCGGGTCGGCATCCGTGAAGTCGAGGGACTCGAAGATCGCGTGCAGCGCCGTGCCGGGCCCCGGTCCGCGCGGGAAGTCGACGAGCCGCACGGCGTCCCGAGGTGGCGCTTCGGGCAGCTCGAGGAGTCCGGCCGGGTCCTCGTCCCGGCCCTCGTCGCGCGGCGCGCGGGTGGCGGTGCGCCCGCTGACCAGGGCGGAGAAGCTCGAGCTGTGCAGCGCGCGCAGCAGCACGCGCTCGAACCGGCGCGCCTCGCCGGGAGCCTTTGACGAAGCGTCGCCCGCGTACGCGACGGCGTCGCCGTCGTCCAGGACGCGACAGCGCAACGTGCCGCCCGAGCGCTCGGCGAGGCGCTGCAGATCCGAGAGTATCTGCTGATCGTCTGCGGCGGCGAGGCGCTGGGCTGCCGCTCGGCCGTCGCCCGACCCGCCCGCGTGCAGCAGATGCGCGAGCGGCGACGTCGTGTGACCCTTGAACGCGCCCCACACCACGAACGAGCGGTGCTTGGCGCGCGTGAGCGCCACGTAGCAGAGGCGCAGGTGCTCGGCCCTGGCCTCCTCTTGAGCGAGCTCCCGGTCCGTCTCGTCCGGGGACAGGTGCAGCACCAGCCGGCCGGAGTCGGCGTCGTGAAAGCGCGAGGGGGCGGACTCCGGACGCACGCCGTCCCACAGAAACGGGCAATACACCACCGGATACTCCAGCCCTTTGCTGCGGTGCATGGTCGTCAGCTGGACGGCGGCAGCGTCGGTCTCGAGCCGGATCTGCGCGTCGTCCGGCGCCATCCCGAGGCGCGCCTCTTCGTCGAAGCGGACGGCGTCGTACCACTTGAGCAGCCCCGCCACCCCGAGGTGCTCTTGGCAGGCCGCGGCGTGCAGCAGCTCGGCCAGGTGGGTGAAGTTGGTGAAGCGCCGCTCCCCGTCGACCAGCGACAGCAGGCGCGTGGCGACGGCCTCGTCGCCGAGCAGCGCGCGAAAGCACTGCAGAAATCCGCGGGTCTCCCAGATCCCGTGCCAGCGCCGGAACGCCTCCAGCTGGCGCTCCCAGCTGACGTCGCTCCCGCGCAGCGCGTGGATCTGGTTCGCGTTCAAGCCGAACAGGCTGGTGAGCAGGGCGGCGGTGACGGCGCTGCTGCTCGACGGCTCGGCCAGCGCGCGCAGCACGAGCCAGAGCTCGGAGGCCTCGGCGCTGTCGAAGACGCTGGCGTCGCCGTGCAGGACGCTCGGGATCGACAGGGCCCGCAGCTCTTGCTGGATCCGCAGCGCTTGCCGGTTGGTGCGCGTGAGCACCGCGACGTGTCGCGGCTGCAGCGGGTCCGAGCCGATCCGCTCGGCCCCTGCGCGATCGAGCCGGCGTGAGATGTCGGCGGCGACCAGCCGGGGCAGCTCCGTCTCCGCCCAGCGTTTGTTGATCTCGCGCTTGCCGGGCTTGTCGTCGCGGGGGACGAACAGGATGTCGACGCCCGACGCCGGCCCGTCGCCGTCAAAGAGGCCATCGACCGCGCCGGGCCGGGGCTCGACCGGATGGTACTGGATGCCGTCGAGGCGAAACGGCCGCTCGGGGCTGGAGAACACGGTGTTCACGGCGGTGATCAGCGCCGGATCGCTGCGGTAGTTGGTGCCGAGCGTGAAGCGCTGTTGGCCCGTGTCGGCGGCCGCGCGCAGGTAGGCGAAGATGTCGGCGCCGCGAAAGGCGTAGATCGCCTGCTTGGGGTCGCCGATCAACAAGAGCGTCCCCTGATCGCGGTAGATGTGGCGGAAGATGTCGTACTGAACGGGATCGGTGTCCTGGAACTCGTCGATCAGCGCGGCGGGGTAGCGCCGCCCGAGCTCTTTGGCGAGCGCGGGCCCGCCGTCGCTGGCGAGCGCGGCGCCCAGCGCCTGCAGCAGGTCGTCGAAGGACTGGAGCCTGCGCGACCGCTTTCGCGCTCGCATCTCGCGCCGCACGAACTCGATGAAGCGGTGACGAAAACCGAGCAGCCACTGGTCCATGGCGTCGGCCGCCGCGGCGCGGTGACGGCAGAGCTCGTCGATGGTGTCGAACAGCGGGTGCTCGGGGGGAGGGTGGCCTTTCTTCGTGCCCGCCGAGAGCCTCGCCGTGCCGAGCTTCTCGCACAGCCCGGACCAGCCGGCGAGGCTCGGGCGGGCTCGGCGCAGGCAGTCGTCGAGCGCCTCGGCGAGGCGCACCTGAGTGGCCGGCGCGTATTCGTTGCGTTTGAGCGGCGCAGCTTGCAGCGCGGCGACGATCTCGGGGCGCTGCGTCTCCCAGGCGGCGCGGGCGATCGCTCGCGTCTCTAGGTAACGCTCGAGCTCGGCGCGGCCGTCGGTTGGGGATCCCGGCGCGGACGGCCGCAGCTCGACGTCGGGTGAGCCGAGGGCCCAGCGCGCCAGCTTCTCGAGGGAGCCCGGGGTCACCCCGCGCTCGCGCAGGTGGGTGACCAGCGCGAGCGGGAGGTCGGTGGCTTCGCGCGCCCAAAAATCCTGGATGACCTCCATCAACAGCGGTCGATCGTCAGCCATCAGCTCGAGATCGAACGGCAGCGCGCCCTCGAAGGCGAGGTCGTGCAGAGCCCTTTGGCAGAAGCCGTGGATGGTAAAAATGGCGGCTTCGTCGAGCCCGTGCATCGCCTCGATCAGTCGAAGGCGCGCCCTGCTCGGGTCGCTGCCACCCAGCAAGGCGAGGATCTCGGCCGGCGGCGCCGGTTGGCCCAGCGCGAGCAGCGTCTCGCGCAAGCGGCGGCGAATGCGCTGCCGGAGCTCGGCGGCGGCCGCGTTGGTGAACGTCACCACCAAGATCCTGTCGACCGAGAGCCCGCGCTCGAGCAGCAGGCGCAGAAACAGCGTCGTGATGGTGTAGGTCTTGCCTGTGCCGGCCGAAGCTTCGATGAGCTTGGTGCCGCTGAGCGGCAGCGCGAGAGGATCGAGGCGTTTCATCCGAGCTCCTCGATGTGCAGCGCGTCGAGCAGCGGATCGAAGACCCGCACGGCGAGCTCGGCGAAGCAGGGGCCGTGGTCCGATGGACCTCGCCAGTCGTCACGGAACGGGTCGTCGGCCGCGAACGCCCGCCCGACGTACTCGTCGTCCGCTTCGCCGCGCTTGCCGCCGGCGAGGTCGTGGGGGATGAACAGCTCCCGCGCCGTGGCGAGCGCGCGCTCCTCGCCGAGCTCGAGCCGGCGGCTGGCGTAGCAGAACGACGACTCGGGAAACAGCGGCAGCGGGTGTCGCAGGCCGAGCTCGTAGAAGGAACAGAGCTCTTCCAGCAGCGCCCCCGCCCGCGCGGGCGGCAACGGGGAGAACTGGTAGGCGCGCGCGGTCGTCGAGTCCGGAGCGCGCCCGACCAGCAGCGTGGTGCGCGGCGTGCCGTCGCGGCCAGAGAGCTGCAGCGCCAGGTGCAAGACCCACAGGCGCAAAAGCCGCTTCGGTCGGACCCGCGAGTATTGGCCGAAGACCTGCGCCGCGGGCCAGAGATCCCGCAGCACCCCCGCCAGCGCGCGCTGCCGGACCGGGACCTGGACGTCGAGCGGCGGGAGAGCCTCGCCGGTGCGCCAGCGCGCCAGGTGAGCGCTGATGGCGAGCACCTCCGGCAGCAGCGCGTCGAAGTCGAGGGCGCCCAGGCTCCCGGGAGGGAGGAGCCCGGCGGCTCGCACGTAGGCCAGCTGCTGGGCGGGGGAGTCCCCCGCGACGGCGCGCTGCAGCAGGCAGTTGCCGACCGCGTAGCGATCCAGGGGATCCAGATCGAGCGGCTCGCGATCTTCGACGAGCTCGGCTTGCTCCTTCAACGACGTCCCGAGCTGCTCCCGAAAGAAGGCTCGGCAAGGGTTCTCGAAGAATAACGCCAGGCGTTCGAGCCGGAGGGGGTCGTCGTTCGGCGCCGGCAGCGCTTCGGTGAGCAAGGGAGGGTGCAGCGTCCGGGCGGAGGCGACGGCACGGGCGGCGGCGGCCTCGAACGTGCCGAAGCTGGAGAGGCGCGGGTCGGCGCCGTTGAAGTAGCGCGCGCTGAAGGCTTGTAGCGGGTGCTCCACGATGACGTGATCGAGCAGCGCGTCGGGATCCGGGCGAGCTTCGGCATCGAAGGCGAAGCTCAGCTGGCGCTCGGACGCCTGCGCGACGGCGCGTGCGCGCGGCTTCTTTCCCGAAGCCGCAGGCGGCGCGTGGTCGATCCGGAACGACTCGGACAAGCAATCCAAGAGCTGCCCCACCACCACCGACGGCGGGTACTCCGCGTCGTCCCGGAGCCCGCGTCCGATGTAGCTGACGACGAAGCGCTCGCGCGCCGAGACCAGGGCCTCGAGGAACAGATAGCGATCCTCCTCCCGCACCGATCGGTCACCGGGGCGGCGCTGATCGCGCAGCCGATCGAAGCTCGGCGAGCGATCGGTGCGGGGGTACTCACCGTCGTTCATCCCCAGGAGGTAGATGTGGCGGAACGGGATGCTGCGCATCGGGAGCATCGCGCAGAACGTCACGCCCCCGCTCAGAAACGCGTGAGCCGCTCGCTCGCGAGAGAAGCGGGCGGTCAATATAGACTCGATCACCTCGAGCCCGATCGGCTCGCCGAACCCGGCGACCGCGGCGCTCTGGCCGAGATCGGCCAGGCTGTCGCGGACGAGTTGCAGCTCCCACTCGGCGTCTTTGGCGGGGGCGAGCATGGACCCGAGCAGCAGGGAGAGCTGTTCGACCCAGTCCGGCACCAGCTTGGGCGTGCGCAAGCGCGCGCGCCAGGCGAACAGCCGCTCGCAGAACTCGACCAGGTTGCCGAGGGTCTCGGCGGCGTCGCCTTCGACGTCGTACGGCAGACAGCCGCAAAACAACCCGCCGCTGCTCGGGGCCGCGTAGCCGAGCAGCAGCCGGCGCAGCCCGAAGCGCCAGGTGTTTTCGTCGAGCGGGGGTTGTTCGGCCGTGCCGCGATCCGCTGCATCGACGCCCCAGCGGATGCCTGCGTCGTGGATCCAATGTCGCACGCGCTCGAGCTCGTCGTCGCCGATGTTTGCCTGCCGGCGGACGGGCTCGAGGCCGAGCAGGTCGAGCACCTCGCTCGCCTTCATGCGGCCGCGGGCCGCGGCGAGGATCGACAGCAAGGCGTCGACCACCGGGCTCTCCGAGCGCTGCACGCGATCGGAGATCCGATACGGGATGTGGTCGCGCCGCCCCGGTTCCACCCCGAACACCGCCTCGATGAGCGGCGCGTAGTGCTCCACCTCCGGCATCATCACCAGCACGTCCTGAGGCTCGAGCGTCGGGTCGTCGCTGAAGGCGCCGAGCAGTTGATCGCGCAGCACCTCCACCTCCCGCAAGCGGCTGTGACAGGCGTGCACCTGGACCGACCGGTCCGCTCTGGCCACCGGCAGCGGGGGCGCCTCGGCGTTGCCGGCGCGCCGATGGCGCAGGTGGAGTAGATCCGACTGCAGCGTGCTCAGCATCGTGGCGCGGCCGGGATCGCGAAACAGGTCTTGTTCCGACTCACGGTAGTCCACGCTCGTCTCGAGCACCTGCTGCAGATCGCGGCCGAGCGTGCCCAGGGTCGCGAGCAGCGGGTGCCCTTGCCCAAGGTGCAGCGTGCCCGGCGCGGCGCCCCCGGCTTGGCGGTGCAGCTCGCGGGCGATGCGCGCCGGATGCGCGAGATCGCCGAGGTATTCGCGCGAGGCGGTCAGGACGAACAGGTGCACGGGGAGCCGCTCGGCCAGCGCGGCGAGCAGCCGGACGTACACCGGCGGCAGCGACGAGACGCCGAACACCGACAGCCGCGGCGGCAGGCCGGCCGAGGCCTGTCCCGCGCTCCACGCTGCGAAGAACCGATCGGCGCGCGCGGCCAGGTGCCCCTTGCCGAGGCGCGCTTCGACCTCCCGAAAGAGACAAGCTTGCCAGTCGTCGCCGCCGGCTTGAAAGCCCTGGATGAGGTCTGGGCGGTACACCGCGTATTGGTCGAAGACATGGCCGATGCGCTCGGCCAGCTCGAAGCGCTGGGCCAGGTCGCCGCCCGCCAGGAAGTGCTTGACGGGCCGAAAGTTCGGGCGGTCTTCGAGCTCCGGCAGCAGCGCCGCGATCGTCCACGTCAGCGATTCGCGCGAGAACGCCGCGGGCTCGGGCGCGTCGCCGCCGTCGAGCGTCTCGGCCATCAACCGCTCGACGAACGCCCGGGGGAACGGGAACGCCACGCCGGAGCAGATGCCGAGCCGCCGAGAGAGCTCGAGCGACAGCCAGCGCTCCATGCCTTTGCTGGCGACCAGGACGATCTCGGCGTCGAAGGGCGACCCGAGCGGTCGCGCCAATACCCCCGCAAGGACCTCGACGAGCTCTTCCAGGCGGTTGCTGCGGTGGACGAACATGGCGGCCGGTGCCCAAAGCTTGCGCGCTCGACGCGGTGAAGAGCCGCCCAGCCGAGCCGGTGGGGTGGCTCGAGCTGGGCCGCGCCACGCCCGCCGATCGCCGCTCGGGGCTCCGCTACGTAGAGCGGTGAGGGGGGTCTATGCCACGGCCAGGCGCGGAGCGCGAGCCCCGCTCGGTCAGGCAATGTCCGCCGAAACCGCCTACGACGACTACTTCTTCTTCGCCGCCCGCTGCTCGGCTCGGTCCCGAGCGCCGGTGACCGACACGTCGGAGGCGTAGGCCGCCTCATCCGTCACAAGCGAGTCGGGGATCGGCAGCTTCGGCACGATCAGGAGCTCCAGGTGCAGCTGCGTGTTCTTGTCGTCGATTTTTCGCACGCGCCAGGTAGCCTCGAGGCGCTCGACGTTGCCCTTCAGCATGCGGCCCTTGACCACGCGGTCACCGGCGGGCCCGCGCGGCGGCTCGAAGCGCACGACGCCCCAGATCTTGGCGGCGCCCTTGAGAATGGGCACCTGCAGGTAGACATCCGTCTTGTCACCGTCTCGCCCGACGACCTTGACCTTGTCGAAGCGCTTGATGAATTCGCCATAGTGGCGGTAGTCGGTGACCACGTCGACGACCCGCTCGACCGGCGCGCGCACGCTGATGCGGGCGCCGCCGGCCTTGATCGAGCTGTTCGGCGCGTCCTTTTCATAGCGCTCGGCGTCGCGCGACTTCATCAATCGGGGCGCCTCGGGGGGGGGAGCGGCGCCAGCGACCGAGGCAAAAAGCACCAGGATCGCGGCTGAGCGCGCGGCCCAGCGAGCGCTGGGGCTTCGGCGGGCCTGGGTGCGCCCCGGGAGGTGCGGCTTCGGCTCGTTCGGGATCATGGGTTCTCCTTTTTCCATCGAAGGTCAGACGGTCGCACGGCGCGAACCGTTCAAGAGCAGGCGCCAGTGGTCCAGGGCGGCGCGCCGGGCGAGCGATGAAGCAGCATTCGTGCCGTTCAGGGCGCGCGGCCCCACGCGCGGGCTGCCCGCAGGCTGTGATCGGATGTTTTCGGTGCGACCGTGAACGGCCGTCGGCGCTCAGTTGCGCTCGCGCGCCCCCGCCCGCCGCGCCGCCCGGCGGAAGTTCGAGCGGTCGAGGCCCGCCTGGCGCGCGGCCTCGGAAATATTGCCGCCGCTGCGCTCGAGCAGGGCCTCGAAATAGGCGGTCTCGAAGGCCGCGAGCGCCCGGTTTTTGGCCTCCCGGTAGGGCAGGTCGACGATGTTGTCCGGTAGGTGGAGCGCGCCGTTCGACGGCGCCGCTGGCAAGCCCACGTCTTGGGACTGCCCGGATCCGAAGGGCAGATCGCCCGGTCCGAGCGTGTCGTCGCGGCAAAAGACCGCCGCGTACTCGATCGCGTTCTCGAGCTCTCGAACGTTGCCTGGCCAGGGCTGCGTCTGCAACAGCCGCAGCGCCTCCGGGGACAGCTTGCTGACCTTGCTCCCGGTGCGCGCCGAGTACTTGCGCAAAAAATGGTAGGCGAGCAGCGGGATGTCGTCGCGGCGTTCCCTGAGCGGCGGCAGCGAGATCGCCACCACGTTGAGGCGGTAGAACAGGTCTTCGCGGAAGCCCCCGCTGGCGATGCGGCTGCGCAGGTCGACGTTGGTGGCTGCGATCACGCGCACGTCGACGTGGCGCGTCTCGTTGGAGCCGACGCGCTTGATCTCGCCCTCTTGCAGCACGCGCAGCAGCTTGACCTGCGCGAGCGGAGGCAGGTCGCCGACCTCATCGAGGAAGATCGTGCCGCGGCCCGCCGCCTCGAACAGACCTTCGCGGGTGGCGGTCGCTCCCGTGAAGGCCCCGCGGACGTGGCCGAACAGCTCGCTCTCCACCAGGTTGACCGGGATCGCCGAGCAGTTCACCGCCACGAAGGGGCCGCCGCTCCGGGGCGAATGCTGGTGGATCGCGCGCGCGGTGAGCTCCTTGCCGGTGCCGCTCTCGCCCAGGATGAGCACCGTCGAGGAGGTCGGCGCCACACCCATCGCGAGCCGGTAGACCTCCTGCATGCGCGGGGAATTGCCGATCAGCTCGCCAAAGGTCTGCATCTGCTCGAGCCGCTTCTCGAGCTGGGCGGCGCGATCGAGCAGGCGCCGACGCTCGGCGGCCTTGGCGACCGTGAGCGCGACCTCGTCGTTGGACCGAAAGGGTTTGGTGAGGAAGTGGTAGGCGCCGGATCGCACCGCGCGCACCGCCGTCTCGACGTCACCGAACGCGGTCATCAGGATGACCTCGACCGGGACGTGTTGCGTCTTGACGTGCTCGAGCAGCTCGAGCCCGCCGACGTTCGGCATCATCAGGTCGATCATGGCGACCTCGACGCGTTCTCGACGCAAGAGCTCGAGGGCGGCGGCGCCGTCGTCGGCCGTCAGCACCTGCATGCCGCGGCTGAGCAGCATCCGAGCGAGGCTGCGCCGCAACGTCGGCTCGTCATCGACGATGAGGACTCTGGGAGGCGCCTCGTCCAAACGAACCGCCACCATCTCCCCGGACGGGTGGCGCGCTGCGAGGGTCACTCGGTTCCTCTCGGGTCGATGAGCTTGGCCTGGCCTTCGGCGGGCACCGCGAGGGTCGGCTTCTGGCTGGTGCGTGAACCGGCGGTCGTGGCCTGCAGCGACGGCGGGCCCGTGACCGGCGTGTAGAGATAGCCCTGCTGCTGGAACACGCAGATGCGGTTGCCGCCGTCGCGTTTGGCCTGGTGCAGGGCAGTGTCCGCGGCGCGAAGCAGCGCGTCTTTGGTGCGCACGTCGCGCGACGGGTACAAGGCCACGCCGAGAGACAGGCCAACCTTCGCTTCGCCGCCGTTTTCGGTGGAGAAGCTGCGGCTGGTGGCCTCGCGCCAGATCCGCTCGGCGACCGTCACCGATCCGGCAAAATGCGTGCTGGGCAGGACCACCAGAAACTCGTCGCCTCCGAAGCGGGCCACGACGTCCACCTCGCGCAGCGTGCGGCGGATGACCTCGGCCACCCCGCAGATCACGGCGTCGCCGCGAGCGCGCCCCGCGGCCTCGTTCACCACGTGCAGCCGGTCGATGTCGATCACGATGCAGGCGAGCGGATCGTGGTAGCGCTCCGCGCGCTTGAATTCCTCGCTGAGGCGCGTGTGCAGGTAGCGGTAGTTGTACAGACCGGTGAGCTCGTCGTGCACGCTCAGCTGCTCGAGCTTTGCGCGCGCTCGGATGACGTGGTCGTTGAGCTTTTTGATCCGCAGCATCGCCTCCACGCGGGCGATCATCTCGCGCTCGTCGAACGGCTTGCAGACGTAGTCGTCGGCGCCTATTTTGAGCCCCTCGACCCGGCTCGCGGTGTCGGTCTTCACGGTCACGAGCACCACGGGCAAAAAGCTGTCGGCGGTCATCCCTTTGAGCAGCCGGCACGCCTCCAACCCGCTCAGCCGCGGCATCAAGATATCCAGCAAGACCAGGTCCACGCCGCCCCTGCCGACCCGCTCGACCGCCATTTGCCCGTCCGCCACCGCCTCCACCACGAAGCCGTGAGACCGGAGCACGTCCGCCATCATTTCGCGGACGAGGCGGTCGTCGTCGGCAACGACGATGACCGAGCCAGCAACCGAGCGAAACGGCGGAGCGTTGGACAACAGCGCTGACGGCGGCTCGCTGCCGCGCAACCCATCGGAATTCGACACTATTGAGACAGCCTAACCGATCTTGTGGATCGCGGCGAGATCGCCGCCCTCAGGATCACGGCATTTCTGATAATCGGTGCGCTCAACGTCGGCGAAGGTGGGAGTCGAGAGCAGAAGTGGCTCGGGCGCTGAGCTCGCTCAATCCGGCAATAGATTCAAGCTCACCCAAGCATCGACGCCGTCGCGTCCCAGACGTTGTCCGGCCCACGCCACCACCCCAAGACACCCGCAGGGGTGACGGTAGCCGGTCCCGCCCCGGATGGAGAGCCAGCGCCCGGCGCTGAGGTCCCATTCGGTGGCGGCGGTGCTCGCCAGCCATTCCGTCCACGGTACAACCACCCCGCCACCGCCGCTCCACCCCGGCCGATCGAACCAGCCGAGCAGAGGCGCGTCCCAGCGATCGCTGTCGACGAAGCGCGAGAGCAGGGGCTCGCCGCCGAGCGAGCCCTCGGCGTGAGCGGCCAGGTGCAGCCCGTCGGCTCGTCCCAGACGCACGCGCGAAATCAGCACCAGCGACGCTGCGTCCGGCACGACCCCGGCGTCGAGGCGTGCCGCGACGAGCTCGTCCGCTGCCAGCACGTGCCCCTTGACCGCGAGATCGGGATCCAGCGCGCCCGGATCGCCGACCTCCGTGATGGCGCCCGCGGCTAGCCGCAGCTCGGCAGCCGAGCGAGAGCCACGTCGTCCCAGCGCGGTGCGCGCACCCGCGAAGGCGCCGGCGGCCGCGCCCTCGGGCAAGACTCGAAGCGCGCCGGGCGCTGCTTGGGACGCCAGCAACAGGCCGAGCTCCGCGTCGGGCTCGACCAGGTGCACGAAGGGGCGCTCTGCGCCAAACGAGCGAACGAGCGGCAACGCGACGCGCGCCCCGGCGCCGCCCCAAGCCGCCAAGCTGGTGTCATCCGGCAGGATGCGCGAGCGGCTGCGCTGTCGTGCGGTGATCGCGAGCGACAGCGGGCCCACCACCTCGGCGAGCGAGAGCTCCAGGTCCTGGTCGACGCGGCTCTCGGTGAAGCCGTCGGCATCGCTCAGGCTCTGCACGCGGGTGAGGCCGGCCAGGTTGCCCGAGCTGCCGAGGGCCGCGCCAGCGCCCAAGCTGACGAAAGGCCCGGCGACCCCGAGCTCCGTGACCGGCTCGGCGCGGGCATCCAGGGCGCGTGCTCCGAGCCCGAGCGTGACCGGCGCGCGAGCGAGCACGGCGGCGACGGCGAGTCGATCGTAGCGGCGCGCCGCCGGCTCGAGCTCGAGCAGCCCTCGCCGCCCGCGTGGCCCGCGTATGGCGTCGACGTCCCAGTTGACGCGAGCGGCTCCGGGGCCGCGCAAGCTGGCGCGGCTGTCGAGACCGAGCAGGCTCTGCCGGTAGTGATCCCAGCGCACCTCGGTCTCGCTGCGCGGCGTCGACAAACGCGCCTCCACCTGCGCGCCGCCGCGCAGGTAGCCGGCCGCGCGCAGACCGAGCGTGGATCGGGCGCCGAGCGGGGCGTGGACGCCGGAACCGAGCAAGAGCCCTCCATCCGCGCGCCACGCGACCTTCGGCGGCAAGAGCCCCAGGCGGTCGCTCGAGCGCAGCCACAGGTACGGCAGCCACAGCACCGGGACGTCCCCGAGGTAGAGCGTCGGCTGTTCGATCAGCACATCCGTGGGGGGCGCCAGCGTCGCCGCGCGGAAGCCAATCGTGACCGGCGCATCCGGACAGGGACACAGCGCGAGGCGGCCGGCGCCATCGACCAGGACGCCCCGGGACGTGCGCTCGACCCTCAACCGCTCGCTCTCGAGCCGGTAGCGACCGACCACCACCTCGACCTCGTCGGCCAGCTCGAGCTTTTGCAGCTTCGGATCCACCTCGACCCGACCGGCGCGGAAGTCCACACGGTACCGGGGCGGCGCGGGCGGCGCCTCGGGTCCTTCGGGCAGGGCGGGCGGATCATCGCTCGGGGTGGCTTGCGCGCGCGCCACCGGCGCGGCGAGCAGACTCGCGACACAGCCCGCGACCGCAAACGTCGATTTACGGGTGGCCGGCGGCACTGGACGCTGACGGCCCCGAGGCTCGGCGCCGTGGGATCGGCACCTCGAGCAACATCACGCCGTCGGGGCCCTGGCTCGACCGGTGGGTGATTTCGACGTCTTCGCGGAACTTCAGCACGAGCGCCGCGCCAGCCTTCTCTCGGACCAGCTGCGCCCGCTCGAGGGGCGTCGGAAAGTGCGTGGTGATGAGCGGATTGAGGTTATTTTTCACGCCGACGCGGGCCCCCTTCAGCAAAAAACGCGCCGAGCGCCGGCCCACTTCGGACTCGATCGGCACCGGCTCGGTCACGCTGAGCCACACCACGCTCGACCCGTCGGGCAGCATGCGAAAGCCGGGGTAGGTGACGAGCGGCTTGTCCGTGTCGTCGGTCGCGGCGTTCGCGGCGAGGACCTGCAAGCGGCCGGTGCCGGCGAGCAGCGCCGTGGCCACGACGAGCGCGGCGGCGGCCGCCACGGCAACTCGGCTCCTGAGACGGAAGCGCATGCGAGGTGGTGATTGGAGCATGTGGCACCCTCGCGAGCCAAGTTGTGAACGGTTCGGAGGCTTGTCGAAGCGCGCCCGGATCCCTCAGCGGAACAAGCCCTGGACGAGCGCGCCGCCACGGCCGACCGAGGGTCCCGTCCACATCAACGTGAGGGCAAGAAAAACCCGCGCCTCCGGGCTGTAGAACAGGCTCCGCCGCTGCCCGTCCGGGCCCAGCTGCAGCGCGAGGTTGTCATAGCCGGCGCGGACCGTCAGCTCGTCGAGCACCAGCACGGAGAGGCTGGAGCCAAATTGAGTGATGACCGAGTAGTTCGTCGCGTCTTCACGGGTGTCGGGCACCACGCAGTCGTTGGCGACGACGATGCATGTCTGCGAATCGAACTGGTATCGCCACGCGGGCCGAAACCCGGCCGTGGTCGTCCAGAACACGCGCGGGGTCAGCGCCAGCGTGAGCGACCCGCTGAAGAACGCCTGGTGTGGGGCGAACGGCACGCCGCTCAGCTGATCGCCGGGAACGGCGGTGCCCTCCGGGGTCATGCGGACGCGTTGCAGGTCGGGGTTGGTCGGCACCGTCGCTTCGGTAAATAGATACTGATAGCCGGCGTTCACCAGCAAGAGCAGGCTCTGCAGCGCCGGGGCATCGCTGCCGAAGAGGCGGACCCGCTGCAGCACGCCAGCGGAGGCGCCCAGGCCGAGCAGGGTGCCATTGCTCCAGCTGTTGACCGACGTCGGGAAGGTGAGCTCCGGGGCCCGCAGCAGGACGTCCATGGAGCTCTCGCGGCTTTGATAGATGCCCCGGCCGTAGGCGGCGAGCAGCACGGTGTCGGTGAGGCTCCATTCACCGCGGCGGGTGGTCAGATCACTGTCGGTGAACTCGCGAAAGAGCGCGACGTTGCCGCGGAGGCTGATGGCCTGGTCGGCGTCGCGATACAGGTAGTAGCGCGGCGACAGCGAGAAGGTCATCTCGTAGGTGGGGTTGCGCGTGAGCACGTCCTGGCCGATCCCGACCGTCGTCCCGGTCGCCGACTGGACGAAGTCGAACGTCGACCCTCGAAACCGCCTGAGGACCTCGGCGCTGCCCGCGTCGGGATCGGCGACCGCCGCGGGCTCCGCTGCGGCCGGCGGCGTCCGATCGCCGTCGCTCGGCGCCTCCGAGGTGCGCGCCGGGTGCGCGGGAGAATTGGGCGCCTGAATGGCCTCCGCTGGCGGGGTCAAAAGCCAAACGGCGCACGCCACGCCGAGCTGCGCGCCGATCGCGGCCTGCTGGCGCACCCGGAGCCGGCGGCGCAGAACCCGCGGCCTCGCCGGCCGACGCTCGGCGACGGGACCAGAGGGGCCCGATCCGTCGGGATCTCCGGCCTGGCAAACCGATCGGTGCTCGAGGCCGGTCCGCTGTGCGCTGCCCATCATCTAGACCGGGGACCTCTTCTATCACCAAACCGGCCTCACCTCACACATGCCGCGGCCGAATGCGTGTAGAGTCGCCGCATGCACCGCGCGCTACCGGCGACTGAAATCACGGCGCTGCTTGGACGTGGAACCGCCTTCGAGGGCAAGCTGCACTTCGAAGGCCGCCTGCGCATCGACGGGTCTTTTCGGGGGGAGATCCGCAGCGCGGACGTGCTCGTCATCGGAGAGGGGGCCGAGATCGAGGCCGAGATCGAGGTGGGCACCGTGATCATCAAGGGCGGGACCGTTCAGGCCAATGTTCGCGCCGCCCAGTCGATCGAGCTTTACGTGCCGGCGAAGGTCAGCGGGACCCTGCACTCGCCGGAGATCTTCATGGACAAAGGCGTTCAGTTCTCGGGCACCTGCACGATGGCGCCTGTCTGAGCCCCGCGAAAGCGGCCGCTCGAGCGGTCCGGCGGCCGCCAGCGCGGGCTCGGGCAGCCCACAAAGTCCGTGTGTTTCCGGCGGCCTGGTACTAAATGACCGCGCAATGGTTTCCGTGCGAGCGATGGCGGCGCGTTGCCTCGTGTGCCTCGCCGGACTCGGGTCGGCGGCGCACGTTCGGTCCGAGCCAGCCCAGGCGCCTCTGGTCACGCCGCGCCGCGTGTACACCCTCGACCAGTGCCTGCGGCTCGCGGTCAAGAACTACCCGAAGGTGCACGAGGCGCGCGCGCGGCTCGCCCACAAAAAGGCGCAGCTCTGGCAGGCCCAGACCCAGCCTTACAGCGAGTTCACGCTGACCGGCGGGCTCGGTCCGGCGCCCACCCTGCGCGGCGTCGGCGCGTACAGCCCCAACACCGACGTTTCACTGACCTCGGAAATGGGCTTGGCGTGGCAGCTCGGGGTCGAGGGCGTCGTCCCGCTCTGGACGTTCGGCAAGCTCACCAACCTCTGGGATGCGGCCGAGGCTCAGGTCGAGGTGGGCAAGCACGAGGTGGACAAGGAGCGCAACGACGTCCAGCTGTCTGTCAGGAAGGCGTTCTACGGAGCCCAGCTGGCGCGCGACAGCTTGCTCTTGGTGCGGCGGGCAGCGGCGCAGATCGACAAGTACCTGGGCCGCATGATCGAAAAAGTAGCGGAGGGGGAGGGGGACGACATCGAGCTCTTGAAGCTTCGGATGCACCGCGCCGAGCTGACGGCCCGTGAGAGCGAGGCCATCAAGCAGGAGCGGATCGCGATGGCCGGGCTGCGCTTCCTGACCGGGGTTCAAGGGCCGTTCGACATCCCCGACAAACCGCTGCGCCGCATCGAACATCGGCTGGCGCCGCTTGCCCGCTATCTGACGGCTGCCCGGCTGCACCGGCCAGAGATCAACATGGCCCGCGCCGGGGTGGCGGCGCGCACCGCCCAGCTGCGCATGGAACGCGCGCGCTATTTCCCCGACATCGGCGTCGGGCTCAGCGCGCGCTGGTCCCGTGCGCCGCTGGTGACCGACCAGATGAACCCGTTTTATCTCGATAACGCCAACTACCTCCGCTACGGCGCCGCCGTGGTCCTGAGGTGGAAGCTCGATCTGCTCCCGCAAGCGGCGCGCGAAGCGCAGGCGGCCGCTCAGCTCGAGGAGATGCGCGCCACCGAGCGATACGCCCTGGGCGGCGTCGGGGTGGAGGTCGAGCAGGCGTTTCAGGAGGCCAAGGACGCCGAGCGCCGGCTCGATGCCTACACCCGCGCGGCATCCTACGCGCGGCAATGGCTGATCAAAGTGCAGCAAGGCATCGACGTGGGCGTCTTCGAAGACCAAGACATCGTCGACCCGGCCAAAGAGTACGCGCTCAAGACGTTCGCGCAGATGGTCGCGACGTTCGACTACAATCTGGCGCTGGCCAAGCTCTGGCAGGCCACCGGCTGGGTGGCGGTCGGCTCGGAGGGCTGAGGAGCCTCGCCCCGCGCGCTCAACCAGCCAGGGTGCGGCCCCGGGCTTCTTGCTCGTCGAGGCGCTTTTCCATGCTCTGCAGGCCGTTCTGCAGCGCCTCGTTGGTGAGGTTGATGATGGTCTGGAGCGACCCCTTCAACGCCTCGTAATACCGCTGCCGTTCGGTGGAGTGGATGATGGCGGGCGGGTAATCGGCGCGCATCAGGATGATGTTGGCCAGCAGGCGGGCCACCTTGCCGCTGTCTTGAGCAAACGGGAAGGCGCGCAGGAGGTCATAGTGGACGCGCGCCGCGATCCGGACCGGGTGCTTGATCTTTTTCGGCTCTGGCCCGTTCAGCCAGTCGAACACCTGCCGCACCTTGTAGGCGATCTTGTCGGGCGCGGTGTACTCATGGAAGTAGAGACGGTGTTGGGGGATGTCCTTGCGGTACTTCACCGTCTTGAGATCACCCTCTTCCGGATGCAGCACGAGGTAGATGCGCTTCATCACGTCGACAGTCAGCGGGACCCGCTTCTTCTCCGCCAGCTCGCGCACGAGATCGAGGGCGGCCTTGTGGCGTCGGATCTCTTCGCACACCGGCTGCATGCTGGAGTCCGGGACGACGGTGACGCTCGGATCGACCGCTGTCTTCAGCTCCTGAAAGGTGTAGACCACGCCCTCCAGCGCGCTGTCGTGATAGATCCACGACATCTCGAAGCTCTCGTTGAACTCGCGCTGGAACTCCTCTGGCTGCTGCTTGAGCCGCTCCTGAAGCAGCGCGTGGCGTTCTTCGACCCGCTCGGGCGGCGGGCGCTCGGGCGGCGGTGGGGGAGGCGTCGGGGTGACGCCCGGCGCCGAGGCTGGCCGCTCGCTGTCGGTGGGCGCGCCGCTCGCCTGGGCCTCGTCGCTGCTCGGCGCAAGCGCGGCGCCGTCGCC
>JAEZYZ010000248.1 GCA_023418705.1 Pseudomonadota bacterium | reverse complement strand
GGTGTGCGGCGCCGGGTGGCGCAGCTCTGGCAGCGGGCCCCAAAGGGGGCGAGGGCCGCGGCCGGGCTCGTGTTGGGCATGGGGTTGGCGGCCTCTGCGGTGTTGCTCGTCTCGCGGCCTCCGACCGGGGCGACGCTCAAGACGACCGCCCCAGCCGCCTGGACGGGGGAGCTGGTCGCGGTGGGCGGCGGCGGCGAGAGCGGCGTCGAGCTGTGCCGGGGCGATGGCGATTGCGTCAGGGTGCGCGACAGGTCGCCGGTCGGTCCGGGATTCACGCTGAAGACGGACGCGCACACGCGCGCGCGCCTGCGGCTCGAGGACGGCAGCCAGATCGCCGTCGACCGGTCGACGGAGCTTCGGATCGGGCGCGAGCGGTCGGCCACGCTGCGCCGTGGCCGGGTCGTGGCCGACGTCGCGCATCGCGCGGGGGAGCCCGCCGTCTTCGCCTTGCCGCAGGGGCGCGTGGAGGTGCTCGGGACCAAGTTCTCGCTGCGGGCGGAGGCGTCGATGGCGACCGTGGCCGTCACGCGCGGTCGCGTGCGGCTGGTCGATGGAGAGGAACGAGCGGTGCTGGTGCTGGCCGGCGAAGAGGGCTGGATCGCTCCGGGCGCGGCGCCCGATGTCCGGTCGACCGCCGCGCTGCCGTCGAGCTTGTCGTGGAGCGAGGCGGCGCTGGCGGAGGCGGAGGCGGAGGTCATCCCGCGGGGGCTGGGAGAGCTGGTAGCGAAGAAGCCGGGCACCGATCGAGAGCTCGACGGCGCGGTGGTGCTCGAGCAACACAAGGTGCGGGTGCGCATCAGCGGTCCGCTGGCGCGCACGGAGATCGAGGAGGTGTTCACGAACACGACCGATGACGTGCTCGAGGGCATCTACCGCTTCCCGATTCCGCCCGGGGCGCAGATCGAACGGCTGGCGCTCGAAGTCGACGGGCGGCTCGAGGAGGGCGCGTTCGTCGACCGCGACCGTGCGATGGCGATCTGGCGCGGAGCGATCGTCAACGCGAGCCCGAAATCGGCGCCTCCGCCGAAGGAGGAGATCGTGTGGGTGCCGGGCCCATGGAAGGATCCGGCGTTGCTCGAGTGGCAGCGGGGTGGCCGCTTCGAGCTTCGGATCTTCCCGATCCCGAAGCGCGGGTCGCGGCGCGTCGTTTTGGCCTACACCGAGCTGGTGCCGCTGGCGGGAAAGGGTCGCCGCTACACCTATCCGCTGGCGCACGACGCCAGCGGATCGACGCGGGTCGATCGCTTCGAGGTCGACGTGCAGGTGCGCGGGCAGGCTCCGGGCTCGGGGGTGCGCGCGAGCGGCTATCGCTTCGAGCGCGGTGGGAGCGACGACGCGGAACAGTTGACGTTCAGGGCCACCGGCTTCGTGCCGGCAGGCGACCTGACGGTCGACTACACCCCGGTCGGATCGGACAAGGAGCTGTCGAGCTGGACCTTCCAGCCGGCGTCGAGCGGCGCGGCGCCGGGCGACGCCGAACCGGCCTACGTCGCCCTGGCGTTGCGACCGCGCCTGCCGCGCGCGTCCGGGTCGGGGGCGCGGCGCTTCGCGGTCGTCGTGGACGCGAGCCGCTCCATGTTCGGTGAGAGCTACCAGCGCGCCGTGCGCCTGGCGGCGCGTTTCGTGCGCGAGCTGGGCGAGCAAGACCTCGTGAGCGTGCTGGCCTGTGACGTCCAGTGCCGGCGGCTCCCGGAAGGGACCGCGGGCAGGGAGCTGGCCGAGCGCGCTCGCGACTTCTTGTCCGCGCTGTCGCCGGAAGGCGCCTCGGACCCCGCGGCGGCGGTGGCGGCCGGCCTCTCCCTGGCGCGCGACGGCGGCGGTCCGTTGCACGTGGTCTACATCGGGGATGGCACGCCGACGGTCGGGCCCGTGCGGCCAGCGACCATCGCGCGCAGCATCGAGCAGGCGAGTTCCGGCCAGGCGGCGCCGGTCACGACCGTCGCAGTGGGGGTGGCCAGCGACGCGCAGACGCTCGCGGCGCTGGCGCGCGGCGGCGGTGGCACGACCCTGCCGTACTCCCCCGGACAGACGACGGCCGAAGCGGCGTACGCGCTCGTGTCTGCGACCTACCAGAGCACCCTGACCGACGTGCGCGTGGAGCTGCCCGAAGGGCTGACGGAGATCGCGCCCGCGCGGATCGACAACATCGCCTCCGGCGGCGAGCGGGTGATCGTGGCCCGCATGCAGCGGGACGCCATCGACGGCATGGCCGTGGTCCGAGGACGGGTCGGCGGCGCCTCGTTCGAGCAGCGCTACCAGCTCCACCTGACGCGCTCGTCGAGCTCCGGCAACGCCTTCGTCCCTCGCCTGTACGCGGCGACCCGCATCGCCGATCTCGAGCAACGCAGCGATCCAGAGGCCAAACGTGAGGCGATCGAGCTGTCGAGCCGCTTCAACGTCGCCAGCCGCCACACCTCGCTCCTCGTGCTGGAGAGCCCCGCCATGTTTCGCGCGTTCGGGCTCGACAACACCCGCAGGACACCGGTGTGGACGGGCGAGGAGGAGCTCGAGGGCGAGCTGGCGGATGGCGAGCTCTACCTCGAGAAAGAGGAGGCGTACGCCGCCAACCCAGCCCAGCGCAGCGGCGCGGGCGCGCCGTCCTCCGCCGCCTCGGCGCTCGACTGGGCGGCGCCCGCCCCCGCGCCAAGGGCAGCGCCCAAGCGGAAGGGGTTGGATCGCTTCGCGGAGGGCCCGCCGCCCGTCGACGACGGCGTGCTCGAACAGCGGCGCCTGCGCCGGCCGCCTCCCACGCGGATGGTGCCGATGCGCAAGATCTGGGAGCGGGTCGGCAGCATCAGCCCCGAGCGTCTGATCCCCAAGGCCGCCGAAGGCGAGGCGATCACGCGGGCAGAGCGCGAGCTCGCTGCCAACCCAGGTCGGCGGTCGGCGGTCAAGCAGCTGTACGTCCTGTACTCGTTGGCGGGCGACCTGGAGCGCGCCGCTGAGCTCGCGGACCGCTGGTCCGAAAAGGAGCCGCTCGATCCGGAGGCGCTGACCGCGCGCGCCGATATGGCCGCCCGCAGCGGCAATCGCGAGCTCGCCGTTCGGATCCTCGGCAGCGTGCTCGACGTGCGCCCCGGCGACATCAAAGCCCAGAAGCGCCTGGCGCGCCTGCATCGCTGGGGCGGCGAACCCGAGCTCGGCTGCCGCTACGCAGTGGCGATGGCCGAATCGCAGCTCGGCGACGCGGACTTGCTGGCGTCGGCCGTGCGCTGCTCGCGGGAGGGCGGACAGGCTTGGCTCGCGGATCTGCTGCTCGCCAGCGTGGAGCCGAGCGTGCGGCAGAAAGCGGAGGTCGTGCTCGGCCGCGCGCCGGAGAGCGACGCCATCTCGGGCGACTTCCGGCTGCGCGCGAGCTGGAGCGGCGGTCAGGATCTGGATCTTTCCATCCTGCATCCCGATGGCCACCGGGTGTCCTGGCTCGGCGCGCCGACCCGGTCGGTGATCACGGCGCGGGACGTGAAGAGCGAGTCGAGCGAGGAGCTCGGTCTGCGCGGGGCCAAGCCGGGACAGTACGTGATCGAGGTGGTGCGGGCCGAAGGGGGAGGCCGAGCTACCGGAACCCTCGAGGTCACGCTGGCAAACGCGACGCGTCGCATCCCCTTCGTGATCGAAGGTCAGCGGGTGACCGTGGCGACGGCCGATCTGCGGATGCGCTCGCGGTTGGTCCCGCTGCGCTGAGCCCCGGGTGGGGGGCGCGCACCCTACCCCCCGCGACGTTTCGTTTCGATTTCGTCGGTGCACGGCGGCAGCGGGATGGTAGTGGGGCCGGAGCATGGCTGTGCACCCTCTTGCTGGTAAGCCGGCGCCTCGCGACCGGCTCGTGAACGTCCCGCGGCTCGTCAGCGCCTACTACGCGTTCGAGCCCGATCCGCGGAGCCGCGAGCAACGTGTCAGCTTCGGCACCTCGGGCCACCGCGGCTCCTCCTTCTCGGCCGCATTCAACGAGCAGCATATCCTCGCCATCACGCAGGCCATCTGCGAGTACCGCCAGCAGCAGGGCGTCGATGGGCCGCTCTTCCTCGGCGTCGACCCCCACGCCTTGTCCGAGCCAGCCCGCATCACGGCGCTCGAGGTGCTCGCCGCCAATGGTGTGTCCGTGTGCATCGACGAACGCGATGGCTACACGCCGACCCCCGTCATCTCCCGGGCCATCTTGCAGCACAACCACGGGCGGGATTCGGGGCTCGCCGACGGCATCGTCATCACGCCATCGCACAACCCCCCTGAAGACGGCGGCTTCAAATACAATCCGCCCCACGGCGGCCCGGCAGACAGCGCCGTGACGGCTGCCATCGAAGCGCGGGCCAACGCCGTCATCGAGGGCGGGTGCCGCGAGGTGCGCCGGATCCCCTACGCGCGCGCTCTCTCCGCCGCGACCACGCGCCGCTTCGACTTTCTGACGCCGTACGTCGCGGGGCTCGCCGAAGCCATCGACTTCGAACCGATCCGATCGGCAGGCGTGAAGATCGGCGTCGACCCGCTGGGCGGGTCGGCCGTCGCTTACTTCGAGCCGATCGCGGACCGGTATGGGATCGACCTGACGCTCGTCAATCGCCTGGTCGATCCCACCTTCGCCTTCATGACGCTCGACAAGGACGGCAAGATCCGAATGGATTGCTCCTCGCGCTACGCGATGGCGAGCTTGATCGCGCTCAAGGATGGCTACGACGTGGCGGTCGGCAACGACGCCGATGCCGACCGCCATGGGGTCGTGACCCGCGGGGCCGGGCTGATGAACCCGAATCATTTTCTGGCCGTGGCGAGCGACTACCTGTTTCGCCACCGCCCGGGCTGGCCGGCTCAGGCGGCGCTCGGCAAGACGCTCGTCACCAGCAGCTTGCTCGATCGCGTCGCCACGGGGCTCGGCCGGCGGCTCGGCGAGGTCCCCGTGGGCTTCAAGTGGTTCGTCTCCGGCTTGCTCGACGGGAGCCTCGGCTTCGGGGGAGAAGAGAGCGCCGGCGCCGCTTTTCTGCGGCGCGACGGCAGCGTGTGGACGACGGACAAGGACGGCATCTTGCTCGACCTGCTCGCGGCCGAGATCACGGCGGTGAGCGGCCGCGATCCGGCGGAGCTCTATCGCGAGCTGACGGCGCGCTACGGCGACCCCGTCTACCGGCGTATCGACGCGCCGGCGAGCGCCGAGCAGCGGGCGATTTTGAAGCGACTCTCCCCTGCGCAAGTGACCGCGGGGACGCTCGGCGGCGAGCGCATCGAGGCGGTCTTGACCCAGGCGCCCGGCAACCAGGCGGCGATCGGCGGCATCAAGGTGGTCGCCAAGAACGGCTGGTTCGCGGCGCGGCCGTCGGGGACGGAGGACGTCTACAAGATCTACGCCGAGAGCTTCCTCGGCGCCGAGCACCTCGCCGCGATCCAAACGGAAGCCCAGCACATCGTGGATGCCGCGCTGGCTTCAGCCTGAGCTCGACGTGACTCAACGGCCCAAATCGAAGACGAGCCGCTGCTCGCTCCCGCCAATGATGAACGGCGCGTAGGTCATGCGCAGACCCGTGGCGGTGCTCGGCAGCTCGAAGGTGATGAACCCGCTCGCCGTTTCGTCCTGTTCGAGGCGGCTCGACTTCAAGGTCGGCCGGCAGCCGGCGAGGGTGGTGGTGTAGACGGTGCCCTCTGCGTCGACGAGCTTGGCGTAGAAGGGATTCACCGGAACGCTCTCGCCCGTGGCGGCGATGGTGACGTCGACGCCGAGCTTGATGTTGCCGGCCTTGGGGCGGAAGTACTCCTCGACCTCACACTCCTGGACCTTCTCGACCTGCATCCGGTAGCTCGGCGCCTTTGCGGCCTGGCCGACGCGATGGACGGCGGCGCTGTTCGCCGAGAAATCTGGCTTCGGCAAGGTCAGGGCTGCGGAGGGCGCCTGCGCCACCGTAGATCGGTCCGGAGCCGCGCGCGGGGTGTCCCGATCGCAGCCGCCCAGCAGCATCGCCCAGCAGCAGACCAGCACGAGCTCGGATGGGGACGTGGGGGGAGGACGCATCCTGAAGCCCTGCTTCGCCCACTGACACGGGCCTGGCGGATACGCAAGCGCCATGGGCCGCCCCTGGCCCGGAGCTTGCTGGCACCTGGCGGATTGGGCTGCTAGCACGTCACGCACGACCCGGGCCGAGGGTGCCGCGAGCGACGGCGGCGGCCCCGGCTCGCGCGGCGCACCCGCCGCTGAAAGGACGCAGGATCGTGACGCTGATTGGCTCTTTGAACGGTCGACACACCGCGGCGCAGCGGCAGACGCGGAGCTCGCTGGCTGCCACCTGGGTTGTCAGCGCTGCCATCGCAGTGGGCACTTTCGGCTGCAAGCGCTCGGAGTCGGGAACCGACGGACAGGAGGCTCGCGCCAAGGTGCAGGTCCCGAACGGGCTGCCCATCCCGATCGAGCAGGTCGCGGCCGCCGTGAACCCGAAGAACGCTGCGCCCCATGCGGGTTTGTCGGGCGGCGTGGAGGGAACCGTACGCGTCACCGGCGACCTCCCCCCCGAGCGTCCGGAGCTCTTGGCCGACATCAAGCCGGAGTGTGCCAAGGCCAGGGATGTCTACGGCAAGTTGTTCCGCGAAGGTCCGGGCCGCACGCTGGCCGACGTGCTGGTGACGGTGACCGAGTACGAAGGCTACGTGCCGGCGACCGCGGAGACGCTCACCATCAAGCCGAAGGACTGCTCGTGGGGTGGGCGCACCTTCGCGCTCACCTTCGGCCAGCGCCTCGACGTCCTGAACAAGGACGGGCGCGGGTACCTTCCGCGGCTGGCCGGCAGCTCCCAGGTGGCGCAGCTGGTCGCGATCCCCGGCGGCGCTCCCGTCAAGCTGTATCCCTCGCGTCCGGGCCGCTACGTGCTCGCCGATAGCATGCGGCCGTTCCTGACGGCCGAGGTCTTCGCGCTCAAGTACGCGACCTTCGACGTCACCGGTCTCGACGGCGGCTATCGCATCGAGCGCATCCCGCCCGGCGAAGTGACGCTGACGGCGTTCCTGCCGGCGACGCTGCAGACGGCGCAAAAGCGCGTCAAGGTCGAGCCGGGAAAGGTTCTGCGCTTCGATCTCGAGATCCCCTTCGATCTTCAGAAGTACGAGCAGCTGCGCGCCCAGGCGGAGGCCGCGGAGACGGCCCCGGCGGCGGAGACGGCCCCGGCGGCGGAGAGCTCGAAGAGCCAGCCGAACTGATCTTGGCGAGCGCTACGGCTCGCTGCGCGGTGGCGCGCTCGCGGGGAGGGGGCGCTGCTCGGCGGCGTTTCTGCGGGGGATCAGGTGAGCGGCCACGCGCGCCTCGAGCGGGTCCTTCGGGGACGGCAGCGGGCCGTAGGCCGACAGCCAGGCGTCGGCCGCCGGCCTTCCGACGCGCTGGGCGAGCAGCTCCGCCAAGAGCCGCGCTCCGAGCGCCTCGGGAGGGGTCACGTCTCCCCACATCCCCCCGAGCAGCTCATCGAGCCCTTGGGCGCCGCCCTCGCGCGCGGCCGCCAAGGTGGCGACGACGGCGTCGCCGTTCTCCGGATCCGAGCGCAAGACCCAGGCGGACTGCTCCGCGGCCAGGTCCGCGCGGCCGAGCGCCGCGGCGCGGACCGCCAGCGCGCCCGGCGCGACGCCCGCTTCGATGGCCAGCTCTCGCGCCGCCTGCAGATCCGAGGCGAGCAGCGCCTGGTCGAGCTTCTGGCGCAGCCCCGTCGCGGGCACCAGGCGCGCCACCCGCTCGCGTTGTCGAGGGCTGAGCTGATCGAGCGCGCGAGCGGCACGCTCGGCCGATGCATCGCGCCCGTGACGTGCCGAGAAGGTGAGCAGGGCGCCCCACGCGCTCGATGACGCGGGATGGCGCAAGGACAGGGCCGTGAGCCAGCGCGCGGCGAGCTCGACGTCGCCCTTCTGTTCATAGAGGGCCGCGAGCAGCAAGGAAGCCTCGATCGCATCCGGATCGAGCTGCACTGCTTTGCGGGCGAGATCCTCGGCGCTGTCGAGGCGTCCGCGAGCGGCCTCACAGCGGGCCCGCTCGCGAAACAGGGGCTCGTGGCCGGGGTCGAGGCTCTGCGCGGCGTCGAAGGCGTCCGCGGAACGCTGGTGTCGACCGAGCGAGCAATGCAGCGCTCCCAGCCGCGTCCAACCCGCCACGCTCTCTGGATCGGCCGAAACGGCGTCCACGTACGCCGCGATCGCCGCTTCGGGATCGCCCGCCGCCTCCAGGTAGGCGCCGCGGGCGTACGCGGCGTACGCTTCGGGAGGAACGTAGCGGCTGGCGATCGGCTTGCCGTCGACGATCCGCGCCACCTTCGCGGGCCCCAAGCCGCACGCTGGCACCAGCGTCGCCAGCATCGGACAGGCCAGCGCGATGGCAGCTCGCCGAAGGCAGGCCACGGGCGTCAAGCCACCTCGCGGAGCGCGGCCAACACGGCGTCGTTTTGCTCTGGCGTGCCGATGGTGATGCGCACCTGGTGCGCCAGTCGACCGCCGCGCGGGTGAAAGCTGCGCACCAGGATGCCGCGCTTGCCCAGGGCGTCGAACACCTCCGCCGCCGGGCGGCGGGTGCGGAGCCAGAGAAAGTTCGCCTGGCTCGGGGTCACCTCGAAGCGCTCGTCGGCTGCGAGCGCCGCGGCCAGCCGCTGGCGCTCGGACACCACGGTCTCGGTGAGGGCGCGCACCTCCGGAGCGAGCTCGCCGAGCACCGCCGTGCCGAGGCGCTGCGTGACGCTGCCGAGGTTGTAGGGCAGCCGCGCCTTGTCCACCTCGCGCACCAGCTCGGGGCGCGCGATCATCCAGCCGATCCGCAGCGCGGCGAAGCCGACCTTGGAGAGCGTCCTGAGCAGCGCGACGTTCGAGTGGCGCCGGTACAGGTCGAGCGCGCTGCGATCAGCGTAGTCGACGTACGCCTCGTCGATCACGACGAGCGCGCCTGCTGCGGCTTCGATCACCTGCTCGAGCCGGCCCGGGTCCATGACGTTGCCCGTCGGGTTGTTCGGGCTGGCGATGAAGATGAGGTTCGGCGGGCTCATCTCGATCGCCCGCTCCAGCGCCGCCACCGAGAGATCCCAGCTCGCGTCGAGCGGCACCTCGAGCACGTTGAGGCCGCGGATGCGCGCGCTCATTCGGTACATCACGAAGGTGGGCGTCGTCGTGATCAGCGTGGCCGCCGCCAGGCGCCCGCGCGGGCGGCTCAACACCGTGAGCAGCAGGCTGATCACCTCGTCGCTGCCGACGCCGGCGAGCACTTCGTCGGCCGACACCGCCGAACGGCGCGCGATCGCCTGGCGGAGCTCGCCCATGGTGGCGTCCGGGTAGCGCTCCCACGCCGTGGCCGCCGCGAGCTCGGCGAGGCGCCCGCGGGCCGCCTCGCCGAGCAGGGGCGGGGCCTCGTTGGCGTCGAGCCGCAAGCTGTAGTCTCCTTGGACAGGGACGTACGGTCGAAGCTCGGCCAGCTCGGGGCGGAGCAGTTCCGATAGCGAAAGGTCCGGCATCCGCCCGAGCTTACTCTGCGCTCGGGCCGCTTGCAGCGGCTTCCGACCTTCCGATCTTCCTCGAGCGATCGCCGATCCGGACCCGTCGCCGCAGCGCGCTGCCGGGCGTCAGGCTCGTCTCAGGCGCGAGAGCTCTTCGGCGGCGGCCTCGACGGTGATTTTCCCCCGCTCGGCGATCGCGGCCGCGACATATTCGACCTCGTCCGCCAGGGCGCCGGCTGCGGCAGCCACCGAGCGGGCGTGCAGCGACATGTGGCCGCGCTGGATCCCTTCGGTGGCCAGCGCGCGCAGGGCCGCCAGGTTCGAGGCCAGCCCGATCGAGGCAGCGGTGACGCTCAGATCGTCGGATGACTCGATCCGCATCAGCTGCAGGGCGATGCGTGCGGCCGGGTGCACGCGCAGCGTGCCGCCGACGGTGCCGAGCGCGAGCGGGATCTCCAGCTCGCCCACGAGATCTTCGGCGTCGCGTCGCCACACCGCCAGGGGCCGGTAGCGCCCGGAGCGGGCCGCGAAGGCGTGCGCGCCGGCCTCGACCGCCCGGAAGTCGTTCCCGGTCGCGATCACCACCGCGTCGATGCCGTTCATGATCCCCTTGTTGTGGGTGGCCGCTCGATAAGGATCGAGCTCGGCGAAACGCGACGCCTGCACGATGCGCTCGACGATGTCGGGCCCGGACAGCTCGGGGGGGGCACCGCCGGGATCGCTCGCGCGCGGGCGCGCCAGCTCCTCGGCGTGGACTCGGCAGGTGACGTGCACGCGCCGGCGATCGCAGAGGTTCGACAGGATCCGCAGCCCGAGCTTGCCGCCGGAGATCTCCGCGGCGCGCGGACCAACGGCTTCCGCGATGGAGTTGACCAGGTTGGCCCCCATCGCGTCCTGGCAGTCGACCAGCACGTGGAGCACGATGCAGCCTTCGCCCAGATCGCGGATCTCGATGCGCCGCGGGCCGCCCCCGCGCGCCAGCAGGTTCGGCACCGCGCGCCGGCCGATGTCGAGCAGCTCCTCTTCGGCCCGCTCCAGGCGCAACATGGCGCGGGCCGGGTCGGGCACCTCGAACATCTGCACCTGACCGGTCATCAAGGCCTCGGCCATCTCTGCCTGAAAACCGCCGCTCTCGCGCACCATCCGCGCGGCGTTCGAAGCAGCGGCGACGACGCTCGGCTCCTCGACCACCATCGGCACCAAACGATCGCGACCGTTGATCCGGACGTTCAGCGCGAGCCCGAAGGGCAGCGAATAGAGGCCGAGCACGTTCTCGACCATCTTGTCGGCCGTCGTGGCGTCCAGGCCGCCCTGATCGAGGGCATCGGCGAGGGCCTCGAGCTCGATCGAGCACACGTCGGCGATGCGTTCGCGGCGCTCCTCGAGCGGGAGCCTGTAGAAACCGGGAATTCTGGAACTTCGGGTCATCGGCAGCTCTTTTCGGAGCAGGCGGGGTCGCCGCGCCTCGCGCGGTCAGGCGTCCTCTTGGTGCACGCCGCGCGCGCCCAGCGTGACACGAAGCGGACGCTGGTGCAGCGAAAGCGCCCGCTCGGCGAACGCAGCGCTCGAAGGCGTGAGCCCGGCGAAGATCGAGGCATCCCCGCCACCGGCGCCGGAAGGCAGCAGGCACGCCTGCTGCCGCTCGGCGAGCGCGTGCAGCTCGGCCATCGCGGGCGTGACGATCGGGGCGCCCGCGCTCCGCCCGAGCTCACGCAGCGCGACGTGCTGCCGGCACAGGGCGTCGATCAAGCCCGCGGCCGAGCCGTTCGTCAGGGCGTCCCGCGCCGCCTCGGCGGCCTCGGCTTGCGCCTGCAGCCAGCGGGCGTGTGCTCCCGGGTGCGCGGCCTTCAGCGCCGCCACCTGGGCCAGGAGCGCTGGCGTGGATGCAGGTTCGGGGGAGCACCAGACCTCCAAGTGAAGCCCTGTGGGCAAGGCACCCGGCGTCACCGACAAGCCGCCGTCGACGCGCGCTGCGACCAGCACGCCCCCGAAGCTGCTGGCCGCCACGTCGATGCCGCTGCCGCCGGCCTGCGCGCGCGCGTGCGCCGCGAGCGCGGGCGCGAACACGGCCTCGGCCAGCTCCCGATCGGGCAGCGCGCCGCGCTCGGCCGAGCGGAGCGCGCCCAGGCTCGCGACCAGGATGGCGGCGCTCGATCCAAGCCCCAGCTTGCGGGCGCCATCGCGCAGCGCGCTCGCGTCGAAGAACGGCGCGGGCCGATCCCCGATGGCTGCGCGCACCTCGGGCGTGAGGAGGGGCGCCGGTCGTCCGGCGTCCGCGCTCACGTAGCGGTCGACGGCGGCCACGATGGCCGGGGCGCCTTCCAGGACGGCGTAGGCGCCCGACAGGACCAGCTTGCCCGGAGCTCGAACGATCACGGCTTATCCTTCGGAGAGCTCGGCCAGGGCCGTGGCGTCGTCGACTAGCGACGCATCGGGGCCAGGTGCCGAAACGATGACGCGCGAAACGTTCGGCGACGCCCGCAGGGTCTCGAGCAGCGCGGCGGCGTGTGCGCTGGTGGTGAGCACCTTGACGTGGGGTCCCGCATCCATCGTGCAATACGCCGGCACCCCGCCCTCCCGCAGCCGGCGCACCGCTTGGTAGACGGCCACCGTCCCGGGGGCGAAGTACATCAGCGCCGGACGCGCCGCCAACATCGAGGCGTGCATCATCAGGGCGCTCTGCTCGACCGCTGCCCCCAAGGCCTCCAGATCGCGGGCGGCGACCGCGTCGCGGATCCGACGGTACAGCCCCGGCGCGGACTCGAGCCAGGCGGCGTAGTAGGGGCTGGTCGCGGCCGTGTGCAGCATGCCCTCCGTCGAACCCGTCGTCTTGGGACCGGTCTCGGTGACGCAGATCAACATGCGCAGGTCCCAGTGGTCGGGCGGCGCCACGCGTTCGGCGTGGCGGGCGCCCGCGCCCAGCGCTGCGAAGCCGCCGAACACCGAGCGCGCCGCGGACGCGGAGGCCGAGCGCGCCAGAGCGCTGACGTCCTCGAGCGACGGCGATAGCCCGGCGGCGTGGCTCGCCGCCAGCGCGAGGGCTGCGAAGCCCGAGGCGCTCGACGCCAGGCCGGCGGCGGTGGGAAACCGATTCTTGCTGCGGACCCTTGCCGGCAGCTCGCACTGCGCGAGCGCCCGTACGCGATCGAGCAGGCGGACCACGCGCTCGCGCGGGCGACCGCTCGCAGGCGTCCCGTCGAGCACGATCTGGTCGCTTCCGATCGCGGCGTCGAACTCGACGCGGGTGATGGTGCCGAGCGCCTCGAGCGTCAACGACAAGCTCGGCACCGCGGGGAGGTTGTCGGCGCGGTCGAGCTTGCCCCAGTACTTGGCGAGCGCGATGTTGGCGCAGGCGAGCGCGTTGGCGGAGCGGGCAGGGGTGGGCATGCTGGTCATCGTCTAGGGGGTCGCGGCGACCCGGGTCTCGAACGCCTCGAAGCCCGCCGCGTGCCAGGCGTCGAGCACGGGCGTGGCGTCGCCGTCGATCAGCGCCAGCACCGCCCCACCGCCGCCGGCGCCGGTGAGCTTCGCTCCGAGCGCGCCCGCGTCGCGCGCGAGCGAGCAGCAGCGCTCGATGCTCTCGGTGGACACGAACAGCCCCGAGAGCAGCATCTGGTTCAGATCGAGCAAGCGCCCGAGCGCCGGCAAGTCGCCGGCCCCGATCGCGAGCCGGGCGTTTTTTACCAGCGCGTGGATGCCTTCCAAGGCCTTGTCGACGACCTGCGGTCGCCGCTCACGCAGGCGGGCCACGCCCGCCACCATCTCGCGCGTGCTCGACGCGGGGCCGGCCAGGCAAATGGCGACGGTGAGGGCGACCTTCACCGGCAGCGGCTCGGGCGGGTGACCGCGGCGAAACTGGATGCAGCCGCCGCGGGCCGCCGCCGCCGCGTCGATGCCGGAGGGGTTGCCGTGAAACACGGTCTCCCAGGCTTCGGTGGCCTTCAGCACCCGGGTGTCCTCCGCCTCGTGAGGGGTGCCGAGGTGGTCGAGCACGGCGCGCGCGATCGCGACGCCGAGCGCGGCCGAGCCCCCGAGGCCGCAGCCCGGGGGGAGCTCGAGCCGCGCGCGGACGGCGCAGGGTGGAGCCGAGAGCGCCGCGAGCAGCGCGCTGAACGCCCGAGCGGTGTCGTGCGGCTCTCCGCTCCGAAACTGACCAAGCCGCTCGATTTCGAGCACGGCGCGCGGGGCGGCGCTCGCCTCGGCCTCGGCGCCGCGGGCGATCCCGGCGGCGATCGCCGGCACGCCGTAGACGACCGCGTGCTCGCCCAGCAGGATGATTTTGCCGCCCGCCCGCGCCACGCCCTCACCCGCGCCGCTCGGTCAGAGAAGAGACGGCGCCTCGCAGGAGCTCATCACCTTCTTGGGTGATTTGCGCGGCCTCGAGCGCCGACAGCGCCTCGCGCGCGAGGGCGGTGATGCGCGCCTCCATCGCCTCCGGAGCGCCGCTCTCGGCGATCGCCGAGATGGCCTTTTGCACCGCGAGCTCGCTCGCCTTGCGCTTGCCGAGCACCGCGACGATCGGCTTGCGCTGCCGAGGGCCGAGCCGATCGAGCGCGGCCGCGAGCAGCGGCGTCTGTTTGCCCGCGCGCAGGTCGCTGCCGCGGGGCCGCCCGGTCTTCCGCGGATTGCCGAACAGATCGAGCAGGTCGTCCCGCAGCTGGAACGCGATGCCGGTGGGGATGGCGTAGCGCTCCAGCGCCTGCAGCGCGTCGGGCGGAGCGCCCCCCAGCAGCGCCCCCAAACGGAGGGGACCGCTGACGGTGTAGCTTCCCGTCTTGAGCTTGTAGGCGAGCTCGGTGTCCCCGCCGTTTCCGGAGAGGTCGAGCTGCTGGCCCAAGATGGCGTCGGTCTGCATCTGCGAAAACGCGGCGAGCAGCCGATCGGTTCGCGCTGCCTTGGACTCGACCCGCGAGAGCACCTCGAGCGCGAGCGCCGAGGCATAGTCGCCGGCCAGGATGGCCGACGCGTTGCCGCGCTTCTGCGAGCCGAGGCGCTCGGCGAGCATCGCGTGCACGCTCGGCCCGCCCCGGCGCACGTCGTCGTCATCGATCCAGTCGTCGTGGATCAGGAAGTAGGCCTGCAAGAGCTCGACCGCGACCGCGGCGTCCAGCGCGGGCTCCAGCGGTGCTCCGGCGTCGGCGGCCCGAAAGCCCGCGACCACCAGGCCGGCGCGCAGCCGCTTGCCGCCCCGGGTGCACAGATCACGCAGGGCCGCGACCAGGTGCGCGACGTCCCGTCCCAGCGTCTCGGCGTCGTCGAGCTTGGCGTCGAGCAGACCCAGCAAGCGAGTGTCCACCTCCCGCTTGACGGTCTGGAGGAGCGGCAAAAATCGATTGCTGGTCAGGGGCTTGGCGTGGGCCTCCGCGCGCGACGCGGCCTTTGCTGGAGCACGCCCCTGCGTCCGGAGGCGAACGGCGGCCGCCGAACGCGCCTTCGGTGGAGCCCCCTGCGTGGTCGCCGCGGCACGAGCGCGCCCCGGCGCATGGCCGTTGGTCTCGCCGCGGGCCGGCGCCGGGGCGCGGCCGCTCGCCCG